>DATNMD010000011.1:0-57329 GCA_035602505.1 Candidatus Acidiferrum sp.
CCTTCCAGCAAACGGGCGACAAAACGAAGACGTTCCTCCATAACCGAACACTCCTTCCAAGGCATCACTTCCTCCCCTCGGGGAGGAAGTGTCACCTATGTGTCCGGTACAAACTGTCACCCATGTGTCAGGCCGCTCAGATGGCCAGCGTAGCGAGATAGCTACGACGCACCGACACGGATGCGCGTTACCGCTATCGATTGCCGCAAATCGTGCTTGCCTATACGGTGGGCGCCGCCAAGTAAATCGCGCCATCGTCACTTTCAATGTATTGCTGTGACGGCCCAGATTGCGTATCCCGTTTCCCCGGCTACGTATTGCAAGTGCGGGCGAGTATCGAAGCACTGCTGACGGTGCACCGGGTTGATATACACGATGTAGCATTTCGCATGCCTTGATTCTAGGAGATGGTCGAGCACCGGATTCAGAACGGTCGGGCCGAAAGGGTTGTAAAGATAGACGACGATGTTGCCGGCTGGAAATGGGAATTGCGCGGCGTCTTGCGAAAGCACGGTGGCTTGTACAGCAGCACGATGGCAATTCGAGCGAGCCACGGCAGCAAGCTCTGGTGCGAATTCAACGCCAATGAGCTGCGAAAAGCGGAATTCATTGGCGAGCAAAAGCGCGCGTCCCTTCCCGCAACCTAGGTCGACAAATGTGAAGCCCTCAAAATCGTCGTGTACCTCGCGCAATGCCTGACGAAAAATCAATGGATTCACGCCTTCATATCGGATCGCGTCGCGCACGTTGTCGGATTCAATGCGGAGATACCACAGACCTACCGGGCCCTTTGTGTCCACGCCCAACGATCGGTCAAACTCCGCATCTCGCTTGTGGAATTCGCGCGACCAGCGGTAGTGAAACGCGACACGGTTCGCCACACCTTCGAAGCCTTCCTCAAGAAACTTGCGCGTGATATTCCCCAAGCGCTTTTTCACGCGGCGAACCAAATAACCCATTCGGCCCGGCAGCAGATTCTCCGGTGAAACGAACCGCTTTGCCTTGAGCATGCGGAACTCCACCTCAATAGGACGTCGTAGGCTGGGAGAAAGAACGCAGGAACGAACGGGCGCGACACTATCGAATTCGGTCGAGGATGTTTCGCAGGAAGGCCTGCTCGCGTTCACGTTTTGAGATTGCGGACCAGAGTCGTCGCAGCGTTGGGTTATAGACGTAGATAAACGCTTGCGGGAATAATTCAATGTCCCCGCCGAAGCCTAATTTATAGAAACCTACTGAGTGTCTCGGTTCACTGGTATCACCACCGAGGGCGCTCTTCGCGAAAGCGCGTTTAATGCCGCCGAAATCGTAGTAGCGATACCCTCGGGACTTAGCCCACTGTATTGCCGCCCACTGCAACGCTTCATTGGGATAGCGGCTGCCGTGTTCGCCGGACCAAGCGCCCTTCCAATATGTCACGGTTTCCCCGAAGGTCATCATGAGGGCGGCGGAGACAGCTCTCCCCTCAAACTCGGCGACGAACATCTTAATGTGCTCGCCGCGCGAAAATTGCCGCCACACTTCATGTAGGTAGTTTTTATCGAGCGTCGAGAATGCCTGCCGTTTGGCGGTAACAAGCAGGAGTTTGTAAAAAGCGTCAAGATCTTCCAGACGGCCGTCGCGAATGGTTACTCCCTTGCGCTGAGATGCTCGTATGTCATAGCGCCTCGTCTTGCGCATTTTTGACAAAATGGAATCGAGGCTATTGGACAGATTGATGATCACGGATGCCGTGGGAGCCAAGTCCAGCAAAGCAGGCGAAAATCCCAGGCTCAGCAATTGACGCTCAAAGGCGCCGCCGCCGCGTGGAGGCTGCACAGCGAGAAAAGAGACGTTCTCCTGACGAGCGATACGATGGAGGTTCGCTATGGCCAGGTTAATGATTTCGGAATCGTCTGATGATAGCACCGGCCCAAGAGGCACGTAGGCGATCGAGCCGCCCAGAGGCAGCCGGCGATACAGCATCTGAGCTCCACCCAGGATTAGCTCGCCGTTGTTTATCGTGAACCTTCGAGTGCGAAAACCTGCCGTCAGCTTCGCCATGGCCCACGAGCCGGTTTGTGGATAGCTGCCTCCGGCTGTGCGTGCGAGAAAGGCGTCCCACTCTCGCAGCTCAGCTTCCTTGACGATCAGCGAGGAGGACGCTAAGGATGAAGCCGGAGGACACTCATGCATGGAATGTGCAACGAGATTGCTACAGGATTCCGCGCTCGTAATATTTTCGGCCGATTGTGTCATTCGTTAACCAGGATTCGCATCGCGAGCTATCCTTTCCTTCTTGGGATCGTTGCGAGCCTGCGTCCGCGCGAAAGGCCAGAAAAGCATAAGGATCCATCGGACTGTCCAAATCGAGAGGCCGAACTTGATTCCGGATAGTAAGAACAGTCCTGATATGTATCCCGCGTCGTCCGGTCGGGATGGCAAACCCAACCGAAGAAAAATGAAGAAGCCCACACCCGCGCCACACAGAACGCCCAATCCACAGAAAAGAATAAGTTCTTCAATCGAACGCCTAACTGCCTTCAGGATTGCCTCCACTGGCTGTACTCTTGCTTATTCTTTAAGTGAGCGCCAGTATGCCGCCTAGGCTGACCGAGCCGGAGAGGGCTTATTCTCCAGATCGGTTATAGCTTTGTCAGCTTACAAAGGCCTTACCGGAACATTACAGTTTTGAAAGGTTGGCTTGGGAAACGAGGCTTTCCACGGAAGCGTAGTGCGATGGGAATTGAACCGACACATGCGTGCCCTTTCCCTGATCGCTGAAGACTTTAATGGCACCCTTATGAGCCAGGATCACGGCTTTTGCAAGACTGAGGCCCAGCCCAAGGCCGCGCTTGGTGCGGCTCTTATCTCCTCGAAAAAAACGGTCCCAGATCTTGCCTAAGTCCTCAGGGGGGATGCCGATGCCAGAGTCTCTGATATCGATGACCACGTCGGCGTCGCGGAGTGAAACGGCTATGTCCACCGATCCATTTTGAGGCGTGTACTTGATCGCATTGTCCAGAAGGTTGGCCATCGCTTGCAGCAGGCGGTTGCGATCGCCAGATATCCAAAAGCCGTTAGGACATTCCAAACGCAGTGTGATGTTTTTCTCTTCCGCAACTCCGCGGTATAAATCGCAAACCTTGTTCATCAAGGCGCAGACATCCACTTCTCCAACGTCTAGCCTTACCGAACCCGTCTCAACTTCGGATATGTCCATGAGCATATCTAGCAAACGGAGGGCCTGCTCTGACTCTTCCATGCAATCGGATAAGGCCTCGCGATAGAATTCCACGTCAGAATCGGATTGCAAGGCCATTTCAGCAACTCCACGTAGGCGGGTCATGGGCGTTCGCAAATCATGGGCAATATTGTCCATCGAAGCGCGCATTCCATCGACCAAGGTTTCAATCCTCTGCAACGCTTGGTTGAAGCGAAGAGCTAGCTCCTCAAACTCGTCACCTGTCGCCGGCACGGGAACTCGGGCTTTGACGCTGCCAGTATCAATGATCGGTCCAAGAACACTGGTCAAGTTTCGGACCGGGCGGAGAGCCTGGCGCGATAACAGAATGCCTCCAAGTAAGCTGGGCAGAATCACGGCGACAAACACTTCGATAAAGGTGTTCTCGAACTCGGCCAAAATGGCTTCACGGTCCTCAGGGCCTTTGCCAACCTGAAGCAGATTGCCGTCGGGAAGGCGCGACGAGGCAATATCCAAGACATCATCTTCACCCACGGCCTTCAACCGAATCCATCCTCTGCTCCCGTCAATGGCGGTCTGTTCGAGTTGCCTGAAATCGTATCTCGCCTCTGCCGGGGGTTTCAGCGCAATCGTATGGTTCTTCGCATCCGCTAGGCGGACCATGAAATTGCGGAGCGTGCCGGAATTCGACTCGACACCTATTTCTTGTTTGATACTGGCAACGGATCCGAGGCGATATTCATCCGTGTATTCCTTCAATTTGAGTTCAACAGCGGCTCGGTCATTTACCTGAAGCGTGGATGAAACGAGATAGTATGCGACGCCAAAAAGGACTGCAGAGATCAGAACGAAGGCTGCGGAAAACGAAACGGTCATCCGAAAGCCAAACGTTTTGGCAAAGTGTTTAACCGTTTGTAAGGACATAGCCAACGCCTCGGACCGTTTGGATGGATTTCTTTGTGACGTCTTTGTCCATTTTGTTTCTCAGACGGCAGATGAGCACATCAACAAGATTGGTTTGAGGGTCGAAGCTGTAATCCCAGATATGTTCCAGAATCATGGTCTTCGACACGACGCGCCCGGCATTGCGCATCAAATATTCGAGCAGAGCGAACTCGCGAGGTTGCAGTTCAATTTGTTTTCCCGATCGTGTCACCTTTCGGGTCAAGAGATCGACAGAGAGATCGCCAATTCTCAGCCGAGTCGGTTCAATGGTCCCCGTCGCTCTCCGAATCAGTCCTTGAATACGGGCAAGCAGCTCGGAGAAAGCGAAAGGCTTGGTCATGTAGTCGTCACCCCCAGCTTGCAAGCCGCGCACTCTTTCATCTACGGTGCGCTTGGCGCTCAGAATGATCACCGGGGTGTTTACTTTACGGTTGCGGAGCTCCTCGATGACGCTTATGCCGTCGCGATCGGGCAGCATCAAATCGATAACCGCAGCGTCGTACGGAGCCATAAGCGCGAGATCGAGACCTTCATCTCCGTTGACGGCTTGATCGACCGCGAAGCCAGCCTCCTTTAATCCCTGAAGGACGAAAGACGCAATCTTTTTGTCATCTTCGATGACCAGGACTCTCATAATTTGCTGGCATGGTCCTCGAAAGGACGGGCAAGGTCAATCGGGTATAAGACGGAGCAGCGCGGTCTTTTTAGGGCTTCTTGAACGAGGAGTCATCGGGCAAGGTACTATTGCGTGGACCCGCCTTTGTGTGTATCCTCGTTCATCATGCAAGCTAACCCACAGAAGACCGCTCGGACCTGTTGCTGCTGTCTGTGCTGTATGTGTGTGTCTTCTGGCGCGGGGAGGCTGGGCACCTAGAGATTTAAGTTCTAGCCTGGATTTTCTAACCCACCGCCAGAGAGATGGCAGGTGGGTTTTTTGCTTTGGCGTGCAAAGGAATCGAGTTTCAAAGGTGAAAGGAGAAATGGAAATGTCCGAATACAAGCATCCGGAAGTACTGGTTACCACCGAATCGGTGGCGCAGAACCTGAATGCCCCGAATACCAGGCTCGTGGAAGTGGATGTGGATACGACTGCGTACGATCAGGGTCACATTCCCGGCGCGGTGGGATGGAATTGGCAGACGCAACTGCAGGACAACATCCGCCGCGACCTGATCGAGAAGTCTGCGCTGGAAAAACTGCTGGGCGAGTCTGGCATCTCCAACGACACAACCATTCTGCTCTATGGCGATAACAACAACTGGTTCGCGGCTTATGCTTTCTGGCAACTGAAGTACTACGGGCACCAGAATGTGAAGCTGATCAACGGCGGCCGCAAGAAATGGCTGGAAGAAAAGCGACCGCTGACCAAGGAAGCCACCAAGGTTTCGTTGGCAAGCTATCGCGTCTCTGGCACCGATGAATCCCTGCGCGCCTTGCGCGACGATGTGCTCGCGGTGGTGCAGGGAAGGAAGCGCGGCCAGCTCGTAGACGTGCGCTCGGTCGATGAATTCACTGGAAAGATTATCGCGCCTCCGGGCATGACCGAAACCGCGCAGCGCGCCGGGCACATCCCCAACGCCGCCAACATCCCGTGGGCGCAAGCCGCCAATGAGGACGGCACGTTCAAGTCCGCCGACGCGCTAGCGGCTCTGTACCAGAATAAGGGCGTGACCGGCGGCGATGAGGTGATCGCCTACTGCCGTATCGGCGAGCGCAGCTCCCACACGTGGTTCGTGCTCAAGTATTTGCTGGGCTACAACAACGTGCGCAACTACGACGGTTCGTGGACTGAATGGGGCAACCTGATCGGCTCACCGATCGTCAACGAAACAGCGTCAAACGCGAAAGCTGCCAGCGCGAACTAGCAAGCCGCTTAAGAATTTGCCCGAAGCCGGTCAGCACCGGCTTTGTGCCCTGAGGCGCGGTCGCCAAGTGGTAAGGCAAAGGTCTGCAAAACCTTTATCGGCGGTTCGATTCCGCCTCGCGCCTCCAAATTTTTCCCTGGATCCTTACACAACCGCGGAATCCGAGTGCGACGCCACCGCATTCGCCACGCGGGGCAGTTTCACTAGCATCACCGTGCCAGTCTCCGATGTGCGCTCGATACTCACCGAGCCGCCATGGTCGTTGACGATTTTGCTGACGATCGCCAGCCCCAGCCCGGTACCGTTCGGCTTGCCCGAGCTCACAAAGGGATCGAACACCCGCCCGCGAATGTTTTCCGGCACGCCGGATCCCTGATCGGTTACGCGAATCTCAAAAGAAGTTTTGCGGGTCTGCACATTCACGGCCACTCGGCTCTCGCCGTCAGGAGCGGCTTCGCAGGCGTTTAGCACCAAGTTAAAGAAAGCGCGCTCCAACTTGCGCGGATCGAACATTCCTTCCAGCTCGCTGCCCGCGTGCAGGGTAATGGTCCGGTTGCGAAACTCCGGACGCGCCTGCACCGCTTCGATCGCTCTCCCGATGATTTGCTCTAGGTCGGTGGGTTCCGGCGAAATCGCGCGCTGATGCGCCAATTCGCGCAGCGAGTCGATCAAGTCCGTCATCTGCGTTGAAGCTGTCTTAATCTCTTGATAGATTTCGCTCTTGTCCAGCTTGAGCTCTTCGGCCTCATAAAGAAATTCGGCGTTGGCCACCACCGCCGCAAGGTAATGGCGCAAGTCGTGGGAAATGGAGCTCGCCGCGCGGCCTAGCGCCGCGATTCTTTCCGTCTCAATCTGCTGCCGCTGCGAATCCAGCAACTCTCCGCGCATTTTGGCGAAGGCCCGGCTGAGTTCCGCGACCTCCGTCGTGCCTTCAGGCGTTATCGAGTAGGTGTAGTTTCCTGCCGCCAGCGCGCGAACTCCGGAAACGAGATTGTCCAGAGGCTTGGTAATTGTGCGCGAAACGAAACCGAACAACAGCGCCCCAAAAAGGATGGCCGACGCGCCCAAAATGAAAATCGTGCGGTTCAACCGGCTCATGAAGCTGTTCACCGGCCCCAGCGGCATCATCACGTAGCAGCGCACCGGGGACGGCAGCGCGCCATGCAGCAGCACCGAAGAAAAGGCATAGTGATCGGTGTCCAAAGCAATTTCGTGCTCGTCCGGGTTCGCTTCCGGATTCGCTTGGCTCAGCCGCCGCTGCATCGCCGCTTCATCTTTCGGCGGCAGCGTCGAAGCAATCAGCCTGTCTCCGGTCGCCAGCGCAATTTGATTTCCCGCCACCAGGGCCAGATGCTCGGCCACGCTGGAGTCTACTTGATAGCCGATGGCCAGGAAGCCCAACTCCTGCGAACTGGGCCCGGCGCCGGCGGTTATGGTCCGGAGAAACACCTCATAAAGCCGTCCATTGTCATACCACCAGGATGCATCTTCTCCTTGTTCGACCGACCGTTTCAGGTCGCGCTGGGCCACTTCTAGCGGCCAGCCGGTTTTAGTCACGTGGAAGGCCACGATGCGCCGGTCCGGCATGGCAAGAATAAAGAGATCGCTGCCGGCCAGTTTCCACCAAGAGGTGGACGCGTCCTGGATCGTTGGCGCGTGCTCGGTAGTCATCTGCGCTTTCAGCGTGGGCAGGTCCGCGAGCATCGCGGCAGTGCGAGAGAGTTGTTGCTCGCGCTGCCGCTGCACGCTCTCAAACGCGCGCACTGACGCTTCCGTGCCGTCGCGTACCTGCCGCTCCGTCTCCACGCTCACTGTGTGCCGGATGATCAGCAGCAGCGCGCCCGTCAAACCGCAAATGATCAGCAGCGTGGCAATGAAGAGCTGTGTTCGCAGGCGGAAGTGGGTCATTTCAGTTCCATCATTTCACGAACGGAGCGCCTCAGGACTTGCTGCCCGCAGCATTCCCGGGAACAAACTTATACCCGGCGCCGTGGATGGTCAGGAAAAATCGTGGATTGGCGGAATCCGGCTCGAGCTTTTGCCGCAAGCGCAAAATGTGATTGTCTACCGTGCGAGTGGAAGGATAATTCTGGTAGCCCCAAACTTCGTTCAAAAGCTCGTCGCGCGTAAGCACCCGTCCCGGAGAACCGGCAAAAAACTTCAGCAGCTTGAACTCTTGTGCCGTCAGCATCACCAGCTTCCCGGCCAGGGAAGCTTCCATGCTGGTGAAATCCACGCGCGCATCGCCGAACACCAAAACTTCATGGCTCACGTTCTTCGCTGGAACGCTGGAAACGGTCTGATTTTTTGTGCCGCCGCGGCGCATGGCCCGGCGCACCCGCGCCAGCAGCTCTCGCGGACTAAAGGGCTTGGTGACGTAGTCATCCGCACCCAGCTCCAGCAGCAGCACCTTGTCCTCTACCTCCGCATTCGCGCTCAGCACCACGATGGGCACCGATGCCGCGATGGTCTTGAACTCGCGGCACAACTCCTTGCCCGAGAGCCCCGGCAGCTTCAAATCGAGCAGCACGGCGCTGGGCGGCTGTTTGCGAAACGTCTCCAGCCCTGTGATTCCGTCTGAGGCAATCTGCACTTGCAGCGAGTCCGCTTCCAGCAGACGCTGCAGCGTTCTTTGCATGGCCCGGCTGTCTTCCACGATCAGTACTGTCTCCATGACGTTTGCGTCCTTTTCCGTTTGCTTCATCGCGTCCGCCGAGATTCACTAGCCATTCGAGTCTCCCAAGGTCACTGCGCGGCAAGCGCTGGTGCGCCGCAAAGCTCAGTAATCCGTCTTGAGTGTCGGCGGATCATAGTCCTGCCCGTACTTGTTCTTGTGCTCCGCCCACGCTTGCTTTGCCGCCTTTACCGAGATCGAGGGTAACGTTTGATTTTCATTCTCTATCGTCACCTGCCGCTGCAGCGCTTGCAGCGATTCCGGCGTGGCATTTTCGTACCACACATGCAAAGCGTATTCCCCGGGCGGAACCCCCGCAATCGAGTAGCGGCCGCTCTTGTCGCTAACGCCAAAAAACTCCGAAGCTACCGCAAGCACCACCCCAGTCATCTCCGGATGAATGTTGCAGAAAAGATACGACGGCCCGATGCGGTCGAATCTCACAGATCTCTGCGAGCCGGCTTGATACAGCCCCAGATCGAACCGCTTTCCGCGGTAAAGCGAAAAAACATTGTGGAACCACGGGTCGGCATTCGGAAAATCGACAACACTGCCCACCGGCACGACCAGCAGCCCTGGCTCGAATCTCTTATTGCGCTGCAGAAGCCGGTAATGCGGGCGCTCCGCAGTGGCGCGAACGGGCTGCTGCACGACATCCACCGGTACAAGCCAGACTACAACCTTTGACGCGTCCTTCTCCCTCGCGCCGCTGCCGGACTCCATCACCGCAGCCTCGCCGCTCACTCCCGCCGCTCCGTTCCTGGCGCCGCCGTTCGACTTCGCCAGACCCCAGGCAGCAGTCACCATTGATATCGCGATCATTGCGAAAGTGAGTCGAAGGGTGCTCATGGCCACTAAAACAGAAATCCTAAGGCCAAGCCGACCTGTGCAGCGATGTCAGGCGCGCCGGTGACTTCATAAGTTCGTATACGCCGGTATTCCGCGGAAAACACCAGATCCGACCGCGGACGAAAAATGTAATTGGCAAACATCATCTGGTTGCGCGCCGGAATCAGCGGTGCAGGGAAGCTGGTGCTGAGCGCCTGCCGGAGCGCCGCCGAATTGCGCCCACCGGTTCCTGCCGCAACGTTGAACTCATTCTGCGCGTTCCATTTGAATTTGAGCTGCGACCATCCCCCGATCACTCCCACCTCGGCCAATAGATGCGCCGTAAGCTGGGTGTAAAGCAACTGGTTTTGTAGCGGGTAAGGATTTTCCGGCAGGCCACCAAAACCATCTATGCCGCGCCCCGTAAAAAACTGCCCGCTCAGCTCCGTTCGCGGCGACAATCCGAATTTCCAATCCGTGGTCGCCGCCCATCCCTCCTGTCTATAGCCGGCAAAAAATTCCTGCGGAGAGTACATCCCAGCCACTCCGAACGATGCCGGACGCTCTTCCGATCTCTTGTTGTATGACACGCGTACCGCGTAGGTGGGAATGCGCGAGCTTTCCGCCGGGCTCGGCGCGCGAAGATTATTGTTCGTGGTGTAGTTGATGTTGGCGGAGGGATCGAGCAGCCCGGCTTCCAACTTGAATGGCGTTCCTGCTCCGCCGAATCGCTGCTCCACTCGAATTGTCGGCGTCCACGTCCACAGATTCCCCGCGGAGGCGAACCCAGGCACCGCCACGGACATATACGTGGTCGGCGAGTTGGGAGAAAAAAACGGAGTATCCAGCCCGGCAATCGCCGACGTGTTCTCCCAATCAAAGCGGATGCGCGCGATGCGCAAGTTCGCGATCCCGGAGGTGGTCGCGGTGTATCCGCTGGGCAGCCCGCCGTAAAATCCCACTTGCAGGTCCGCGCTCGCGCGCGCGCCGAAAATCTCCGAGCCAATCCCGGTCAAACCGATGATCGATTGCCGCACCGATGCGCCGAGTCCGCCAGCGGGATATCCCGCGAATCTCGGCACGGCAATCGCCGGCACATCGAGGTTATCCACACTGCCCAAGGTGTCGAAAGCGTTGAACAGCGCTATGCCCGAAAGCTTCAGGCGAAAGCTCGACCCGCTCTCCACCTTCGTCTGGCGCTGTTCCTCAACCCTGGCGTTCAGCAAGTCCCAGTCGTCCTGCGAAATCTGCGCCGCCTGCGGCGTTTGTTCCGACCCCGGCGGCCCCGGCGCCTCGCCAGTTCGCGCCTTCGATCCCTGGGGAGGCAATGCCGCAACGGCGCCATCCATGCGCTTCAGCACCTCTCCCAACATGGCGCGAAGCTGCTCGATCTCGGTCCGCGACCGCGCCAGCTCCGTTTGCGTCTGCTCCAGTGACCGCGTGAGGAGCTCGATCTTGCCATTAAGCTCCTGACTGTTCGGCGAGGCCGCAGTCGTCTGCGCGTTCTGCGCGAAGCTGCTAACGCAATTGGCCAATGTAACCACCAAGCAAAGGCCTAGTACGTGGGCGTTACGCAATCGGGACATCATGCCTCTACCCTCCTCCGATCCTGTACCGCACCAACATCGGTGCGATCAACCGGGCCTCCCGAAGTGCCGGCTCTCCGGCGGAGTGCGGACACCGGGCGTCCTCCGGGTACTCACTGAATAGACTGGCAGTGGTCTGTAAAAATTCTGCTAAAACCCTGCAACGTGCAGGATCTTTGCGGCCCAATGGGTCTTGATATCCAGAAAAGATGACTTTAGCGCGAAAATCTGCTCGATGCCCGGGTAAGATGAGAAAATGACCGCGCGGTGACATGGTATTTACACTTCTCAGCCAGGGCGGGCCCCGGCCTGCAGGTGCGGGCTCTCAGTCCGCGGGTTCGCTGATGGCCGCGGGGTGTGGTCTCCGGCTTGGTACCAGGCTGCGTACAAGCACGTAGAGAACAGGGATGAAAATCAAGTTCAGGGTGGTCGCTGCGATCATCCCGCCGAAAACAGTCGTCCCCACGGAAACGCGGCCCGCCGCGCCGGCACCGCGCGCGACCACCAGCGGCACGACGCCCAGGATGAATGCCAAGGACGTCATCAGGATGGGCCGCAGCCGGATGCGCGCCGCTTCGATCGCCGCATCCACGATGCTCATCCCTTTTTCCCGCAGTTGCTCCGCGAACTCCACGATCAGAATCCCGTTCTTGCTGGAGAGCCCGATCAACATCACCAGGCCGATTTGGCAGTACACATCATTCTGCAATCCGCGCAGCGCCTGGCCGCCAATCGCACCAAGCAACGCCACCGGCACCGCCAGCAGCACGATGAACGGCAGCACAAAGCTTTCGTACTGCGCCGCGAGCGTCAGGTACACGAAAGTGAGGCCGAGAGCGAAGAGCATGGCGGCTTTGCCACCTGACTCCACCTCTTCGAGCGACAAGCCCGTCCACTCGAAGGTCATCCCATTAGGCAGCACCTTCTTGGCCAGCGCCTCCATTGCCGCCATGGCTTCTCCGGAGCTGCGACCCGGCGCTGCCGAGCCGTCGACTTCCGCCGCACGGAACAAATTGTAGTGACTGATTACCTGCGGATTCGCGGTCTGCTCGATCTTCACCAGATTATCGAGCGGAATCATCTTCCCGGCGTCGGAGCGCAAATAATACTGCGCGATGTCCTTGGCTTTAGAGCGAAATTTCTGATCGGCCTGTACGTAAACGCGGTACGCGCGATTGTTGAAATCAAAGTCATTCACATACACCGAGCCCATATACACCTGCAGCGCATTCGTGATCTGGTTTAGCGGCACCTGCAGGCTTTTCGCTTTCTCTCTGTCGATGTGAACGAGGTACTGCGGATCATTGGCAGTGAAGCTCGAAAACAGTCCGGCGAGGTCGGGGTTCGTCCGGCTCTGCGCCACCAGTTGATTCGCAGTATCCGCCAGCGCCTGAAGCGTGTTGCGCCCCTGGTCTTCCAGCACGAACTGGAATCCGCCAAACTGCCCCAAACCCTGGATGGCCGGCGGATTGAACGGGATCACCAGCGCTTCCGGTATGCCCATCAGCGGCCCGCGCAGCCGGTTCAGCACCGAAGCCGCTGTATGTGCAGCGCCCTGTCGCTCTCGAAATGGCTTCAAGGGAATGAAGACGAGCGCGCGATTGGGCGCCGAGCCGGAAAAACTGAATCCTCCGATCGAAAATACCCCTTCCACCTCCGGGATATTCGCCGCAGCCGCTTCCACTTTACGCATCGCTTCCAGCGTGTATTCCAAGGACGCGCCCTGCGGCGCCTGCACCACAACGATCAGGTAGCCTTCGTCATCTTCAGGAATGAATGCACGCGGGACTTTCTGGTACAGCCAATACGCGCCAACCAGGGCTACGAGGAAGGCAGCGAAGGCAGCATATCTCCACGCGCCACTAAGCACACGGCGGACAGAGGTTTGATACCAATTGGTGCCCGCGGTGACCACTCGATTGAAGGCCCGGAAAAAGCGACCCTGCGCCCGCTCGCGGTGATGTCCCAGGAAGATGGCGGAGAGCGCCGGCGTGAGTGTCAGCGCATTGAATGCGGAAATGGCCACGGAAAATGCAATCGTCAGGGCAAATTGCCGGAAAAGAATGCCAGTGGTTCCAGGAAAGAGCGCGACCGGCACAAACACCGCCACCAACACGAGCGACGTCGCAACCACCGCACCCGCCACTTCCTTCATCGCCACCGATGCTGCGTTGTGCGGCTCGGTGATGCCTTCCACAATGTGCCGTTCGACGTTTTCAATCACCACGATCGCGTCGTCCACCACCAGTCCGGTGGCCAGCGTGATGCCAAACAGCGTCAGCGTATTAATCGAAAATCCGAAGGCCTTGATGAAAATGAAGGTGCCAACGAGCGACACCGGAATGGTAATCGCGGGGATAAATGTACTGCGCCAGTCCTGCAAAAACAAAAAGATGACCGCAATCACCAGCAAGATGGCTTGCAGCAGCGTGATCAGCACATCGCGGATGGACTCGCTTACCACGTTGGTGGTATCGAACGCGATCGCATACTTCAGTCCCGGCGGAAAATTCTTGGACAACCGCAGAAATTCCGCCTTCGCCGCCTTATCCACATCTAGCGCATTGGCCCCCGGCAATTGCGTGATGGCCATTCCCACCGCTTCGTGCCCGTCGAAGCGCAGACGCGAGCTGTAGCTCTCCGCCCCGAGCTCCGCGCGCCCCACGTCTTTCACGCGCACCAGCGTTCCGTCCGCGCCGGTTTTCAAAATGATATTGTCGAATTCCTTCGCTTCGCTCAGCCGCCCAATCGCGCGCACGCTGATTTGAAACGCCTGCCCGCTCGGCGTCGGCGGTTGCCCAATCTCGCCAGCCGCTACCTGCACGTTCTGTTCTTGCAGCGCCGCGAGAATGTTCGTGGCCGTCAGCCCGCGCTGCGCCATTTTCGAGGGATCGAGCCATAAACGCATGGCGTACTTGCGCTCCCCGAAGATAATGGCGTCCGCAACCCCCGGCACACGCTTGAGCGCGTCGCGAACATAAACGTCCATGTAATTGCTCAGAAACAGGCTGTCGTATTGGCCGGTTTCCGTGTACACGCCGGCCCCGAACACAAACCCACTGGCTTGCTTGTTGACAAAAATTCCCGTGTTCTTGACTTCGTTGGGCAGTCGCCCCAGTGCCTGATTCACTCGGTTTTGTACGTCTACCGAAGCTAGATCCACATCGCGCGAAATATCGAAAGTGACGATGATGTTGCTCGAGCCGTCATTCCCGCTCGTCGAGGTTATGTACTTCATTCCCTGCACGCCGTTGATGGCTTGTTCGAGAGGAATCGTGACCGCGGACTCCACCGTTTGCGCATTCGCACCGATATAGAAGCTGCTGACGACAACTTGCGGTGGCGCCAGGCTAGGGAATTGCGCGATCGGCAGCGTGGGAATGGAAATCGCGCCGCCCAAAATAATCAGCAACGCGCAAACCGTCGCAAACACCGGCCGCCGAATAAAAAAATCAACCAAGCGTCACCTTATCTGTAGAGGCCGGGCTTCAGCCCGGCCAGACTGAGCAGATTCACGTATCCGAGGTCGTTCTTGGGCCAAAATCGCTGGGGCGCTGGGGTTCACGAGTCACCAGTCACTAGTCACGGGTCACGTGCTGCGGCTGCTGCTGCACCTGCTCCGTCACCGGCGCCCCGTCCTGCAAAAACTGCAATCCGGAAACAATAATGTGGTCCCCCGGCTTGATGCCCTCGAGCACCACGTAGTCATTGCCGATCGTATCCCCGACTTTCAGCAGCTTCTGCCGTGCCACGGTGCTCTTTCCATCGTTCACCGCCAAGAACGCAAAAAATTGCCCGCTGATGCGGGTCACCGCAAGAATCGGAATCACCGTTCCCTCATGCGTCGACCACACCACCTGCGCACGCACTTGCTGCGCCACGCGCAGCCCGCGCGGATTCTCCAGCAATGCTTTCGCCAGCACCGTTTGTGTCTCCGGGTCCACCTCGGGCGAGAGGAAAGTTATCCGGGTATCCGCCACCTTGTTGCCTGCGTCATCCGCCAGATGCACCGTTAAGCCCAACTTCAAATTCCGCGCGCGGTCGGCGGGGACGTAAATGTACGCTTCCAGCGGCCCCCCCGGCTCGTCCACGGTAGTCAGCAGCGTCGTCACGGCCACGCGCTCTCCCACGCGCACCGGGATATCGCCGACAATACCGTCCATCGGCGCCGTCACTCGGTAGTAGCGCAGCTCTGCCTGCTGCTGGTTCACTTGATCGCTCAGCGCCTTCAGTTGCGCCACCGCTGCGTCATACGTTGTCTGCGCATTGTCGACCTCCTGCTTCGGCACTACACCCGCTGCGTACAACTTGCGCGCGCGCTCAAGTTGGATTTGCGCGTACCGGACGTTGGCCTCCTGCGCCGCCCGCGCCGCTTCCTGGCTGCTCACCGCCGCCAGCTGCTTTAGCGGATCGATCTGAATCAGCGGCGTACCCGCGCTCACGCGATCACCGGACTTCACAAAAATTTTCGTGATGTAGCCTTCCACCTGCGGATTGATGTTCGCCGAGTGCCGCGACTTAAGGACCGATAGATACTCGGTAGTTTCGGGGATATTCTCCGCTTGCGCGATCTTGACCTGTACCGGCATGGCCTGGGGCGCGCCGCCTGCCGCCGGGTCGCCGGCCGAAGTCTTGCCGCAGCCGGCCGCGAGCACCAAGGCGCCGATCAGCAGCAACGCGTTCGCACCGCGTCTAAATTGTCTGTTTTGAATAACCCGGAAACCATGCATTGTTGAGCCCCACCCCGTGTGGGAATCCCCACAGTTTACGATACGATTGCGCTGACGCAAAATTACAGGACACCCGGCCCTTGATTAGACGCCGGGGAGGGAATTGCGTTACTTGTAGGGACGCGGCATGCGGCGCCCTGGCTTGGTGCTATGTTGGACGCTCGCTTCGCTCTGCAAACCGTGTCGCGCAGCCTGCTCAATACAAGTCGCGGGTGTCAATCGTTTTTCCGGACAGCCCCAGTTGCAGCACTTCCATCCGTTCGTACCGGTCAAACACTTTGCCGGGGAATAATCTTTTCGTGAAAACCCGCAAGCCGCCAAACGCCACGCCAAAAACCACTGCCATGACCATAAAGACGCCCGTGCCGACAAAAATCCGGTACAGAACCACCCCCCACGGCGGATCGGTGGCCGTCTGGCTCGGCTCGTTCCAGGTCACTTGTGTTTCGTAGTTCACCGCGGCGCGTAAATTCTCGCCAAACGCCGCCGAGCTCGGCGCTACCACAATGGACAACAACGATCCTTTGCGCTCAATCGTTGCTCCAGGCTTCTTCGTCGCTTCCGCGAGCGCCGTCTCCAGATGCCGCAAATGCAACTCCGCAAGTTGGGGAGTGGGATAGTCGATCAGCAGTAGCACACCCGCGTCACGCCCCCGGTGATACTGCGCCAGCATCGCTTCTGCGCCCTGCCTGAATCCGGCTGCGTTCGCCAGACCGGCGATCTCCGGCTTGCCAACAGACTCGGCCGCGGCACGAAGCGCGACCGGCCCCAGCGCGTAGCGTTGCGTCGCATTCACCAAGTCTTCCTTGGGCAGATATTCACGAATTGGGGGCAAGGGTGTATTGTCGGACCGCGCCGCAATGATGGACGTGAGCTCCTGCAAATCCTTCGTAGACACATTCCGCGGCTGGTCCACGCCGACGACCACATTTCCGACCAGCGCCAACATCCCCTTATCGTCTACCGCTGTGAATCTTCCCACCGTGGATGGCTGCATCGTAGGCCGCAGCAGGGAAGTGTAGACCTCGTACGCGCTGCTGGGATCACGATACCTACCGGCCCAGATCGTGGCGCCCTGCTTTCCGGAGGTGTACTGACACTGGCGGAACTCACGCTGGCCGGCCTCCTGCGAGAGTGCGGGGCCCTGCAGATTTGCGGCGCAGCCGCTGCTGCGCCAGCTCCCAAACGCATCCGGCAAGACTGGCTGTTGCTGGGCGGAGCTGTTCGCTGCGCTCAGGAGAGCGAATAGGCAAGCAAAAAGGAATTGAAAGCGCATCCCTACCATTTTCTTTGACACCACTAGATTAACGTTGGTTCCGCGATTGTTCAACTGAGGCGGTTACCGAGCTGGGAGCGGAGGATTTTCCCGGGACGTTCATGGTCATGCTGTTCAGGCTCTGAAGGTAGTTTGCCATACCTTGATACAAACCTTCAGCAACGCGCTGGCGATGCTCCGGCTTCTTCAAAAGCTGCTCGTCGGCCGGGTTGCTGAGGAACGAAATCTCGGTAAGGATCGAGGGCATGTCCGCGCCTACCAGCACTACGAACGGCGCTTTGCGCACGCCGCGGTCTTTCACGGTCCTATTCAGCTTCTGGATGCGCTTGGCGAGCGATTCTTGAATGTCCGCGGCAAATTCGCGCGACTCGTCGATCTTCTCGCTGCGCGCGATCTTCTTCACGATATCTTCGAGGTCGTGAATGCTCTGCTGCGCGGTGGCGTTTTCGCGCGCCGCCACTTCCATGGCGTCCGGCGAGCCTTTCAGGTTCAAGTAGTAGGTTTCGATCCCGCGGGCCGCGTGGTCATGGCTGGAATTTGCGTGAATCGAAATGAACAAATCCGCTTTCGATTCGTTCGCGATGCGCGTGCGCTCTTCCAGAGGAATAAACGTATCGTCCGCGCGGGTGTACACGACTTCCGCGCCCGGCAACCGCTGCTGGATAATTCTGCCTAGCCGCTGCGCGACATCCAGGCACAAATCCTTTTCCATCAAACCCGTTGGACCAATCGTCCCCGTGTCGTGCCCGCCGTGTCCGGCGTCGATCACGATTCGGCCGATCTTGAGCCCCAGCGTGCGCGTCAGCGTGGACTGACCGTCTCGCGTCGGCAGGGCCGCGCTGGCGGGCTGAATCAAATCCGGCTTCGCGCCAATAGATTTCGCATTCTTCCGCGATTTCCCGCCGCGCGCAGTCGCATTGTCGACCAGGCTCGAGTTGCGAGGAGCAGGAGCCGCAGAGCTCGCCGCGCCCGAACCAATCGATCCGCTCACCGCACCGCCACCGGCCGGCGCTGGAGGCCCAAACGGCTCGACCCGCGTGACCCCCGTCGAAACAGCTTGCACGCCGGCGCGTTCATCGCGCGCTGCGGCGGAATCGACGCTTGGCTCCTCAATCGGCTCTCGCAGAGCGTTGCGTTTTGCCTTTGCCGCGCGCACGGCCGCGCCGCGCGTATTGGGATACAAATCGACCACCAGTTGCGGCGGATTCGTGAGTAGGGAAGCGGTGTAGTCCTTGACGCCGTTTACGTTCAGCACTACGCGCACGACACCAGCCTGGTTTTGTGCCACGCGCACCGCCGAAAGCAAATCACCTTCGACGTGAATATTCTGCCGCGCCAGTTCCGGAGTGAGCCGCGCCGCGTGGAGATCAAAGAAAATCCGATCCGGATTGCGAATGCGCGCCGATGCGTACTGCACTAAATCTTCCAGATCGATAGTCACGCGTGTGGAATCCGCCGAAGCGCTGGTGCCGATGCGCCGGAGGCGCGGCACCTTTCCAGAATTAGCGGCTGCGTAGACGGGTACTGCCTCCGCAGGAACTCTCCGCGAGGATTCCGCCGCCTCCGCGGTTTTCTCCGATTCGCCGGTGCCTTCACTCTTCGCAGCCGGCGTTTCCTCGCTGGTACGCAAGAGTGCCAACTCCGCCAGCGATTCCTGCGCCTCGCGCTTGCGTGAAGAGCGCGGGTATTTCTTCAAAAATTCCTCGAATGTCTTCGATGCCCCTACCGCATCGCCAAGCTGATCCTTCTGCAGCCGTGCCGTCCGCAGCATAGCGTCCTGTCCGTAATGGCTGGTGGGATATTCGTGCAGCAGGAATTTGTATGAATCCGCGGCAAGCTGATAGTAGCTGCGGCCGAACTTATCCCCCATCTCAGAGTAAAGTTCCGCCACGGCCAGCAACGCATCCGGCACTTCCGCGGCGTGCGGCGTAATGAGGTACACGCGCCGATAGCTGGAAACCACTTGCTTGTATGCGGAAAGCGTACGCTTCTCCGCCGGCTTGCTGTTCAGCTCCGCGCGCAAGCCTTCGGCATGGGCAAATTGCGTGGCAGCTGCTTGGCGCCGGTTGGAATTATTGTGAGTTTCGGAATTTTCGCGGGCAAGGGAAGCGTGGGCGGAGAAGAAGGCGAGACCGAGCGCAAGGAAAACCGGCGAAACGCGGGCGAACACCTTGAGGAAAAAATTTTGGCTTTCCAACATCCCCGCCTTGCGCGCCCCTCTGCTTTGGAGCGCTCCCTCAGCCCTTGATAATCGATCCGTTGGTGAAAACTCAGCCGTTCGTGGAGCCTTAGTCGTTTGTGAAAATAATTCGGCCGCTCGGATCGGTGTCCTTGCGAATCGCGCGTGGGTTGCTCCACAACCCTTCCATGCGCCCCGAGCCTGGCCGGAAATAAGCATTCTGCACTTTCTGAACGTAGTCGCGAGTCTCGCGAAACGCCGGAATGCCGCGCGCGCGATCCACTGCGCCTTCTCCAGCATTGTACGCCGCCAGCGCCAAATCCAGATTGCCATTGTATCGTTGTAGCAACGTCTTCAGATATCGAACCCCGGCGTCGACATTCTGTTGCGGATTGAACGCGTCATTCACGCCAAATCGCACCGCCGTGGTCGGAATCAACTGCATCAGGCCCAGAGCGCCCTTGCGGGATTTTGCTCCGGCGTTCCATCCCGATTCCGTCTCGATCACCGCGCGGACCAGCGCCGGATCCATGTGGTGGCGTTCCGCGGCTTCGCGCACGAGTCTTTCAGCGCCGTCGCGGTCGATGCTCATGGCCGGCCGGCCGTGCCCTGTAAAGGAAGATTCCGCAGGCAAGTAGATGGTTGCGCGGGGCTTCGCCGTGCGAAACTGGGTTTGAGACGGCTCGGAATTGATGAAGAACTGGCGGCCGCTAGTGTCGTCCAGAACCTTAGCGATTTGAGCGTTGGCGAGGCGCGGACACAAAACCAGCGCTGCCACACACAAGCAAGCCGGGATTGCTATGCGTCTTTGCATATTGTCACGGCCGACTTTCGGTCGGCCAGGTTTACCGGGCTTTAGCCCAGCATTTCAGGTTTTTCAACAGCGCCTAGCGAGGCACCACTATGTCTCGCTTCGGACACATTCCTGGCGCTGGCGGGATTATAGCAACGGCTCGAGCAGGGAGGGAATAGACTGCAAGGCACTTTTTAGGGCGGATGTGTCTTTTCCGCCAGCCTCCGCTAAATCGGGTCTTCCGCCCCCGGAACCGCCCACTTGTTTCGCCAGGGCCTGTATCAGCTTGCCGGCGTGGACTTTAGAGGTGAGGTCCTTGGTAACCCCTGCAATTAGAGCAACTTTACCGTCTTCCGGCATGCCCAGGGCGACCACTCCGGACCCCAGCTTTTGGCGCAGGGAATCGACCAGTTGGCGGAGGCCTTCCCGGTCGACATTGGCCACCTCGGCAGCGATGACCTTGACCCCCTTGACCATCTGTACCTGGGCGGTTAGGTCATCCAATTGCCTCAGCGCGTCTTTGCGCTTCTGGGCTTCGAGTTCCTTTTCAAGCTGTTTGGCGGTTTCCGACAGCTTTTCCACAGTGGCCAGGACGGCGTCTTCGCCCACATTGAGCTTGCTGGCGATTTGGCTGAGGAGTTGGGCGCGCTGCTGATAGTGCTCCAGGGCGCCGACCCCGGTCACGGCTTCGATGCGGCGTACTCCCGCCGCTACGGATTGCTCGCTGACGATCTTCAGTACGCCGATGTCGCCCACGCGGTGCACGTGCGTGCCGCCGCACAGCTCCTTGCTGTAGAAGCCGCGCGGCGAGCGCGGATCGGGTATGGTCACCACCCGGACGTTGCTTTCGGGATATTTGTCGCCGAAGAAGGCTAGGGCGCCGGAGGCCAGCGCGTCCTCGAGCGAGGTGACATTGGTCTCGATTTGACAGTTGAAGCGAATCTCGTCGTTCACCTGCTGCTCGATGTCGCGCAGCTCTTCCGCATCGACGTGCGCGAAGTGCGAAAAATCGAAGCGCAAGCGGTCGGGAGCATTCAGCGAGCCGGCCTGCTTAACGTGCGTGCCCAAGATGTTGCGCAGCGCCGCATGCACCAGGTGCGTGCCGGAATGATTGCGCACAATGCGCGCGCGCCGCTCAGCGTCGGCGACGACGGCGACCCGGTCGCCCACGCGCAGCGTGTCCTTCGCCGTGACGCGGTGCGCCACCAGCCGCGCGACAGGGTAGTACGCGCCAGTCACATCCGCGACGATCTGTGAGCCTGACGGATCGTAAAACGCGCCAGTATCGGCCACCTGTCCGCCGGACTCGGCGTAAATCACCGTGCGGTCGAGCACGACTTCGCCGGATTCGCCCGCCTTCAATTCCTTCACGGAGCCATTCTTGGTGACGATGGCCTCGATGCGAGCGTCCTTCGCATTCGTAGCAAAGTAAAAGTCCGGCTCCGTCTTGTACGTCTCTGCAATCTTCGCGTAAGCCGGATTCGCCGCCTCCTTCGCCCCACCTCTCCACGACGCGCGAGCTCTTTCGCGTTGTGCCAGCATCGCCTTAGCAAAGCCATTCTGGTCGAAGAATAAACCTGAGTCCCTAACAGCGTCTTCGATGAAATCCAATGGCAGTCCGAAAGTGTCGTATAGGCGGAACGCCTCTTCCCCGGGGTAGGTTACGGCGGCGCGCAGGTCCGCAGCGAGCTCATCTCCGGCACCTGGGTTGACGAATGGCTGCTGAGTTAATTCATCAGCGCGATTTTGTAACTCTTGCGAGGCCTGTTGCGAGCGTCGCGCTTTCAAGTACGGCGCGAGCCCTTCGTCCAACTTCTTCAATCCCACGTCCAATGTGTGTATGAAGCGCTTCTCTTCCTCATTAACGATCCGCTGTACTCGTTCACCGCTGTCCAACAACTCGGGATAGGGCACGTTGTGCGGGGGCTGAGTCATGACTCTAACGACTTCGGGAACCATCTCGTGGAAGAAGGGAGTGCTGGTCCCCAAGATGCGTCCATGCCGGATGGCTCGACGCATGATCTTCCGGAGCACATACCCCCGTCCTTCATTCGATGGTAAGACTCCATCGGCGATAAGAAACGTCGTCGCACGAGCGTGGTCGGCTATGATCCTCAGCGAAGCGGCCACTCGTTCCGTTCGATTTACGAGATATGCGTTCGTCAGTTGGGCGGCTTTTTCGATGAGTGGAGTAAAAAGATCGGTGTCGTAGTTGGAAATGACGCCTTGGAGGACGGCGGCGATCCGCTCCAGTCCCATCCCGGTATCGACGGAGGGCTTGGGCAACGGTGTCAAATTGCGAGATGCATCGCGATTCCACTGCATGAAGACTAAATTCCAGATTTCGACGTAGCGGCCGCAATCGCAGGGAAACTTGCAGTCGGTGTGGCCCAACTCCGATGCCGCCGGGCCCATGTCGTAATGGATCTCACTGCACGAACCGCAAGGGCCCGTTTCCCCCATACTCCAAAAAAGCTCTTTGATTCCCTGATCTCCTTCTAGAGCGATGACTCGTTCCTGCGGTGCGCCGACCTTCAGCCAAGTATTTCTAGACAACGAATCAAGACCCACGTTGACGCCTGGCGATAACTCTGCCCCGCCGAAGATCGTAAAGTAGAGTTTGTTTATATCTAGATTGAACCACTCACGGTAGGTGAGAAGCTCCCAAGCGTAGTTGATCGCTTCTTCTTTGTAGTAGTCGCCGAAGGAAAAATTGCCGAGCATCTCGAAAAAAGTGTGGTGCCGCTTAGTGAAGCCGACATTTTCGAGATCGTTGTGCTTGCCGCCGGCGCGCACGCATTTCTGCGCGGTGGTGGCCTTGTCGTATTCGCGCTTCTCCAACCCAAGGAACACGTCCTTGAACTGGTTCATCCCCGCGTTGGTGAAGAGCAAAGTAGGGTCGCCATGCGGCACGAGCGAAGAACTGCGCACCCGGCGATGCCCTTTGCCCTCGAAGAAGCGCAGGAACGTCTCGCGAATTTCGTTTCCGCTCCAAAACTTTGTCTGTGTTTGCGTACCGCTCACGTGGTCCTCAACTAGTTTTCGATTATGGCAGAGGCGGGAAGCGAGCGCCAATGCGAGGGGACGCGCCGGGGGTGGGGGCCACCCCCCATTTTTTTGGATCTGTTGATTCTAAAGAAGTTTAAGTCTAGCGATTTTGGAACTGCGGATTCTAAAGAGGTTAGCGGCGCAAATCTTGGATCTACGCATTCTAAAGGAGTTAGGCGATTATGCGCGCTACTCATGAAGTACTATACCACAATAGCTAACTATGTCAATGGGAAAGTGCAAGCTCGCGCCGGAACCGGGGAATGGCAAGGGAATGCCGCGGATTGTGGAGGCCCAGGCGAACCGCGGAGCTTGCTCAGGCGGCGGGGCGCTGGGCGTGCAGGGCCAGGACTTGCTGGGCGACTTGCTTTACGTTGGGGACGCCGAGGAGGGCTACCTTGATTTGGGAAACCGAGTTGTTTGTGCGTGTTGCGCCCGTGGTGAGAATTGCGATGTCGCCGGAGCCGTCGGGGCGCTCGCGGTGCTCGACGCTGACGATGTCAGCGGGCGTGTAGGATTTTACGGAACGGGTGCCGCCACCGGTGATGATCATGACGCGCTGGTTGGTGACCGCGTAGACGGTGTTGCTGCCTTTGAGAAACGCCCAGAGCGGCGCGAGGATTACGCCGAGGCCGACCAAAAGGAAGGGCAACCCGAATAATGGGAATACTCTGAAGCCATTCGTGAAGGCGTTGTTTGCGGATTTAGTCATGGCGCTGGTGGCGTGATAGGCCTGCGTGATCCAGAAGAACGCGAAGCCGGCGAAGGGAAGGCCGAAGATGGAGGCGGGAAGCGCGGTGAGCGCCGCGCGACGCGGGTCGGCGGTGCCGGTCCAGTATAGGCTTTCGCCGGATTGGAGCTCGGATTGAGCGCGGAGCTGGGCGTCGCCGGGGTTCATGCTGGCCTCCTAATTTGAGTTTAGGACGGTTGGCGGCCGAGACTTGTCAACAGATGGTTTGTTTGCGTAAAGCGATACTGAACGAAAGGGCAAAGAATCCAAGGCAAGGCAAAAATATTCAACACACATGACACGGAGCGGGCACAGAGGACACGGAGAAGAAAAAATCGATGCCACGTGGGAGCAGCAGGGATCAGCGGCTGGCGGTTACGGCTACACCTAGCTCCTTTAGCTTGGCGCGGGCGCGGCGCTCTTCTTCGGTGCCAGGGAAGCGCTTGATGACGTCGCGGAGTTCGCGGACGCCAGCAGTTTTCTGGCCGAGTTCGATCAGGGCCATGCCTTTTTTCAGGTGCGCGGGGGCGAGCTTGAAGCTCTTCGGATAATTTGTGAGGACGTGGTCGTATTCGGTGACGGCCTGATCATAATTTCTCTGCGAGTAGGCGATTTCGCCGAGATAGAACTGCGCGTTGGAAGCGAGGTCGGTGTCGCCGTAGTACTTGAGGTAGTCATGGAATTCCTGGCGGGCGAGATCGTATTTGCCGCTGGTGATGTCGCGGAGTCCGTTCGAGTAAAGAGTATCGGCGGAGGGCGCCGCGCCGCCACCTCCCGCCGCACCGGAGGAAGGCACGGAACCGCTGGGCTGAGCCATGGCTCCGCCGGAATTCGACGCACCTGTGGATGGCGTTCCCGCGCCGCCACCGGAGATTTTGGCATCAAGGCTTTGCACGGTGTTTTGCAAGTCGACCAGCTGTTGATTCAGCTTGCCGAGCCGGGACTTAATTTCCTCGAGATTGTCGGAGAGTCCCTGGACTTGCGTGGACATGGTGTCCAGGCGCGCGCCGGAATTAGCGGTGACGTCCTGCATGGATTTTTGCAGGGCGCTCATGGTGCCATTGAGTTTGCCGACCGTGTCGCCGGACTGCTCGACAAGGGTCTTCATGACAGTGTGGTCCTGCGTCATTTGCGTGGAGAGGTCTTTTTGGCCTTGCAGCAGGGAAGTGACGTCGCGCTGAAGCTCGATAATTTCGCGGGCGACGGCTTCGGCAGGGCGTGGACCCATGAGGGTGCCGCCGAGAGCACCGGCCAACATGGCGGCGCTGAAAATGGCAATGTTGCGTACACGCATGAACAATCCTCCTAGTTTCCGGCGGGCGCAGAGCAGTCCGGCGGAGTCCTCGATGCTTGCATGAACTGACACAGGCCAGGTGAGAATACTTTTACAGAAGAACGCGGAACGGTCAATTCACTCTTCACTTTAAAGGTAGAGCGGGTGCGCGGGCAAGGGGTTGCATTGAGCGTGGGATTATATAAACGGCACATTCGGTCTTGAAGGTGGAAAAAACGCTCGCCACCCTTCGCTGCTCAGGGCAAGCGAATCGGCGGCCGCTAGGGTTGCACGCTACATCGTTGGTTGCCAGGCATCTGTGATTGAGATCCTTCACCTATCCTCATCGGATAGGCTCAGGATGACACGACTGATAGTGAGGGCGCGCGCAGTCGTTTACGCCTGGGTGTTAGGGGCGCAGCATGCTGCGCCCCTACCTGAAGGATATGGTTGCGCTTACTGGGCGCGGACGAAGTGGCCGCGGCGATTTTGCTGCCAGCACGCTTCGTTGCTCTGTGTGCAGAAGGGCTTTTCCTTGCCGAAGCTGACGGTGCTGATGCGATCGGCGGAGATGCCCAGGGAGACGAGATACTGCTTGACCGCACCGGCGCGGCGATCGCCTAGCGCTAGGTTGTATTCGGTGGAGCCGCGCTCGTCGCAGTGGCCTTCGACGGTCACACGAATCTGCGGATAGTTACGCAAGAAGTCGGCGGTTTTGGTGAGGGCCTCGCGAGCATCCGGGCGAATGTCCGCTTTATTGAAATCAAAGTAGGCATCGCGGACTTCTCTTGGGAAGATCGCATCCAGGTCCGGCGCAGGCGCTGGCTCTACCGGAGGCGCGGGAACACTGACGGTGACACGCGCGGTGGCGTTTGCGGAGCCGCCAGGGCCGCTGGCGGTGATCGTGTAAGTGGTGGAATCGGCCGGCGTCACTTTGATGGAGCCTTCGGCCGTGACGGTGCCGACCTCGGGCGCGATGGTAAGCTGCGTCGCGTTCGTGGAGTTCCAGCTCAACGTCGAAGAGTCGCCTCGATTGATGGAAGTCGGATCAGCGGAAAGCGTAACAGTCGGTTGAGCGGGCGCCGGCGCGAGAGCGGGAGCAGGGGGCGGAGTTGTCGCAACGGGTTTCTTTTTGCAGCCAACAGTAAAAATGGTGGCCACCAAACCTGCCACCAGCAAAGCGCGGTACAACGGACGCGAGACCACAGTCATTCGTATCCTCCTCAGACGTACTTGGAATACCCGTGTTCGACCCACCGAGGGCAATATCCTAACACCGGCGGGCTGGTTCCGGGCGATATCTCGTATCACGATACATTCTACACGCGACAGCAATCGGTGCGAGCGAAAGTTCGCCAGCCGTGCCGAAAAATTGCCCGTTGCGAATAAAACAGTTGAGATCCTTCAGCCCGGCTGAACAGCGCCGGGAGCTCAGCATGACACTCTCTGGGCATTTCGCTCGTGCGCAAGATCATTTGGGCGACCAATTGGGCGACTCGTTGTGACCGGACATAGTGAGTTGGTGGGCTTGCGAGCCGTCGGCGAGCATGGTCCAGATCTGGCGCTCGCCATTGCGCGTGGACTCGAAGACGATGTGGCGACCGTCGGGGGCCCAACTGGGGCGCTCGTTTTTGCCACTGTCGCGCGTGATTTGAATGATTTGGCGCGTCGCGGGTTCCATGATGTAGATGTCGAAATTGCCGTCAGGTCGCCGCCAACTAAAGGCCACCATCTGACCGTTAGGCGACCAAGCAGGATCGATGAGATAGCCTTTGTCGGGCAGATCGAGCTCCGTGGTATTCGTGCCGTCGGCGTTCATCATGTAGAGCTTGGGTATTCCTCCACGATCGCTGACGAATACGACGCTCTGGCCGGTCTTGGGGTTCCACGACGGGGAAGTGCTGGCGGCGGTGGAGTACGTGACGCGCTTGGGGCGGCTGCCGTTAGCATCGACGACGAAGAGCTCTGGATTACCAAGCATGGAGGAAGAAAACATAATCTGCGAACCGTCGGGCGACCACGCCGGCGCGCTGTTCGATCCGCGGAAGCGCGGGAAGGAGACGACTTTGTTGGCATCCCCGGAATACATGCAGATCTGCGGGCTGACCACGCCGCTGGCGCCCGAAGCGAAGCACGTAAACGCGATGCGTGATGCATCCGGCGACCAGCGCGGGGTAAGCGAAATCGTGTGCAGCGAGGTCAGCGGATGCTGGTTGGCGCCGTCATAATCCATAACCCAAATCTCTTTTGTGCCGGTGCGCGAGCTGACAAAGGCAATTTGCGTGGAAGCGATGCCGGGGAGCCCGCCGGAGAGACGGCTGATGATTTCATCGGCGAATTGGTGCGCGAACTTGCGAACTTGCGCGTCGGTGGGCGTGCCGCGGTAGACCTTGCCGACGACGGCTTGCGTCGAAGGGCTGCGGACGTCGTAGAGCCAACCGGAGATTACGACTTCGCTGGTGGATTCGGTGAGATTGCCGAAGGCGACGAGGTTGGCATTGATTTGCGGCGTCGTCCAGTCCAGATTGTCCAACTCTGACGGTGCGGTGGGCGCCTGCACCGGATAAAAGCTGGGGCTGACGAGATCGACGATGCCGCTGAATTGCAGGTCGTCGCGAACGACTTGCGTAAAAAGTTGCGAGTGGGACTTCGCGTTATCGGCGCGCGGGGCAAAATCGGCGACGGCTACGCGCGGTTTGTCCACTCCCAGGCCGGTGCCAGTTGTAAACCAGGCTTGCGCCGCCGCCCGACCCGGCACAAACATCCCGCACAACAGCAAAACGCAAACGGAAATACATCGTGATCGGTGCACCATCACCTCCGGTTCCCCCCTGACGCGTGCTGTGCGGGCCGGGCGCGGCCAGTTCATCGCGTCATTGCCAAATCGAAATCGAATGTCACGTTAACGTAGGAACCTGAATAGTCGCTGGGCAGCGGCGGCATGGGCGAGGAGCTGAGCAGGGCGCGCTGCGCGGAAGTATCCATGGAGGAATTGCCGCTGGTCTTCGCGAGGCGAATGTCTTTGACCGTGCCGTCACGCGCAATCGTAAACGTCATCGTGCACTTGGCCGTGCGCGCGGCGCGCAGCCCCGGGTCGATCGTGGACTGCATCCAGTTCTGACTGATGCGGCGGCGGACGGCATCAATGTACCAGCCGTAACGGGCGGCGAAGTCGCCGCCGCCCTGGCCTTGGATATTGACACCCGGATTTGGCGCACCCGCTACGTCCCTGGTGCCGGTAGGAAGATTCAATTTGCCGCCGTTGGCGGCGACAGCGTTGGGCGGAGCCGGTGTTGGGTCGTCGAAGACGCGTGAGGGTCGCTGGACCGGCTTTGGCTTTTCTTTCCACGCTGGGATTTTGACTTCGGGCTTAGGAGATTCCGGCGGCTTCGGTTGCGGCAGCGTTTTGTAAAGACTGTCCGTTGGATCGAAGGTCTTGCTCTCCGTGACATCGGGCGGCTTGGGCATGGGGATGCCGACGCTGCCAACCAGGTTTACTTTGACTTCGCCTTCGCTGCCGCCGCCAACGTCGCCCCAGCGATTACCTTCAAAATGAAAAACGATGGAGACGACCATGGCGGCCGCCACCGCGCCGTGGAGAAAAAGCGAATAGACGAGGAAGCGGCGGAGGCTGAGATCGTCGGGACTAGCGAGGGACGGATTGGCGACGGCGACGGTCATCTTTATTATTGTGTGCGCGCCCGATCGGTAATGGGCTCGGTAACGATGCTGATATTACTGATGCCGGATTGGCGCAAAGTGTCTACCACGCTGGCGAAGATGCCGAAGGGAACTTTTTCGTCGCAGCGGAGAAAGACGGCGTCTTGCGGTTTTTTGAGTTTCGACTTCACTTTTGCGCCGAGCTGGTGAATGTTGACGGGATCGTTGCCGAGATAAACTTTTTGCGCTTTGTCGATCGAGACGACGAGGCGCTGCTCGGTGATTTCCTTGACCGCGTGCGTTTTGGGGACGTCAACCTCGATGCCGGACTGCAAGATGGGCGCGGTGATCATGAAGATGATCAGGAGCACCAGCACGATGTCGATGAACGGCACCATGTTGATCTCGGAGAGAGAGGTTTGCGTGGGTTTGGAGAGAGAAGGCATATCAGAAGTTCACAGTCAATAGTTTATAGTTGAAAGCGACACCACAATAGCGCGTGCCGAGAGCTGGTATTGATCGCGCCAAGCTGGGAATTCGTCATAGCTAAAATCGCTCTTCAAATAGCACTCCGCTAGCTGAAGGTTTTTTCGATTTGGGCGGCTACTTCCAATGTGAATGTGTCGAGGCGTTGGGCCAAATCTTTTATGTTCTGCAAAAATTGATTGTAGAAAATTACCGCGGGAATGGCCGTGGCCAAACCGGCGGCAGTGGTCAGCAGCGCTTCGGAGATGCCGGGGGCGACGGCGCGGAGGCTGGCGGCGCCGGCGTTGCCGAGGCCAGAGAAAGCGTCGATGATACCCCAAACCGTGCCGAAGAGGCCGACGAATGGGGCGACGGAGCCCGTGGTGGCTAGCCACGACATGCCTTTTTCCACGCGACGCACTTCTTCCGCGGAAGCAACTTGCATATTTGCGGTGACAGCTTGCAGGCTCTTCAGTTTTGGTGGATGCGGATTAGTGGGCTGGCCGCCGACCTGGCTCTGCAATTCGCGAAAGCCGGCGGCGTACACGGAAGCGAATGGCGAACCAGCAGAGGCGAGCGCTTGCGGATTGGCGACGCCGCGCGTCGCGCGGAAGATGCGAAGGAATTGATCGCTCTGGCGGCGGATGCGGCCGAACATGCCGAGCTTTTGGAAGATCATAGCCCAAGAGATAATTGAAAAAAGAAGAAGCAGAGCCAGAACGCCACGCGCGACCCATCCCGTGTTGCCCAGAATGCTTCCTAAATCGATAAGAAAAACACTGGCAAGCAAAAAAATACGTCATCCCCTCAGTTCTGACAGAATTTTCCCGACCTCAGCACCGTAGCACACGCTCTGCATGGAAGCAACGAAACGTGGCAGAAAAGTGTTGCCTCTTTGACAGCCGTCAGATACTTGGTTGAGCCGCGAATTCCCGCGGGTAAGCGGGCCCGAAGGGGCATTGTAACCTGTGCTAAACTGCGAACTGGAAGATGGCTGAGACCTTCGATATTAGTTTGGACTCGCTGGCGGGGCGCTCCGTTACTGCGGAGAACGTGATTACCAGCGATTCGTCTGCAGCTTCCAACCGAAACGGCGCAACCTTTTTCCTGGAAACTTTTGGCTGCCAGATGAACGACCACGATTCGGAGAAAGTCGCGGGCGTGTTGCTTTCGCGCGGGTACCGCCAAGTGGAATCACCGGATGCTGCTTCTCTGGTCCTTTACAATACTTGCAGCATCCGCGAAAAGGCGGCGCAGAAAGTTTTTTCCCGGCTCGGCGAGTATCGGACGAAGCAGGCGGCGGGGCAGGTGATTGGCGTGCTCGGTTGCGTGGCGCAGCAGGAAGGCGAAGAAATTTTCGAGCGCGCGCCGTGGGTCAGCCTGGTGTGCGGCTCGGCGAGTTACCGGAAATTGCCGGAATTGCTGGCGCAGATCGAGGCAGGGAACCAGCGCGTAACCGGACTGGATACCGATACGGACGAAACGTTCGAAACGCCGGTGACGCGGCGCGACAATCCGTGGCGCGCGTATCTGACAATTATTGAAGGCTGCGACAAGGCTTGCGCGTACTGCGTGGTGCCGTTTACGCGGGGACCGGAACGCAGCCGCGCGAGCGATTCGGTGTTGAAAGAAGTGCGGGAGCTTGCGGAGCTGGGCTATTCGGAAGTGCAACTGCTCGGGCAGACGGTGAATTCCTACGCTGATCCTTCTGCGCGGCGGATGCGTTTTTCGGAATTGCTCTTGGCCGTTGCGGATGTACCGGGAATCCGGCGCGTGCGGTTCACCACCTCGCACCCCCGCGATTTTGGCGCGGACATCGTTGCGGCAATCGAATCGCAGCCGAAATTGTGCAATCACGTGCACTTGCCCGTGCAGTCTGGATCGACGAAGGTGCTACGCGAGATGGCGCGGACTTACACGCGCGCAGAATATCTCGAGAAAATCGCGATGTTGCGCCAAGCCAAGCGGCCGATTGCGATCACCACGGATATTATTGTGGGCTTTCCCGGCGAGACGGAAGCGGACTTCGCCGAGACGCTAAGTTTGCTGGATGAAGTCCGGTACGACAGCTTGTTCTCGTTTAAATATTCGCCGCGTCCGAACACGCCCTCGCTTTCCATGCCGAACGCGATTTCCGAAGAAGAAAAAAGCCGGCGCCTGGCGCTTTTGCAGGAAAAGCAGCGGGAAATTCAGAGCGAACGCAATGCGTTGCTGGTCGGCACGGCGATGGAAGTGCTGGTTAGCGGGAAATCGCGCCGCGAGAACCAGTGGAGCGGGCACGGCCCTTGTCACAGGGTCGTAAATTTCGCTTCACAACGGCGGGAGCTTCTGGGAACCTACGTGCAGGTTCTGGTGACCGGCGGCGGGCCCAACAGCCTGGTGGGCGAGCAGGTGACTTAGCCAAGGGAGGCCTCGATGGAAGTGGAGATGAAGATCCGCGGCCTGATGATGGATCCCGTCACCAATATGCCTATCGTTGTATTGAAGGACGTGCAGGGCCAGGCGATTCTTCCGATTTGGGTCGGCGTTTATGAAGCTAACGCGATTGCGCTGGAAATCGAGAAGGTGCAGACGCCGCGGCCTATGACGCATGACCTGCTGAAAAATGTTCTGCTCGGCCTTGAAGTGCGCGTGCAGAAAGTGGTCGTCAACGATCTGAAGGACGATACGTTTTACGCGCTGATCTGGGTGGAACGCGATGGTCAGATGATGACGATTGATTCGCGGCCGAGCGATGCGCTGGCGTTGGCCCTGCGCGTCGATTGCCCGATCTTTGTTGAAGACGAAGTACTAAAGAACTCCAAGATTTCCAGCGCCATCTCCGAACGCACCACCAACGAGCAACTGCGCTCGTGGCTCGAGGGCCTGTCAGACGACGACCTCGGCCGCTATAAGATGTAGCGCCCCTACCCCCGAGCCGCTTGCAATTCCGACGCTCCATTCCTAGCCATTAACCTGTTTACCGCGCGGCGCCAGGCGAAGAGCAGGACGATTCCGATCAGGATTAGCGCGAGGCTCAAGCCGGCCCACAGGCCGAAGGCGCCCCAGTGGCGGCGGAAGCAGAGCCAAGCGCCGAGGGGCAATCCGATAATCCAGTACGCGGTGAAGTGACACAACATTGGTGTGCGTGTGTCGCCTGCGCCGCGCAGCGCGCCGGTCGCTACGGTCTGAATGCCATCGAACAGCTGGAAGGCCGCGCCGGCGGCAAGCAGGATGATGGTGGTGCGGATGACGGCCTCGTCGGGTGTATACATGCGTGCGATGGCGCGGGGGAAAACAAGCAGCAGGACGCTGGCGCCGAGCATGAAGGCTGCGCCGACGAAAATAGCGGTGCCGCCGGCGTCCGCTGCGCCTGCCGGATCCTTGCGGCCGAGGGCTTGCCCGACGCGCACGGCAGCGGCAGAGGAAATGCCGAGCGGAACCATGTAGGTGAAAGCGACGGTGTTGAGCGCGATCTGGTGGGCGGCGAGGGGTACTGCGCCGAGCCTGCCGATGAGCGCGGCGGCCAGCGCAAACACGCTGATCTCGAGAGTGATTTGCGTTGCGGCGGGCAGGCCGAGAATGATGAGGCGGCGGATGCGCGTGAAATCGACATTTACTGGGGTCTTGAGCAATTCGGTGCGATGGCGGCGGTCGTACCAAAGCAAATAGCCGACGAGAACGAGCGCCATGTAGAGACGAGCGAGAGCGGTGGACCATCCGGAGCCGACCACGCCCATTGCCGGAGCTCCCCACTTCCCGTAGATCAGAACCCAATTGAACAGAAGATTTATGAGATTGGCGGTGACCAGCGCGAAGGCTACGGGCCTGACCATGTTCATGGCCTGGATGCAGCGGCGCACCGCGAAATAGAGCATCAGGGGAAAGAGGCCGATGGCCAACGCTTTCATGTAGGGGACGGCGAGTCGCGCAACCACGGGATCGATATGAAGCGCTTGGAGCAGCGGCCCGAAGAACCAGACCGGAGCCATGAGGAATGGAGTCATGACCACGCTGAGGTAAATGCCGTTCACCAAGGAACGATGGCAATCTTCGCGCTGGCCGGCGCCGAAGGCCTGAGCGACCAGCGTGTCCAGGCCGATCAGCAGACCGCCGCCGAAGAATGCGACGACGTTGAAAATGCTGGAGCTGATGCTGACCGCGCCGATAGCATTGGCGCTGTCGGGCAAGTGGCCGACCATTACGGTGTCGACGATGCCCATGGTCATCCAGCCGATTTCCGCGAGGACCAGCGGCAGCGCGAGGCGCAGAGTGGGGCGCATTTCGGCGCGAAGTGTTTGCAGTCGGAGCATGGAGTTGCGGCGAGCCTAGGAAGTGTAAGCGGGACGCGGACTGGAAACAAAGATAAGGATTGGCCACGGAGGGCACAGCGCGAGAGAGGATTCGGTTGTGAGCGGCGGTACGGCGTCGGCCGATCTCGGCGACGGGGCAGAGGCTCGGCGGGACGAAGTTGAGGTGGTACCCCCTCCCCTGGTTTTTTGTAAGTGTTGATTCTAAAGGAAGTTAAAGTCGTTTGTTTTGTATCACTTTTATCAGTGTTGATTCGGAAGATAGTTATTACGGGTGAGTGGCCCCTCGACATTGCTTGGGGTAAACGAGCGACCCCCCGGTGTTGCTCTGGGTCGAGTGGCGGAGACACACGGGGTTGCGGAATAAGGAAGGGACGAAACGGGGACACTGTCAGCAACCTTGCCCTAGAGATTACCGCATCCGTTACTATTTGTCAAGTGAGAAATTAAAGACTGTGGATTGAATGGTTTGCGGGAGAGCCTGCGGGGGAAGGAAGGAAAAAGAACAGAAAGGGTAATGTCCCACCCTTTCACAAAAGGGCAGGACGCCCGGTCTAAAAGATAAGGAGCAGAACGACATCCGACATCCGTCCTAGTTCTGCAGCGACGGTTTCGTCGATTTTGAAAACTCCTCTTGGACGTACTTCCTCGTCTGCGCAATCCTGCCTCGGAGTTGTGGGTCGTTCGTGGAGAGGTCAAGTTCACGGAGAACGAATAGCGCGGTTTTTGGTTCGGCGTCTGGACCGTTCGGTTCGCTTCCGAAGGCCATGTTGAGCACAATCAGGACCCTGTCTATTTCGTCAGGGCTCAGACTTCTTTCCCTAACTATCTTGGTCACGCTCACGGCGGCGGCATCGCCACTACCTCGGATTACTTTGTCATAATGTCCCTCCAGAAACCCCATATCTATAATTCTGCTGATCATTTCCTCAGGCGTCTCGGCTTTCTGCGGCTGACTTGCCATTGACGTAGCTAGGAAAAGAAGCGCAGCCAAAAGAGCCTTGCTTATCCACACTTTTCACCTCGATGCTGAAACGTCAATGCCGTTCTGGATTGTGCCGTGGCCGGGTGTAGTCCCGTTGACGGTCCAATTCTGGCTTCTCACGGCATAGGGCGTTGTACCAACGATCATTGTTACGTTCTGGGTCGCGGTCTTGGTAAACGAGTTTTGGAAGCACATTCAGTCGCCCACCCGGCCTGCGATCATATTGTTGTTTTCTTGGGAGAAATTTACGGTGCCCGCGTTGAGTCTCAATCCGGAGACTCGTCTTTGTAGTGTTCCTTCAAGCGATATGCCGCGAGAAAAGATTTCCAAGAGCTCATGGGATAGTGGTGGCCGTAGCGTATATCTGCCGTTGCGATCAAGCAATTGAGCCAATCATTTTTGGCAAGTTCGTATTTTTCCGTTCGCGAATGCGCACCGTCGATTTTCCGAAGAGCAGGTTCACACGATGATACCAGGCCCAGGTTGCCTCGGACTGTCTGAGAACGTTCACATCCCAGGAAGTGTAATATTTTAGCCTCGTTTCCTCCATCCAAAGCGACACAGACAGCCTTCCTCGCAGATATCTGACAACTGGATCGAGGTCTTTTGGATAAACAAGACCATCTATCCATTCCAATCCCGCTCTTCCTCTCTTCAAATTGACCTCGGCATTCTGCACGAAGTTCGGAGACTCAATCGAGTTATTTTCACAGTTAATATACTCCGGTTCTGATTTAATACACCACTCGAGCGGAACTACTACGAGGGACTTGTCCATCATCCTCCCGACGGTAGAACCTATGGCCATCAGCCCCTTTGGAATGGGGGCATTTGTGTCTCCTAAGACATAAGGCGAAAGGACTAGCAGTCTGCCTAATCGTTCTTCGGATATTCTATGAGGATCAAAGTAGATTGTGTAGGTGCCAATCGAATCTTTGTAAGAGAGGGATTGTAGTTGAGTCGTAGCGATACAGAAAGCTGCCAAAAAGCTGATCGAGGCAACAGAGAAAGCAGAGAAAGCCCAGGCAGTCGTGCGGATTCCGTGACCTAACTGCATTAGGAGCCTCCCGGGCTATGCCCTGGCGTGTGGCCCAGACCCGTGTGCTTGTATTTTCTTTCGCGGCAGGCACATTGAAGAGAGGATAGCATTCTGCCGCAAACAGAGTTAGCATGCGGCGGCACTGGGTGCCCCACGTGTCGGGGTTACACGTGGGCTCTTGGGGTCGCTCATGCCCAAGAATCTGAAACGTTATTACGGCCGCGGCGATCTGCATTTTGTCACCTTCAGTTGTTACCGCCGGTTGCCGTTGCTGAGAACAATTCGCGCGCGAAACTTGTTCGCGCGCGCGCTGGGAGTGATTCGCGAGCGATACAAGTTTTTGCTGGTGGGCTATGTGGTCATGCCAGATCACGTGCATTTGCTAATCAGCGAGCCTCCGAAGTCCGCACCGTCGGTGGTGTTAAAGGCACTCAAGCAGCGGGTTTCCCGCGATTTGCGGAAGAAGAAACGCAAGGCTGCGAGTGGGCAGTTGCGGATGCCGTTCATGGACGATGGTTTAGGATTGGCCCGCTTCTGGCAAGCACGCTTTATGACTTCAACGTATACAGCAGCCACAAAGTGCGAGAAAAATTGGAGTACATGCATGCCAATCCGGTGAAGCGCGGCCTGGTGAAGAATCCGAGTGCGTGGATGTGGAGTAGCTTTCTATTTTACGAGAAAGGACAGGCTGGGCTGGTGAAAATTGATCCGCTAGGTTAGGGGAGCTGGCAGAAAAAGCGAAGACCCACGTGTAAACCCGACACGTGGGGCACCCAAATTCAGCTTCGCGACTTGCCTCTGGGCCACCCGTCCGGGATTGATCCGCATCGATCCTGTGGATTGACAAGAGAACAAGAAAAGCAAGGAAGGGAAGAGCCCACCCTTGCACAGCCCGCAAGGGTAGGCCACCCTCGTTGTTGAAATTGCTGCCGGCCAGAAATCTCGTCTTCTCATCGCAAATGCCGCGAAGAAAAGGAAAGAATAAGAATTCAGTCGCCCACCCGGCGTGCTTGCTTTACACGAACCGGCCGGCCGCGCCTTGGAGAGGCGATGATCGACAGCACGGAAACCGACGTCGCGGGGGAGTAATTGCTTGGACACGACGCTCGCCGGTCCGTGAGCGCAGGCTTATGATGAGTTCCGTCGGGAAAGCTTCCAACCCCTGCCGGAGTTTTCCACTGGGATGAAAATTCCTGGGTGTACTTTTTCCTTGCGTTGCAATGGGTTAGAAACGTAGAGTGTGCTCTAGGTGTAGGGGGTTTTCTGGGGGTAGCACCTATATATAGCAATCGGGTTGCCGGAGGGCGCCGGCACAATCCTGCTCGCTGGGGCGGAGGCAGAAGCCTATGACTGCCATCATCACGATAGCGAATCAAAAAGGCGGCGTGGGGAAGACGACCACGGCGATCAATTTGTCCGCCGCGATTGCGAATCGTGGGAAGCGCACGTTGCTCATCGATCTTGATCCGCAGGCCAATTCGACGATCGCGTTTTACGATATGGGCGAGATTGCCACGTCGATGTTTGAGGTGCTGAACGAGAGCCGGGCGTCGATGGCGGCGATGGTGAAGCCGACGAAAGATCCGATGTTGTTTTTGGGGCCGGGAAGATTGGCTTTGGCGAAGCTGGAGCAGGCGCTGGCGGGGCAGTTCGACGCGCCGTACCGATTGAAGGACGCGCTGGCACCGATTTTGAAGGATTATGAGTACGTGATTTTGGATACGCCGCCGTCGCTGGGAATTTTGACGGTGAACGCGCTGGTGGCTTCGACGCATTTGATGGTGCCAATTCAGGCGGCGTATTTCGCGATTGAAGGCACGGATGATTTGCTGGAAACGTACGAACGTATTCGCGCGCGTCCCAATCCGGGATTGAAAGTTCTTGGCGTGGTCATCACGCTTTTCGACAAGCGAACGAATATTTCGCGGGACACGCACGGGCAGATTCGCACCGTGTTTGGCGAAGTGCTGTTCAAGACCAAGATCAGCAAGAACGTGCGCCTGGAAGAAAGTCCCGCGTACAAAGAGACGATTTTGACGTTCGCGCCGAAGTCACCCGGCGCAACGGAATACAAGAAACTGGCTGGGGAGGTTATCCAACGTGTTGAAGAGAGCCGGATTACCCGTCACGCTGAAGATGCGGCATGACTCGCACTACGTCGAGTCACTAACAAGCTATAGCGGAGCGGCCATCGGACGGATGATTCCGGTGGAGCAGATCCGCCCAAATCCGGACCAGCCGCGCAAATCCATCGGCGATCTGCGGGACTTGACCGACTCGGTGCGCGAGAAAGGCGTGCTGGAGCCGCTGCTGGTGCGCTTTGTTTCGCGCGAGGATTGCTACTACATCATCTCGGGCGAGCGGAGGTATCACGCGGCGCGGGCGGCGGGGTTGCGCGAAATCCCGTGCATCGAGAAGACCGCGGACGATGCGGAGACGCTCGAGATTGGATTGATCGAGAATATTCAGCGGAAAGATTTGACACCGTTTGAAGAGGCAGACGGACTGTACCGGCTGGCGACGCAATTTGAGTACACGCATGAGGATGTCGCGCGGAAGATTGGGCGGGCGCGGTCTTCGGTGACGGAAACGCTTTCACTGCGCAATATTCCAGACGGGCTGCGCAAGAAGTGCATCGAGCAGGGGATCGTGTCGAAGTCGCTGCTGCTGCAGATTGCGCGGCAGCCCACTGAAAAGAAAATGGTGGAGATGCTGCATCGCATCTTGCAGGGCGGGCTGACGCGCGATGAAGCGCGGCGCGAGCGCAGGGAAGAGCAGTCCGGTCCGCAGAGGCCGCAGCCGTTCATTTTTCAGTTCGAGCCGGAGAATGAGACGTTCAAGTTCCGGATTCAGTTCAAGAAGAGCCATGTGTCGCGAGACGAGCTGATTCGGACGTTGCGCGAGATTCTAGCGCAGCTCGAAGGGTCGTCGTCGGAAGCGGATTCAACCGCGGCGTGACCTTGTTGCTGAGACTTTGACCGCGAGCCAGCACCTGCACAGCCAAAAATTGGCTGCGCCACTCGGCGGGCATTCGTTGGCACTCCATGCCGGAATTAACTCCCCAACAAATGAAGATTTTCGAGCGGTTGTTTGAAGCCGGATTTCGTCCGATTGCCATTCCTCCGTATGAAAACGCGCTTTGCGTGCGCCGCGGCGAATGTGCGGCGCTGCTGACTCTCGTTGCTAACGCCGGACTGCAGTTGCTGGCGGCGCCCACCTACATCGTCGATGGCAGTCTCAGTGTGAAACTGAAGCGCGGAAACAGCGAGGTTTTCGTTTGGAAGAAAAAGGAAATCGAAGCCACGCCGGACCGTTTGAAGGAGTTGGAAGCGTTTCGGCGGGATCTGGCGTCCATTTTGGACGAAGCGCCCACCCAATAATTCTTCGGCTGTCCGTTTGCAATTCCGCAGCGCTCCCGGCACACTAAAATTCTTATGGCGGAGTACGACATTATCTGTATTGGCGCGGGACCAACCGGGTTAGCGACGGCAATCGAAGCGAAACGCGCAGGAATGCGGTCGCTGGTCATTGACAAAGGATGCTTGTGCAATTCCATTTACCACTATCCCGTCAACATGGTGTTCTTCACGACACCGGAGCTGCTGGAGATTGGCGACCTGCCGTTGGTCAGCCCGAACGAGAAGCCTGCGCGCGTCGAGGCGCTGAAGTATTACCGCAAGGCAGCGGAGCATTACGAACTGGAGTTGCGGCTGTTCGAGGTGGTGGTTCGCGTGGAGGGAAGCGACGGCAATTTCACGGTGCATACGCGGACGGAGAATCGCACGCCTGAGAAACATCAAAGCCGGAAAATTGTTGTGGCTACCGGCTACTACGATCTGCCAAACAAACTCAATGTGCCGGGCGAGGACTTGCCGCACGTTTCGCATTACTACACGGAGCCGCATGCGTTTTGGAATCAGAATGTAGTGGTGATCGGCGGGAAAAACTCCGCGGCGGAGGCGGCGCTGGACCTTTATCGCAACGGCGCCAAAGTGACGCTGGTGCACCGCGACGCGCATCTCGGACAGACCATCAAGTATTGGGTGAAACCCGACATCGAAAACAGGATCAAGGCCGGCCAGATTCAGGCGCTGTTTGAAACGCGCGTAAAGGAAATCACCCCGCAGGAAGTAATCGTAAGCAACAGCGGGGATGAAAAGCGGCTTCCGGCGAAACAGGTATTCGCGCTGACCGGATACCATCCGGACTTTCAATTTATTCAAAGCCTGGGAGTGCATCTCGATCCGGTTACGTGCAAGCCCTCTCTAGATCCCGATACGCTGGAAAGCAACGTTCCGGGAATTCACCTGGCGGGCGTGGTGATTGGCGGGCGGCACACAGGAGAAATCTTCATCGAGAATGGGCGGTTCCACGGCAAGCAGATTATCAAGGCGCTCACGTCGAAGCGCATGATGGCAGAGTCGGGCTGAGGCTCAAAGCGAAGATCGATACATCACCAGAGCATCGACTAAGCCGGCGGTCGGATGATGGAACGCGCCGGGAAGCCGGCCGACAATTTCGAATCCGAAGCTGTGCCAAAGCGCGATGGCGCGTTCATTGGTACTCACCACAAAATTGAACTGCATCGCCTTGAAGCCGCGCTGACGCGCTCGATCGAGCGAATGTGCGCACATGGCGCGAGCCACGCCGCGACCGGTGGCCCACGAAGCAGTGACGTAGCCGCAGTTGGCTACGTGCGAACCTCCGCCTTGCTGGTTCGGCTGCAGGAAATAGGTGCCGAGAATCTTGGTGTGTTCTTCCGCGACCAAGACTTCGTGCTGAGGAGCAAACCAGTAGTCGAGCGCTTCCTGGCGCGACATCTCTCGCGGCAAGGCGTAGGTTTCGCCGGCGATAATCGTGGGTTCGAGGATCGCCCAAACAGAATCGGCGTCGCCAGGCCGCGAAATGCGGATTTGCATGGCCCCACTTTCGCAGTGCCAGAGGCATTTCGTCAATTTGGCATCCGAGTACGCACGGCTCGACGTGCAATTTGCCGGGTCTAGCTTCGTTTGTTAAACTCCTGACATGGCGAACATCCTCCGTGAAGTTGCCGAGACGTTCAGCACGCTCGCGCAAGGATTCAGCGTGACCTTCCGAAATATGTTCCGGAAGACGGTGACGGAGAATTATCCGCACGAGCCGGTGCATTTTCAGCCGCGCTATCGCGGCATTCACGTATTGCATCGCGACGAAAGCGGCCTGGAAAAGTGCGTAGGATGTTTTTTGTGCGCCGCGGCCTGCCCGGCAAATTGCATTTACATCGAAGCCGCGGAAAATACGGATGCAAACCGCATTTCGGCGGGTGAACGCTACGCGAGTGTGTACAACATCGATTATTCCCGCTGCATTTTCTGCGGTTATTGCGTGGAAGCGTGCCCCACGGATGCCATCACGCACGGCCACGGGTTTGAACTCGCCACGTACGACATCAACTCGCTGATCTATCGGAAAGAGCAACTGCTCGAAAAAGCGCCCGCTGGAACTGCTGCCTCCCGCTAGTCCGTAGTTAAAGATAATCCACTAAAAGTGAAGCTCAGCTCGCATGAGGTGAGTTGCGAGTGTTGGTGTCCACCCGGAAAGTCCGCGCGCTCCAAATCTGCGTCTTCTAAAAAATATACCGATATTTAGACGTAACGCTCGGTTTAGAGGTGGCGGCGATGCATGGGACGGCGGCTCGTTGCGACGGCGAGGCGCGAGGGTGCGCTTGGATGGCGGGCGGGTTGGCGGCGCGGGTTGCGCGCTTGTTTCCCGCGACGGTTCATCGCACACCTCGGCGCCGCTTCGTCGGCGATGAGATGTTTGCCGCAAGAGGCGTGAAAACCGCCTGCCGGCCGCAAATTCGCTGCGGCGCTTCACGAGCGGGTGCGCAATTCGGGCGGCGAGCCCGCTTGATCCGCGAAAAAATTATCGGACACAGCATGCGCGGCCTTGCCCCGCGCGTCGCAGGCCGAAGTCTGCTCTTCGTTGCCCATCGGGGGCAACGGACGCTCGCGCTGCTCCATCAGCCAGCGCGCCAGCATGGCCGCCGTGTTCTCTTCGAGCCAGGAATCCAGCAGTTGGGTGATCTCCTTGCGGAGATTGGCCGCGTGGCTGAGCCGCGACAGCTCATAGCTCTGCAGGGAATTGCGGGAAGCGGAGAGAAGAAACTCCCAGGGCGGCTCGGTTTTGTAGTTCAAGGGAACCTCCAGGGGAAACATCTCAACGTTACCAGTATAGTTATGACGATCAATGGTACTCATGTACGTACGTATTGTGGAAACGTGTGCAAATCGTTTGCTTGGAGTAGCAAGCAGCGGATCTTCACAAGCTCCGCACTGGGGGCGCCGTGACGCCTCAGGCCGTGTCGCAATCGATTTGCCTGCGCGCGTGCAGCGCGTGCTCCGGCGACTACGAAGACCCGGAGCGGACGACGTGGAGCGACGTGAGCGAAGAAGAAGACCGCGAGGAGTCAACTACAGACAATGCGGAGCAATCCGGACCGCGCGAGGAATTTCCTGCTCGGGAGCAGTGAAAGCAGGAAGGAGGCGAAGCATGGGGAGAAAACGGGGGAAGCGCACGGCGCGACGCGCTATGCCAACGCAGCGCGATGTGTTGCGCGACGTCATGCTGGCGGCGGAGAAGTATGGCGCTTGGATGACGCTGCGCGAGTTGGCCAGACTGACGCGCTACGGCGAAACCAGCATTTCGGCGCAATTGCGGCACCTGCGCAAGACGAAGTGCGGCGGATACGTGCTGGAAAAACGGGTGCGTCGGCCGGAGGTCGTGAACAGCGAGGAACACTTTGTGGTGTGGGAGTACCGGTTGACGCCGCGCCGGTTAAAGCGGCGCCGCGTCTCGGCCCGCAGACGCGTGGGATCGCGCGGGCGGAGCGTTCGATGAGCGTGAAGCCGGAGATGGCGTTTGACGTTTGCTGGGAAGTGTATCGCGGAGCGCGCGAGGTGCTGGAGGCCAAGCGCGGCATGTCCGCGATGGACTGGAAGGAAGCCACAAAATTCTTGTGGCGGCCGGATTTTCGGCCGCGGCTTGCCGAATGGGTGGCGGACTTCGCGCTGGCCGGGCAGGCAGCGCTCGATGGGCCGGACGGGGCTTCGCGGATGGTGATGTTCCGGTTGTATTACCTGGGCCTAGCGCCGTACGAGAACGCGCGTCATTTTCTCGGCCTCAGCGAGCAAAGCTGGGTGAACTGGTCGGAAGAAGTGCGCCGCCGCTGCGGGAAAGAGCTGCTGCGCCGCGGCATGTTCCCGCCGCGGAAATACTTCAGGGGTGATTAGAGTGTCTGCGTAGTGTGAGACGGGAGCGATCGGGCCGCTCTCTCCAATCGGCCGGAGACAAACCATTGCAGGGAGTGAAGGAAAGCGAGTGTGACAAAGACGACAAATGCGAGCGCAGCTGCGGGTTCAAAAATTTGGATCGTCGCAGCGGAAAGGGACACTGCTGAGTTCTGGACCGCGCGAATGATTCCAAAAAACTCGCTGGCGAAACAAGCACCAAAAATGAGCAAAAACAAGAAATGGAGCTGACGCAGATGTCTCAATCTAGCCGTGCGTGTTTGCCGGAGAAGCGGTGGTGCTTTGCCCGGTCCTTGCTTTCGTAGAATCCGAAGATAAAGACTTACCTTCATCAGTCGAAAGACTGTGTAAACAGCCATCACGAACAGGCAGAGCAGATAGAGCCTCGCGGACACCGAAACAGGTGCCCAAAGCGCTCTGAGATCCCAAGGCACAGTAAGGATGAACATGGCACTCTAAAGACACCGGCGCTGGCAATTGGTTCCCGCTGGATGATTCCAGGACCGATTTAGAGACTCAGGGAATCGCCGAGGCGGAGGAGCTTGCCGGTTTCGGTGGGGGCTACGCGGGTGTTTACGGCTAGGCGATAAAAATGGTCGAAGCGGGTGGCTGGCGCCCAGGTCGGCAGACTCTCGCGGCGGAGGTCGCTGAAACGTTTTTGGAAGCCGAGGATGTCGGCCCCGGTTCGCGGGTCGCGGGCGGGAACGGGGCAGCGGGCGCACGGATTGCCGCCCTCGAAGTTGACTTCTCCGATGCGGAAGCGCACTACGCTGCGCTCGTCTTCGCCGTAGAGCTGATCTTCCCAGAACGCAGGCAAGTGACCGTTCACACTTGCAGCCTTCGCGGCAACGTCAACGCTAGCGATTTCGAGCGTGGTGCGAAAGCGCTGGCGCACAGCATCGACGCTCAAGCCGGGAAACCAGTCGCTCACCGTTTGCAGCGATGCGGTGGAGACAATCGTAGGGCCGTTGGCGATGGTGTCGTCGGGGAAACCTTCGGGCGCGTGGCGCACCAGGATCTGCTGCTCGAAATACACGCTGAACCATTCCGCGGCATCTTCGGCGGCGCCGGGGAAGGGAAAGGTGCGCGCGGGAATGTTGCGGCGATCGCCGGGAACCGCGAGCGTGACGGAGCTGAGATCGAGCGCGTATGTGGCGCGGATCAGGTGCATCGCGGCCGTGCGCTTGCCGTTGACCCAACGGCCGTCGACGGAAAAGAGCGCCCAGGCGCGGTCGTGTTCGAGGCCGCCGCCGGGCCCGATGCGCGCGTCAGTGACCGATACAGGATCGAGCGACTTGATCGGATGCAGGCGGATACCCGTGAGCCTCGGCAGCAAGCCGTGAGTTTGCACGCAAAGATTGTAGCCTAGGTCGCGCCCGTCGAACGCTCTGCCGTGCGTGGCGCTGCGCTCAGTTGGAGCTTTGCCGGCGCCAGCCGGTCAGGAGAAAATACGCGCCGATCAGCGAGAGAACGCCGAACGCGACTGCCAGAATCGTGTGCACGATGAGGAACACGGGGCTCGCGTCATGATGGCTCATGATGTGCGTCGTGTTGTGGATCATGATGTGGCCAAAGGCCAGCGTGGTGAACAGCACCGAAATCCCACTCGCGAGGTACAGCGTGCGCTTCATGTTCGTCTCCTCCGATTTGGTCTCACAAATTCTGCTACGACGCGCCTAATCCTTCAGCCCCGGCGGATTGGGGCGACTGGCGGGCGGCACGATGCCGTTGAGCCGCATGTACATCACGAGCTGGCCATAGTGATCGGCGACATGCCCAATACAAACCGTGGCGAGCCCGAGGCGCGTGTTCGGCCCGGCGTAGGGACCTTCGGTGGGCTCAAACATATTTTCCTTCGTAATCGCGCCAAGCGATTTCTTCATCGCCGTGAACGAATCGCGGAGGTAGACGATTAGTTCCTCGCGCGTTTTTGCAGGGTTAGCGCCGCCTTTGTCGCAGTCCGGAGGCGGCTTCTTGCCGTCGAGCTCGGCGGCGAAGGCGAAATTCGCGCACGCGACGTGCTTCACCTGCTCGCCAAACGTGCGCAGCTCCTTCGGACCGTAGCCAGGATAAACGCCGCCGTAATTACCCTGTGCTGGGCGATAGTCGTATTTTTCCGCTGGCATGGCCTCGGCAGCGGAACGAAATTGGTATTCCTCAAAGCCAAAATTGCGCAGCAGGGCGGAAGCGACCGTTCTGAGCTCGGCGGCAGTTGGGTTTGCTTGCGCGAATTGGTCGACCAGCGGCGGAGTCTGATCGCGCCCCTGCTGCGGATCGGTCCGCTTTTGCTTGGGTGGCGTAGTCTCCGCGGAGCTCTGGGCGCGAGCGGCGGAGCAAGCGCCCAGCGCGGCCAACACAAAGTAGAAGGGAATCGAGTGGAAGTGGCGCATCGCAGAACCCTCCGGCTGCAGAGTTTAGCACCGGCAGAGCCTTTGAGGAGAGAGCCGGAGCGGGAGCGTGGCGCGCTTGCGGCAAAGCAGGCGTCGCTACGCTCCCACTCGGCAGGATGCGATGAGAATGGACGCCTCTACGGCCGCGCGGCGGCTGCGCTTGTTCCCGCAGTGACCGAGCGATAACCGGTCGTGCCGGCCTTCTTGAGCGCTTCGACGGCTTCGCCGGCGGTCATCAGCGGCGTGGTCTTTGCGTTTTTCACCGCGCCACCGGCAGCAAACGCAATGGCGATAGCCGCGGCGCTGACGTTATCGGGCATTTCGGTGATTATCACGAGATCGTATTCGCCAAAAGCGAAAAAGGCGGTGTTGATGCGCCCGCCGAGCTTCTCGATCGGCGCGCGCACGGCTTCGATGCGGTCCTGGGGATTGGAGATGAGCCGCGCCCAAGCTTCCGGCGTGTAGCTCACTTGATGCAAGTAATTCGGCATGGGGTCCTCCTTGACTTGCGTCGGACCCGGGCGAGGCCAAGGCCGCGCAAGGGGGAATCGAGCTGGGAATCTGGGAACTATGCTCCTGAAAAGAAACGACTTCAAGAAAAAATAAAAAAAGTTGAAGATTTCCCTTGACAAAAAAGTAGAAAGTGGTATACACTCTCCCTCGTAGAAAAGCACGCCCCGACAAACTTCGGGGCGTTTTGCTTTTTAGCGTGCGAATTCTTGCCATGCCTCCGCCACCGCCGGAGGCATTTTTGTTTTTAAAGCGCTATCGGAACGATCTGTAACTCGCGAGAAATCAATCAGAACCAAGCAATAAGGAGTCGTTATGCCCGCCTATCAGAATGCAACCCCGCCACTTTCGCTTTCCTCCGGCGACGTCGGCTTCAGCTTCAACAACGAAGCGTTTCCCGGCAGCGCCACGTCGGGGACGCAGTTTGCGCTGCCCAGCTTCACGGGTACAACCGACGCCGGGACGGCGGTGCGCTGGCAGACGATCTTCGGCACGAACCCGACTGCGGTGAGCATTGTTTTGCAGGGCGCAATGGCGGACGTCGACGCGGAGTATCAGACCATCGACACGACGACGGCGCTTACCGGTGAAGCTCGCACCGTGACCGGCGTGCAAGCGAAATTCTTGCGCGTTCGGTTTGTGTCCTCCACCGGCGGCACGGGCTTGACGGCAAAGATCCTGGTGTGAGCACCGGACAATCGGCTGCTCCTCACTCGGCGCAAATTCAGTCATGAAACAGTGCATGGCCTATCGCGTTTCGCGATTTCACCGACACGCTTGGGTGCGGTGTCAGCAGCCGCGCGCGCGAGGGCTACGATTCTGCCGCGCGCATGCTAACGCGCTGCACGGGGCCCTGTTGGGCTTATTTGTGCATGGTTCACCCGATCGCGACGCCGCACGTGGCTGCGCCGCGGAACGCACTCAGCGGGTCAACTAGAAATGGCGCGTCAACAGATGAAATCCAAGAACAAAGCGAACGGTAGCGCAGGTTACGCAGCGAAACCCGGCGCCAATGGCGGCGCGCTGCTGACTTCTTCCGCGGCCTCCTCAACAGGCGGCAGCGGATTGAGCGGAGCTGGATCTGTCGACGCGAGCGAACTCGCCGTTGCCAATGCCGCCCTTTCCACTGCGGCTGGCGCGGCCCGCACGGCGTGCGCTGATCCGGCCGAGCTCGCGGCCAACGGCAAGCGGGCCCGCGCCACCGGGACCGCTTCCGAGCCGAGCGAGGGTGAAAAGTCTGACGCCAGGCCGAGTGCGAGAGCCGGCAGCAACGCGAGCGCAGCGCCGCGGCGCGGCAACCGCTTCGCCAAGATTCCGGCGGGCAGGGAAGCGCTTCCGATCGACGGGGAGGCCTTCGTGGACGCCGTGCACAGCCAGGTGGATTTGGTGCAGTTGCAGGTGGCGCTGCTGCGCTCCCAGGACGAAAAAATCGTGCAGCGCGAGGTGGCGAGCTTGCGCGAGCTGCTCTACGGCAAGCGCGCGCCCGTTGCCGGCGACGAAGAACCGCAAATTATCTTTGACATCCCCGGACCAGAAACTCCGGAGAGGAGCGAGCCATGAACACTTTCTCGGCGCAGCAAAGCGTGCTGGAAAAATTGACCCAAGCCGTTTATCTCGATCGCGTGCTGAAGATCCTGGGTGTCGCCGGCTTCGTCGTCACGTATCTAAATGCCTGGCGCAGCATGCACTTGGGATTGAAGGTTGGATTTGTCGTTAGCGCGGCCGCGTGGTTTGTGGGCGCGCGCTTTACGAAAATTTACCGCTAAGCGCGATACAGGTGGCCCGCACATCCAAATCTGGGTCGCGTATCAGCGAAGTCTGCTACAAGCCCTTTCCGCGCCAGGAACAGTTTCATCGCAGCCGAGCAAAGTACCGGCTGTTTGGCGGAGCCGCGGGGCCGGGAAAAACCAAGGCACTGCTTTGGGAGGCGATTCGCCAGGCGCAGCGCGTGCCGGGCTCCGATTCGCTGCTGCTGCGCCGCACCTATCCGGAGCTGGAGTCGTCGCTGCTCACTTACTTTCGCCGCGATGTGCCACGCAAGGCGTATCGCAAGTACAACGAAGCGAAACACATCGTCACGTGGCATAACGGCTCGACCACGCGCTTCGGCTACTGCCGCAACGAAAACGACGTCTACCAGTATCAAGGCGCGGAGTTCTTGTTCATTGGGCTCGATGAGCTCACGCATTTCACGCTGAAGCAGTGGCAGTTTCTGACTTCGCGCAATCGTTGTCCGGTGCCGAAAAGTTTCGCGTGCATGGCCGGCGCGAGCAATCCCGGTAACATCGGGCATGCCTGGGTGAAGGCTCTGTGGGTCGATCACGCGCCGCCGCCGGGATTCGAGCGGCCGGAACTGTACGACGCGCGCGATTACGATTTCATTCGCGCGAAGCTGGCTGACAATCCGATCTACGCCAACGATGCGGCGTATCACCGCACGCTCGAGGCGCTGCCCGAACATTTGCGCCGCGCGTTTCTCGAAGGCGACTGGAACGTTTTCGCCGGGCAATATTTCGATGTCTTCGAGTTTGGCCGGCACACCGTGCGCGCCGAAGCGTTGCGCCTCGAGCCGTGGTGGCCGCGCTGGATCTCGGTCGACTGGGGCTTCCAGCATCCCAGCGCCGTGTATTGGCATTGTGCCGTACCGCAAGCCGTGACCCGTGATTCGTGGTCCGTGACTCGTGGAAAACCGCAGGGTGAGGACGCGGTTCACGAGTCACCAGTCACAAGTCACGAGTCACGCATTGTCACTTATCGCGAATTTGTGCAGTCCGGCCTCTCGCCGCGCATGCTGGCGCAGGGCATCGCCGAGCGCAGCGGGCGCGAACGCATCAGCGATGTTTTTCTTTCGCCGGATGCGTTTGCGCATCGCACTTCGGAAGCGTCCATCGCCGAGCAACTCGGCGAAGTGCTCGCGGCAAGCGGCCTGCCGCGCCCGGCGCCCGCCGATGACGATCGCATTGGCGGCTGGCAACTGATGTATCAGTTGCTTGAGTCCGATGCGTGGCTGATTACTGAAAATTGCGCGAAGCTGATCGATTGCTTGCCGCAGCTCGTGCGCGACGATCGCCGCGTCGAAGACATTCGCAAAGTCGATGGCGACGATCCCGCGGACGCCGCGCGCTACGGTTTGGTCTCCGGCGGAAGACTCGCCGGTGTTGGGGCGGCGCCCTCGCGCTTTGGCGCAGACGCGCCGCTCAGGGCGGGGCAACCCCCGCCCCTAAATTCGCCAAGCGCACCGCGCTTCGTGACCGGCATGCCGCTCGGCGAACAGATCGCGCGCCAGGTCAGCGCAACGGATCCGACATCGCAAGCCATTCACTACCAGCGTCTCGAATCCGAAGCACGCAAGCAGTTTCAACCAAAGAAGCTGCCGCGTCGCCGCTAGCTTTGGTCATCGCAAAGAACATGAGAGATTTCCTTCTACGATTGCTACAGGGGCGTTACGTCGGGCTGCTCGAGGGCGAAGTGTCTCGCTTGCGCGCGGAGAATCGCGCGCTGACGAATTCGCTGCTGGGCACCGCGGGATTTCCGCCCGTGGAGTATCCGGAGCCGGCTAAGCCGCAGCCTTTGCCGCGCCTACGCAAACGCTCCTGGCACCAGATTCAGGCGTGGAAAGAAGCGGAATCGACGAAGCAATGAATTTGTAGTGGCCAATCTTTAGATTGGCCAAGCCGGTCTAAAGACCGGCCACTACACGCGCAAAATTAGGACGGACGAATGGACCTGTACCCCACAGCTGAGACTTGGACCGGTACGCCGGGCGCGATCGCGCCTGCGGATGGCAATGCGGCGAGCGCAGTAGCGCCAGCATCGGTGCCGGCGAGCGGCAGGCAGGGCCCCGATGCCGACGCACACCTGCTCGATGATTCGGCGCGCCAGCAAGATGCCCTTCGCGGCTCAGGACAAGCTGGCGCTACCAAGGCGCTTGATCTTGGACCGAACAACGAGCGGCTCGAGGATCTGAAGCCGGAGCTGGTGCATGCGCTGCGCGAGCTGGTGCGGCAATATCGCGAAGAAGGCGTGGTTGCGCGGCGGCATGAGATTCGGCGGATTCGCCAGGCGCGGCTTTTCTGGCAGGGCTTGCAGTACGCCTGGTGGAATCCGAATGACATGAACTGGCATTTGCCGTTCGAGCAGCGCTTTAGCGATGATCGCGCGCTGGAAGAGATGCCGCGCTACCAGTTTGTCACCAATTTCTATCAGGGCTTTGGGCTTTCGTTCATCGCGGTGCTTTCGCAGGATGTGCCGAGCGTGCGGTTTTATCCGCAGTCGGCGCAATCGCTCGAGGATATTTCCGCGGCGCGCGCGGCCAGCGACGTGGCCACGCTGATCGAGCAGAACAATCACATCGAGCATCTGCTGACCTCGATCGGGTATTTCCTGTGGACCGACGGGAAGCTCGGCGCCTATGTGCGTTATGTCGCCGATGGGCAGCGCTTTGGCTTCCGTGAAGAAAATGTGCTGGAGGCGCTGGAGATTCCGCTCGGCGAAGACGTTTACGTCTGCCCCCAGTGCGGCAAGGAAACCGGACTGCGCGCAGACACACAGAGCTACAAAGAAGAGGAAAACGCGGGTCAGAGCGAGGCGGATTCCACCTCGACAGCAGGGGCGCAGCATACTGCGCCCCTACTTGGCGCGATGTCATGTGCGCGGTGCGGGGCGGAACTTTCTGAAGCCAACCTGCGCAAAGCCGAACGCGTCACGGTGCCGCGCGTCGCGGGCACGAGGCGCATGCCTAACGGGCAAGAAGTCATCTCGATTGCCGGCGGGCTTGAGCTGAATACTCCTGTGTGGGCCAACGAGATGCACGAGTATCCCTACCTGCAATGGCAGGCGGAAGTGCATCGCGCAAAATTGAAAGCGGCATATCCACACGCGGCGGACAAAATCGAAACGTCGCCGTCGCAAGGCGCGGAAGATGTATACGCGCGCGTTTCGCGGCTCAGCGTCGAGCAGGGCTTGCCATCGATTCATCCTGGTGACGCGCTGATGAATTTGATCACGTTCGATCGCACCTGGCTGCGTCCGTGGGCGTTTTACTCCATCGAAGACGCGGAAGTCCGCGCCGAACTGCTCGCGCTGTTTCCCGATGGCTGCTATGTGGCCTTCGCAGGCGATGCGTACTGCGAATCGCGCAGCGAGTCTATGGACGATCACTGGCGTGTGCTGCACGCCCTGCCCGGCGACGGCCAGAATCGCCCCAGCGTTGGCGATTCGCTGGTGCAAGTGCAGGAGCGCTACAACGTTCTCTCCAACATGCAAGCCGAGACGTATGAGTACGGCATTCCGCCGATTTACGCCGATCCACAAGTGCTCGATTTCGACGCGTTGGCGAACCAGGTGGCCGAGCCGGCCGCGCATTTTCCGGCGCGCGCGCGCCCAGGCCAGCCGCTCGCGGCGGGATTCTTCCAGCCGGCGCCCGCGCAAGTGCCTCCGGACATGCTGCGGCATCAGCAAGATTTAATCGGCCCGGTGGCGCAATTTTTGACCGGGCTCTTTCCCGCGGTCTTCGGCGGCAACATGGAAGATGTGAAGACCGCGTCCGGCTACGCGCTCGCCCGCGACCAGGCGCTCGGGCGGCTTGGTTTGGTGTGGCGGCGCATGAAGCAATTTTACGCCGACGTACTGCTGCTGTCGGTTGACGTGTTCCGCAAAAACCGTCCGAACGATGCGGAGATTCCGCTGCTCGGCCCCGACGGCGTTTTCGATTCGCACGTCATTCGCATTGCGGACCTGAAGGGCAACATCTGCGTGCATCCGGAAGCCGACGAAACATTTCCGCGGCTGAAGTCGCAGCAACGCGGCGTACTGCAGCAAATGTTCAGCATCAACGATCCGATGATCCAGCGCGCACTCACCGAGCCCGCGAATCTCGGCTACATCAAAAATGTGCTTGGGCTGAGCGAGCTGGTCATTCCCGGCGAAGAATCCCGCAACAAACAGTTGCGCGAAATCCAGCAGCTCCTAGCCAGCGCGCCCATCGTCATCTCGATCCCAGGAGCGCAGGACGTAACCCGCGATCCGCGACCCGTGGTCCGTGAGGATCAATCCGCGCCGCCGTCGGAGGAATCGCACGGGACGCGGGACACGGAACACGGAACACAGTCCATCGTGCTGCCGTCCGTCCCTGTCGATCAATTGCTCGACGATCACGCCGTGGAATTCGAGGAGTGTAAACGCTGGGCCAACTCCGACGCCGGCCAAGCCGCCCGCATGACCAATCCAGCCGGCTTCGCCAACGTGCGCGCCCACGCCGAAGCTCACCTCCGCGCTATCAGAGTTCCTTCTGGACCAAGTTAAGAATTTCTGAGGCGTGAAAAACGCGATTGCGGCGCCGTATCTTGTCACTGCTCAAAATGCCGGCTCGAACCAGTTTGCGCACAAGTAACTCCGCCGTGGGATAAGACGCGCGCAATCGTTTGGCGACCCCAGTGACGGTCACGGCAGGCGTGATAAATAGATCGTCTACGATTTTAAGAGCTTGAACTGAGGCACCAACCGCCTCCATCTTTTCACGGTATTGATTGCGTAGTTCGAGTATCGCTCGAGAATGCCGCACTGCTTCTTTAGACTCCTGGTGAACGGCTCGCAGAAAGAATTGAATCCAAGGCTGCCACTCGCCGGTCTGGCTGACATGCTGAAGGTGGTCGTAATATTCGCGACGGTGCTGTTCAAAATACGCGCTCAACTGTATCAGGGGATGCGACAGAATCCCTTTTTCAACCAGCAAGAGCGGGAGAAGAAGACGTCCGATTCGTCCATTTCCGTCTTCAAAGGGATGTATCGCCTCAAACTGATAGTGAATGAGTGCCAGCCGTACTAAAAAAGGCTGCTTCGTTTCTGCGTGAAGGGCTTTCTCGAATGCGTCCAGGCAGGCCGTTAATTCGGTGTGAGGAGGAGGGACATACCGGGCTTTTGTGATGGGCTCACCTTTTCGGCCTATATAATTCTGGCAGGTCCGGAATTCCCCAGGCTGGCGGTCGTGCCCGCGAACCCCTTTCATAAGTTTGCCGTGCAGTTCACGGATGAGCCTTAGAGACACGGGAAGCTCCTGCAGCCGCTTGAGTCCATACTCAAAAGCGGCTACATAGTTCCAGACCTCGCGCACATCGGGTTTGTCCGCAGCCGTCTGGCGATCCAATTCAAACAGAACCAATTCCTCTTGATTGGCATAGGTACCTTCAATTCGGCTGGATAGTTCGGCCTCGCGCCGCATAAACGGTCCCAGCAGAATTCGCGGGCTGGGCAGAGATTGAACGAGCCCTTGAAGCAAGCCAAGTGCTTGGCTAGCTTCCGCGAGGAGATGCACGGCTTCTGAATCCATAGGCACGCTGGTCGGAAGGGCTTCCGGAACAAAGGCGTGCGTTCCTTCGGATATCGGGATCAGCTTCCCGGGGCTATCTGCCTTAAAATCAGTGGGATTCATAGCTTTCCGGCAATTCTACCAGAATTGAATAGGCGTTTCCTTATTAAAGATGTGCCGCGTTTCCTTTAATAAGGATTTCCTTGTTTAAGTCAGCTTGAATATGGGGATGACCGCAATGGCCATGCATAACCAATCGGCGCCTGCGCTGAATGAGAGCAGCGCTGCTGATCTGTTCGCCCTGAGCGACGAGCAGATTTTGGAGATTGCGCCGGAAAAAGAAGTGGCGAGTGGCGCCTGGCCCCTAGACTCCGCTCGGAGTGAACGAGTGGCGAGCGCAGACTCTGCTACCGCCGCCAATCAAGCCCTGCCGCCGCCCCAGTCGAAGGACGCGACTTCGGCAAGCGTTGAGGGCGAAACTGAGCCGCCGGCGTGGTTGGCGGCGCAGATGAAGGATGCCTGGGGCGGGGAAGAAGCGCGGGAGTTTTGGGATGGCGTGCAGCAGGCGAGGTCGGAGGCGGCGGCGTATCGCGCGGCGTTTGCGACTCCGGAGGATGCCCGCGCGCTGAAGGAATTGTACCCGGGCGGAGTGAGCGAAGCGCGCGCTGTTGCGGAACGCGCGCGACTGCTCGACGAAGTGGATCGCGCTTACTTTGGCGCGACAGGGAATTCGCCCGAGCAGCTCAGCGCGTCTCGCGCACAGCTCGCGCAGCGCATGCTGCGCGAAGATCCCGCGGCGTTCCGCGAAATGGTGGAAGCGGGCATAAAACTTCTGCGGGAAGCCGCAGCGGCGCAGGGGCCGATAACGAAGAGCCTGGCATCAGCGTTTTCGGATTCGCGAGGGAACACTTCCGCCGGCGGCAACGATGCCTCCCTTGTAGTGACACAGCTTCATCCCGAGCGTAGCCGAGGGAATGCTGTGCCACTACAAAGCAACCCGTCCGCCGCTGCTTCCACCGGTACACGCGACGAAGCGCACGTCGCGGCATATGCCGCTTTCGAGCGCGCCGCGAATGAAGATTTGGAGCGCAGCGTGGGCGGCGCTATCGAGCGCACGCTGGCGCAGGCACTGCCCAGTTTTGAGCAGCACAATACGCCCGGGCAAGCTGGGATGCAGCGCGCTGCGCCCGTACGCGAGCGACTCGCCAGTTCGGTACGCGCTGAAGTCGAGAAGGTTTTGCAGGGCGATCGCCAACTCGGCGAGCAGGTCGCGCAGATTCTGGCGGCGCGGCGCTTCGATAACGATTCCCGCGCGCAAATCGTGCGCCTGATTGCCGACCGCGCGCAGCAGCTCGTCCCCGGCGCCGCCAAGCGCGTACTGAATGAATGGACGCAGACCACACTAGCAGCCCATCACGGACGCTCGCAGCGTCCGGACGCGGGATCAGCAAGGCCCGACGTAGCGCAGGCGTCTCTACCGGCGCATCCGGTCGGCAGCGAGAAAACTCCAGGACGCCGGCAAGATGGCGGCGTTAGCAGGTCTCACTCAATCAACTACCGGAAGTTCAGTGACGAACAAATTCTGGACATGTAATCGGGCCGCCACGGCTACGCGATCTCCGCGTCAATCGTCTCTTTTTCCTTTGAAGGTTAATTTATGGGCCACCATGGTTCTTGGCTCGACCGCGCCATTGACAAGCTTAAACCGCAGCCCGGCGGTCCAGCGCGACCTGCCGCTCCGCGCGTGCACGAAGGCGAGTGGCACAAATCCGTGGAGCAGAAACACATCGTCCCCGACCTGACCGTTCACGATGTTGGACTGAGCCTCTTCGGCGAGACGCGGTCGCTCCGAGACATGTCGGGCTCTAATGAGCCCATTGGCGCCGCCCGCCAAAGGATCGCCCACGCCATGATCAACGATGCGGAGCTGTCTCACCAAACCGGCAAGCGCCGTAACAAAGTTCATGATCCCGTGGAACCCTCGGATAAAGCGCTACGCAGTCCCGAGGAGCGCGTCGCTTACGAATCCTCGATGAACGCCGCGCGCGAAGCCTATCTTAGCGGCCATGACCCCACACGAGGCGCAACAAACTTCCGCCTGCATCCAACATCCGACCGCTCCAACTGGAAATTCAAAGGTGGCACGTCGGTGGGTCTGTCGATCAGCACGCAGTCAGGTCCCTACAACAATTCGTTCACGGCGGGCGACGTCCCTTCGCGCGTAGCTTGGATCGACACGTATCTGCCCGATCAAAACGAGAAAAAACCTCGAAAGAGATAATCGGGTACTTTGGAAGCTAGATGGTCAATTGTCATCGTTTTGCACGATGATGTTCTTAGCAGCCTCGATGCAGACCGGTTGTCTCTCCCCTTCTTGCTCTGGCCGGAGAGGGCAAACCTCAAAATCGGCGAAGACAGGTGGTGGAATAGTCCACATCATTCCGGTCGCCTTCTTGTGGCGTCGGTTGTCAGCCTCGTACGCTCGATTCAGTTCTAGGGGAAACTCCGGTTCCAAATCCTGGTTGGTGAGCGCCGGGTAATGCGACGGGCCGCTGAAAACGCCTAACATCCGGCGCGTACCAATCTTCCAAATTTGATAATTGACCCAGCCTTCGTAAAACGACAGGCGGCCGTGTGTCCAGTAGCACAGCGAGGCGTTCTCCGGCGTCTTGCAGGGAATCTTACGGCGGCTGGGATTTGCAGAAGCCGTTGTGGTGCTCTTCGGCCGGTCCTGCGACGCCGGGCCAGCTGTGCCCGTTGCGGGCGCCTGCGGCTTTCTCGCGACGCTGGCCGTGAGCAACGCCGTCATGGCCAGGAGCATTAGCGTCCAATTCGGGAACCCGGTTTTCACATCCGTAATATAGCACGAGCCGATAACACACGCGGCTAGTGTGCCCGTTCAGTTCTGGTTCGCGGAATCGTGCGCCGATAACGGCAAACTCAGCGACGAACAGATTCCTCGATCTGTAGTGGCCAATCTTTAGATTGGCCTGGCCGGTCTAAAGACCGGCCACTACAAGCTTCCCCAAAGCAGCAATCCTAAGGAGAAAAACAGATGCCAGCATAAGCAAACGCGAATGTCATCGCGTTGCAGCTCGAGAAGGTGCGCGACAAAGTGCCCCTGCTCTACGAGCGCGACGACATTCTGCTCACTATGATCCAGCAGCGCGGCGATGTGGAGAAAGTTTCCAGCCGCAACATGCGCCTGCCCTTGCAGGTCAACCCGGGAGGCAAAGCCGGCTCGTACAACGCGGACGGCGGCGACCTGGGCCGCGGCTCCGGCACGGCATACGACGTCGCGCAGGTCTCACCGATTTTTTTCCGCTTCGCGATTGAGATCACGAAGCTCGTGGAATACGCGACCACCGGCCGCGAGCGCGCCATCGAAAACGCCGCGAAGCGCGAAGTGGCCAACGGCATGAAACAGTTCCGCGCGTTCCTGGACAAGCTGATGCAGACTGCCGGCAACGGCGTGCTCGGCACCATCAACTCCATCGCCAGCACAACATTCACGATGGCCGTGCCCAGCGGCGCCGCACTGGTCTACGTGGGCCAGACCGTGCAGGTTTACGACACCACGCTGACCACCAACCGCGGCTCCTGCACCGTGACCGCCGCCGATCCCATCAACGCGCAGACCATCACGGTCGACGTCGTTCCCGGCGGTACCGTCGCCACCGACGTGATCGTGCACGATGGCCTCAGCGGCGCGCAGCCCGTCTCGCTCTTCGGCATCAAGTATCACCAGAACGCCGCGACCACCGGCACGTGGCTCAACCTCAACCGCGCGACGTATCCGGTGCAGTTGCAGACGCCGCGCGTCAACGCCGGCAACGCCGCGCTCACGCCGTCCAACGTGCGTCTGGCCATCAACAAGGTGCGCAAATCGCTGGGCATCAATCACGTCGCCAAGCTCATCGCCTACATGGCGGTCGAGCAAGAGCATGCGTGGGAAAATCTCGGCATCACCGTGAGCCAAATCATCAAAGAAGGCGGCAATGGCGACGGCAACGATTTGGATCTGCTCTTCAGCGGGCGTAAGACGATGAGCGGCATTCCGATCAAGTCCAGCGTGAACGCCGACCAGACGCGCGTGGATTTTCTCGACCTCTCGCACTGGGGGCGCGCTGTGCTGAAAGACATCGACTTCTACGAAGTCAACGGCAACACCGTGTTCCCGATTTACGGGGCCAGCGGCGGCCTGGCCGCAAGCTACATCTTCTATTTCGACACCGCGTTCCAAGTGTGGGACGACTCGCCGCGTACCGGCGCGTTCATCGACACG
>DATNMD010000016.1:0-65030 GCA_035602505.1 Candidatus Acidiferrum sp.
CGAGCGGACATCACAGTGTTTCAGGACCACCTCGCCAATCCGGACGCCCTGATTGAGCGGTTGCTGCCTTTTGATGTCGTTTGTGTTATGCGCGAGCGGACCCCGCTGCCCCACAACGTCATTGAGCGCCTTCCCAATCTCAAGCTCATTGCCTCGACGGGATATGGAAACGCATCGATCGATGCCGCCGCCGTGGGCGATCATGGGATCGCAGTGGTTCACACGGGGTATAGGTCGGACCCGTCGATCGAATTTACCTGGGCGCTGATCTTGGCCTCCGCGCGACATATCGTGACGGAGAGCAACTCTGTACGATCCGGCGGCTGGCAGCAGACAGTGGGCACGGATCTCCGTGGAAAGACCCTGGGCGTTCTGGGACTTGGGCGGGTTGGATCACAGGTCGCGCGGGTCGGAAGCGCTTTTGGAATGAATCTGATTGCCTGGAGCCAGAACATGACGCCCGAGGCCGCCAAAGCAGCGGGCGCAATCCTGGTTTCCAAGGACCAGCTGTTCGAGCGGGCCGACATCCTGACGATCCATTTGGTGTTGAGCAGCCGTACGCGCGGCCTGGTAGGGGCCGCGGAACTGGAGAGAATGAGGCCAACGGCCCGGTTGATCAATGCGTCGCGCGGGCCGATCGTCGAAGAGCAAGCTTTGATCAGCGTGCTGAAGAACAAGCAAATCGCCGGCGCGGCGATCGACGTATTCGACACCGAGCCGCTGCCTGCGTCTCACCCCTTCCGGACCCTCGACAACGTACTCGCGACCCCGCATATCGGATACGTATCGCATGATCTTTACAAGACGTTCTACGAGGATACCGTCTCGAATATTCGGAAGTGGCTCGACGCCCATCAGAACTCGGCAGGAACAGGGGAAAACAATGCCTAAAAGGCTCGAAGGTAAGGTCGCTGTCATCACCGGCGGCACAGAAGGGATTGGGTTAGCTACGGCAAAGCTTTTTGTCAAAGAGGGTGCGTATGTCTTCATCACGGGCCGCCGCCAGAAAGAACTGGACGAGGCCGTGAAGACAATCGGCGGCAACGTTTCCGGTATTCAGGGAGACGTTGCCAAACTGGCCGACCTTGATCGTCTCTACGAGACCGTCTCTAACGCGAAGGGGCGAATCGATATTGTTTTCGCCAACGCCGGCGTTGGCGAATTTGTTCCCTTTGGGGCCGTCACCGAAGAGCATTTCGACAAACTATTCAACATCAATGTGAGGGGAACGCTGTTCACGGTGCAAAAGGCTTTACCGCTACTGAATGATGGTGGCTCCATCATTCTCAACGGCTCTGTCGCGAGTGTTAAGGGCACTGCCGCTTTCGGTGTCTACGCCGCGAGTAAGGCCGCAATTCGCTCTTTCGTGCGAACCTGGACTACAGATCTGAAGGACCGTCGTATCCGCTCAAACGTTGTTAGTCCGGGTCCGATCAACACTCCGTTGGCGAATCGGCAATCTGCAGACGTGATTGCGAGGATTGTGTCCACTGTCCCGATGGGACGCATGGGGGAACCCGAGGAAGTTGCCAAGGTTGCGTTGTTTCTGGCGTCGGATGACTCCAGTTTCGTCACGGGTATCGAACTGTTCGTTGATGGCGGCAGAGCGCAGATTTAATCGAGTGGCAAGACCCTGCGCGAAGGAGGATCGATATGGACCGTCGAATCATTCCGATGACTCCTTCGCACAAAGTGTAGGGCGAATCACGGAAGGAAAACTCACCGCACTTCCTAGGAGCTTCATCGCGAAGTGATCTGGATGCCCAGGCTTACCGCGATTAGTAATGGGAAGTCGCCTTGTAGGAAGGGATCTCCGCACTTGGTATAGACTCTGGACGGATTTGCGGGCAAACCGGAAACTCAACCCTTCGGGTAAAAACTGAAGGGTCGGTGTTATTCAACGGTTAGCAATCGGTGAACGTGTTTCGCTGTTTCTTCGCTGAGGGGAAAATTGGGGGGACTCCATGCATGCGGAGCCACATTTTCATACATCTTGCCACTACTATTTCTTTTGCTAAGCCTTTTATTTTCAAAATAAAGATTGAAAAGGAAGGACTTCCAAGAGATAGCCCGGCTGGCTTGGGCGCAGGAGGTACCGAGTTCAAATCTCGGCGCCCCGACCACTTCCGCCAAATCTTCCCAACGTAGAAAGGCCGCCGGCGTAGCCGATTTTCGCTAGCTCTTCTCCTCAGGCGGTGGCAGCGAGACAAATTCTCGGTAGAGCAGCAGGTCGTAAGTGATCTTGAGTGTTCCGGCAATGAAAAAAGGTACGTTAATCAGCGCCGGATGTGCGAACAGAAAACCCACAAACAAAGGGCTGATCGCTGCACCGATGGTCCTGGCTACTCCTGTGATTCCCGCGGCCGCCGACCGTTCGTCCGGGCTGACTACCGCCATCGTGTACGACTGCCTCGTTGGAACATCCATCTGGCTGATGCTGAAGCGCGCGAGAAGAACCATCACCGCCAGCGGGAGATTCGGCATCAGCGGTACAAGCAGCAGCAAAATGTTGGAAGGCAAGTGGGTAAGCACCATTGTGCGTATCAGCCCGAATCGCGCGGCAAGCCGCGAAGCCAGCAGTGCCGAAATCCCCGACAAGATATTGGCCCAGAAGAAAATCGCGCCAAGCGTTGCGGGATTCACTCCGAAGCGCAAATAAAACCAATAGGCAGCAAAGCTTTGCAATACGAAGCCGCCGGCAAATGCGTCCAGCGCGAACAAGGCGGATAGCTTGGCAACCACATGCCGAGATTTGTGAATTCCAAATAATCGCCCCGAGTCTCCGGCAGGATGCGCGTCGGACGGGCTGACTTCCGCGCCCCGCGAAACGCGCATAAAGAGAAACGCCAGGACGAGGCCTAGCACGCTGTACAGCACAACCACTGCCCGATAACCGTTAACCTGCGATATCGTCGTCTTCTGCAGAGCGTGAGAAAGCTCGCCGCCAACCAGCGCGCCCAGGGCAGTTGCGAACGAACCAGCCAGCGTGTACCACGCGAAAACTTCCGTCCTCGTTCGATCGCCAACTACATGGGAAAGAGCGGCCTGTTCAATGGATAGAAATGGTCCGACTTCATTTCCGCTGGGGCTAATGACACCAATCGTTCCGGCAATAACCAGCCAAAGGAAATTTTTCGTTAAGGCAAACACCAGGCCCGCACCGGCCATCAATAACGCCCCGACAATGAGCATCCGTCGGCGGCCAACGCGGTCCGCTTGTGTGGTCAGAAAGAGTGAAATTGCCGTATCGCCAACGAGAATCAGCGTGAGAAGGAGGCCCGTCTGTGATTCGCTGAGCCCGAGCCCAACTAAGTAGAAGACCAATATGACGGAAATCAATCCGTAAGCGAAAAGCCGAATGAAGCGCGTAAGGAAAAGCAGCCAAGCGTCGCGCGTTAAACTTTTTAGCGCGTCTGGGATCAAGAGAGGCTGAACATCCTTTTCTTAGACACCCTAACGCCATTTATCCTGACAGCGCGCGTCGACCCGCTCGTCATTGAGCCTGCTTAACGGAAACTTTCTTCAGTGCAGCGTCGATTCCCGCTCCGACTGTTTCAGGGCTGCCCACAGACCAGAAGTGCATGAAGAACAGCCGCGGCTCCTCGGTCAGCATGTGACTGTGCAGCGCCGTCACTACAATTCCATGGTCGCGCAACTCCGCAATGACCGGATTCACCTCCGAGGCGATAAGCACGAAGTCCCCGGTCGTCGCGACATTCCCCGCCTCCCCCGCCTGAAAATTAATCGTCTCCGCCATGCCCGCGCCCTGCGGAATCGTCATGCCGCCCATATTGATCTGACCAGCGCGCGGCACTCCGTACGCCAAGACTCCTCCCTTGAACGTGCCTTTGCGTCCCAATTTCTTCTCGATTGCGTCCACCCAGGCAGGAGGAGCGGCCGGCTCTTCGGAGGCAGCGGGCTTCTCCAGCGGAGTCTTCGAAGCCGCGAGCGCCGCGTGCAGCGCTCCGGCGAGTTGCGCCGCGTTTCCGTGCCCCATGTAGTGCATGTACATCACGCGCGGCGTTTCATCGGCAAGATGGTTGTGAACCGCGGTGATCTCAAATCCCGCGCTGCGCAACTTGTCCAGCACCGGGTTGATTTCGCTCTCCAACAAAACCAGATCGCCCATCACCATCGCGTTCTCGTCCGTTCCCAAGAACGCGGCCCACGAGCCCAGCGCGAGCCCCGCCTTGATCGCAAGACCGTGCACGGAAACATGCAAGTCCGTCCTCGGAAATCCCACTTTATAGACGTCACCAGCTTTTTGCCCGGACCGGCCAAGCGCACTGTCAATCTTCGCAGTGTCCAACCCCTGGGCCGCCACTGTACATGGAAGTAGTGCCCCAGCCAAAGCAAGCAAGAGCCAACGTCTGATGATCATCCGGTTCTCCCTTCGAATCGTTTTGCAGAGGTTTAGATTCCTAGCAAACTAATTTGGTCACTATTTCCGATCGTCTCGGAGCAATCGTTGCCGGAATGCTGCCGTCGCGTTATTCTGCTTTGCCCGGAGGCTCCATGCCACGTTCACTTCGCGTCGCGATCGCGACATTGTCCCTCATCTTATCCTGTTCCGCCGTCGCTCGGCGGCAGTCATCCTTTACCGTCGGCACCGCCACGGCCGAGCCTGGCCAAAAAGCCACTGGCACAATTGACGTTCCCGCCGGCTCCGATGCTGCCACACAAATTCCGGTAGTGGTCATTCGCGGAAGCAAACCCGGGCCCACACTGGCGCTCGTCTCCGGCGCTCACGGCACCGAATACACGTCGATCATCGCGCTCGAAGGCATCATTAGTGGCTTGGATCCTGAGCAAATCTCCGGCACGGTTATTCTTCTCCCGCTCGTCAACATCCCTTCGTTCCAACAAAAAGTGCCGCACGTCAATCCCGTCGACAATAAAAGCATGAATCGCTTCTATCCCGGCAAAGAAGACGGCACGCAAACCGAGCGTGCCTCTTTTCTCATCACCAAGGAGGTGGTCGATAAATCCGACTATCTCATCGATTTCCACGGCGGCGATCTCGATGAAAGCCTTCGTCCCTACGCCTATTGGGTTGTGAGTGGAAACAAAAAGCAGGACGCCATCTCCAAAGATATGGTGCTGGCGTTCGGCCTGGACCACATCATCATCTCCGGAGACCGCCCCAAAGATTTGAAGGCCACGAAATATTTGGACAACACTGCCGCAATGCGCGGGAAGCCTACCATCACTGTGGAAGCAGGTTACGCCGGCACAGTGGAAACTGATGACGTGGCGGTACTCGTGCAGGGCACGCGCAGCGTCATGCGCTTGCTGAAAATGCTCCCTGGTACGCCGCACGCCATCGATCATCCTGTCTGGATCAAAGCGCTGGGCGAAGTCACCAGTCCCGTGGACGGCATCTTTTACCCGCTCGTCAAGCGCGATACGTACGTCGAAGCGGGCAGGAAACTGGGTGATGTCACCGACTATTTCGGCAAAGTCATCTTTGAAGCTCGCGCTCCCGTTTCCGGCGTCATCCTGCACATCTGCGCGGTCCCCTCCATGAAAAAGGGCGACAACATCGCCAACATCGGCGTCATCGCCTCGAAGGCACCCTAAACCGATCTCTCAGTGTGTGCTCTGTGCTCTTTGTGATTAGCTCTTTCCTTGCAGCGCCGACGTCATATACCAACTATTTCCGAAAGCATCCTTTACTCCACCGCTGCGCCCGTAAGGCTTGTCCGACGGCGCGTCGATAGAAGTAGCCCCTGCGCGCAGCGCCCGCGCGTACATCGCATCCGCATCATCTACGTGCAGATGCAGATGGCATGGCATCGGCTGAAACTCCCCATGAGCTTCGTCCAGCTCGAGTGTGTTGTCTCCAATCTGAACCGTCGCGTGCAGTACGTGCCCTTCCGGCGACGTAGGCACGCCCCCCGTCACCACCCCGCCAAACGCGTTCTCAAGGAATGGAATCATTCTTTCCGAATCACGCAGATGCAGATACGGCTGCACGCTCGGTACTCCCTCCGGACCCGGCGTCCATCCTTGTACCATCGCGACGTACCAGAGATTCCCAAACGGATCTCGTACCGCTCCCTGCCGGTCGCCCGAGACGTGGTCCCCGACCTCGTAAATGGAAGTCGCACCGGCCTCTATTGCCCGCGCGAAGAATGAGTCCGCGTCGTCCACATACAAATGAATCGCCGTGGGAGCCGCAGGGATCTGCTCATTCGCGTCCGCCAGCTCAATGATCGAATTTCCGATCGCCACCTCCGCATGCATGATGAACTCCGAACCCGGTCCCCGTGGCACTCGAAAACGCTCTGTACCCCCGAACGCTGTCGTCAGAAATTCGATGAAGTCGCTCGCCCGAGGCACAATGATGTACGGCGCGATCGTGCGATACCCGCTGGGCATCGTGTCGGCTTGCTTAGACGCATCGGATGAAATTGCTTGCTTCGCTGCATTTTCCATTTGTGAGCTCCTTTCCAAGTTTATCCTCAGTCTTACTTTGAAATCCTCGCGAGGTAAATCGCGTAGATCGCGAGCGATACCCAGCAGCGCCGCGACGCTGGGATCAAAATCCTCGCGTGGACCCACCCGCCGGCCATCGGGCCGCGCCAGCATCGCCTGAACCGCTTGTTCAAGCTGGTCGATTAGAGAGCGCTTAGGCATGTGCACCCTCCATCTGCGACCTCAGCTTCTCCAATGCGCGGAACTGCAGTTGCTTCACCGCTCCTTCGCTTTTCCCAAGCTGCTGCGCGATCTCCCGAATGCTCCTCTGCTCAACAAATCGCCCGAATACCACCCGTCGCTGGTCGACGGGAAGTTTTTCTACCAATCGAAACAGCCGTGCACGATATTCGATCGCCTCTTGCTCAGGTTCGGCACTCGGTTCCGGCGGATCTTCCACATTCATCGGCTCGCGCGCCGCACGCTTCGAAAGATCAGAAATGGCATTTGTGGCAATGCGGAACAGCCACGCTCCAAAAGGGGCGCCCCTCCATTCGTACCTTTTCAGGTTGGCAAGCGCCTTGTGAAAAACCTCGGAAGTCAGATCCTCCGCCTTGTCGCGATCGCTCACTCGCCGCGCAACAAATGCGTAAATCCGTTCGAAATGAATGTCATATAATTCGCCGAACTTGGCAGGGTCCCTTTGCGCAGCCTCCACCAGCAGACGCTCCCCCGCGTCTTCCCGGATCACTTTCGTCGCCGGTTTACGCGCCGCCATGCTCCCTCTGCTAGATATAACTGCGATCGGCGCTCAAAAGTTACGCCTTTATTTCTAGATTCTCAGCCCAACCGGCGGTGGTCTGCGCCAATTCGCGCAAGACATCTGCGTCCGTCCTACCCGAGCTCTTCAGCACGTGGAACGAATGATCCGCCGTTTCGGTAATATGCAACGTCGCACGTTTACTCAGCTCTGCGCAAATAGGCCGCAGCAGCTTCAAGTCCGCCAGCGTATCGCGCGTCCCTTGCAAGAAAAGCATCGGTATTTGCACTTTGTCCAGGTGTTCGGCTCGCTTGGTTCCAGGCTTGTTGGGCGGATGCAGCGGGAATCCAAAAAATACGAGTCCGCGCACACCTTCGAGCAGTTGCTGCGATGCAGCTTGCGAAGTCATTCTGGCTCCGAAGGATTTACCCCCCGCCAGCATGGGGAGATCCCCGGCGGCATTTGCAGCCGCGCGTACCGCGCCGGCCACAGTTGCCGTCGCCACGGACGGCCTATCTGGAACGCGCCGCCGCTGCTCCATGTACGGAAACTGATACCGAAAACTGGCCACCCCGGCGTCTGCCAGTTCGCTCGCCAGCTTCTCCAAAAACGAATGCGTCATTCCCGCGCCCGCGCCGTGCGCCAGAACCAGGAGCCACCCCGCCTTTGGCGGCCGCATCAGAATCGCGGACACATCACCCGCGCCCTCCACCGCAAATTGCAGCCGTTCGCCTTCACCCATGTCGCAGCGATTCTAGCAAACGCAAGCCTTCTATTCCTTTGCGCTCTCTGTGCTCTCCGTGCCCTCTGTGTTAAATTCTTTCCTTTCCCATTCCGCTCGGAGGCTCCATGGCGTCTGACTATTTGCTAAAAACGGAACCGACTGAATATTCCTTTGCCGACCTGCAAAAAGACGGCGCTACTATCTGGGACGGCGTCTCCAATCCTGTTGCACTGCGCAATTTGCGGGGCATGCAACCGGGCGACCGCCTGATCATCTACGAAACTGCGGATCAAAAAAGCGCGGTCGGCACCGCCACCGTCGTTTCCGTCGATAATTCCAATCCCAAGGGCCCGCAAGTCAAGATCAAAGCAGGAAAGCCGCTCGCAAAGCCCGTTTCGCTCGCGCAGATCAAATCCAATCCGCTCTTCGCCGGTTCTCCGCTAGTCCGCCAAGGACGCCTGTCCGTCGTGCCGCTAACGAGTGCGCAATACAAAGCTCTGGCTGGCTCCTAACGCAAGAACGTCGGGCTCTCGACTACGCTTCAGTTTTTGGGTAAGCGACTCGCGATGAAGTCAGAAACACGCGAGGCCGCCGGTGGATCCATGTTCGACAGCACCGAGATGACATAGTCGCGTTGCGGGTAAATTTGCAGGTCGCCGTTCATTCCGGGCGCGCCGCCTCCGTGGCCGAAGTGCCGGGCGCCGCCCTCCGCGCCGTCATCGATAAAGCCAAACGCATACTTCCCGCCGTGTTGCGTATTCACTTTCTCGGTCGTCAGCAAATCCGTATATTCCGCGTTCAGCAACTTATGGTTCGTCAGTGCGTTGGCAAAGCGCTGCAAATCCTCAACGGCGGAATACCCGCCTCCCGCCGAAGTTCCGCGGTAGGGGAGCGTGTCGGCGTTCGAATGAAGAGCGCCTCCACCGAATGATGTGTATCCGATCGAGCGCCCAGCTACACTCTCATCTTCAGCCAGCGAAGCAGTCGAACTCATGCCTGCGGGCCCGTACACATTCTCACGCACATAGTCGTAGTAGCTCTTCCCGCTTAACCGCTCGACCACCACTCCTAGCAACAGTCAACTCGTAGACTTTGGCGAACACGGAGCAGTACGGGTTGGTCTAGGAAGCCAGATTAGGGTGCTTCAGGTGCCAACCTGTCGCATTCTGGTAAGCACGTGCCAGCGCCAGCATCTCCGCCTCACCGAAAAGTTTGCCGATGAACGTCAAGCTCGTCGGATTTCCCTTTTCGTTGAACCCGTGCGGCACAACCACGCAAGGATTACCCGTAAGATTTGTCACCGAAGTATTGAGCGATGCAATTGGGTTCGGCGTGTAGTCCGAATAATCAAAGGGAACAACGTACACGTCAATCCCATCCATAACCCGAGCCATCTCTTCCATCAGCAGCGTGCGAATCCGGTTGGCATTCAGATATTCGACCGCCGGCAGCAGCCGCAGCGCGTGCTGATTCGTCACTCGATCCTGTCGCGCCAAATTCTCCGGCCGTGTCTCAATCGGATCCTTCAGCGCTGCATTCCCTTCGCCATAAATAATCGTGCCAATGTCCAGGTCCGCGTGCTCCGGCAGCGCTATCTCCACCAATTCAATGCCCATGCCGCGAATTGTCGCCAGCGCCACAGCATCATTCGCGTTCACTCGCGGCGTTTGCCGCGTATTTGAGAAAGCTCCTTTCAAATAACCGACGCGCAGCTTGCGAATATCCAAGTTGGCGTCCCAATTGAAAGGGACATCCAGCACGGAAAAATCGCGATCGTCCGGCCCCTGGATCGCATTCAAGACCACTGCGCAATCTTCCACGCTGCGGCACATCGGACCAATCTTGTCGAGGCTCCACGTCAGCGTCATAAATCCCCAGCGGCTCACGCGCCCCGCCGTCGGACGCAACCCCGTGACGCCGCATATTCCCGACGGCTCCACAATCGACCCGCCCGTTTCCGTCCCGATCGAGAAGCCCACGAGTCCCGCGGCAGTTGCCGAAGCCGGCCCCGCCGACGATCCTTGCGACCCCATCGAGAGATCCCACGGATTCTTCGTCTGTCCCCCGAACCACACGTCATCCAGCGCCAGTTCGCCGGTCGCCAGCTTGGCCACCAACACCGCACCCGCTTCTCGCAGCCGCGAAACCACCGTCGCATCCCTATCGATAATGCGATTCTTAAACGGCGCCGCGCCCCACGTAGTCGGATAACCTCGCGCAGCCGCTAGATCTTTGATCCCGTAAGGAATCCCATGCAACGCGCCGCGGTAATGCCCGGAAGCAATCTCGCGGTCGGCCTCGCGTGCCTGCTGCATCGCGAGCTCTTCGGTAAGCGTGACCACGCACAGCAGCTTCGGGTTGTATCGCTTCAGCCGCCCCAAATACATTTCGGTCAGCTCGACCGAGCTCACTTGCTTTGCACGAATCAATTCGGCCTGGTGTGTGGCCGGCCAGAACGCAACGTCTTGCAGATTTTGCGGCCGCGAAAGCCGCGGCGCCGCGCTCGCACGAAACGCCTGCTTCGTGCGCTCAATTCTCATCCCCGGCACAATCGGATTGAAATACAGGGGAGGCGCAACGCTGTTATCCAGCTCTACTTTTCCAATCTCATCATACTTGCCGAGATTGTCATTCACGCCCTGCAGCATTCGATCGAACTGCTGTTCCGTGAATTGCACGCCGGCGACGCTCGCCGCCGCCCGCAACATTTCTTTGCTGATGCGCGCCGGTTTTTGTTCCTCAACTTTCGCCCACAAAACGCCCGGCAAAAGCGTGGAAGTCAGCCCTAAGCTGGAAAAGTAAGCGAGAAACGAGCGTCGATCGCGCGCATTTGTATTCATAAAACCTCTGCGGCAGTTTTGCGCGCGCGAGTATAGCAGACTGCCTGCTAGGTGTGCCGGAAGGAGTCGCTCAGCCCTTGATCAGCCCCGCAAATTTTCGTGGATTATTCTCGAAGCCAGGAAAAACCGCATTCAAATCCAAGACGCCGCTGTGCTTGCTCAGTATTTCGCCGAGCACCAAGCGAAAATCCGTAGTAAGCGCCAAGTCGCGCCCTTCATTCAACTGGTGATCCGCCAATCCCGGCCACGCGCCATACACCCGCCCGCCCTTCACGTCGTTTCCCATCACGAACATGCAGTTCGCGTGTCCATGATCCGTGCCGCGATTGCCGTTCTCCCTCGCCGTGCGCCCAAACTCGCTCATCGTCACCACAACAATGTCCTGCATCCGGTCGCCCATATCCTGATGAAACGCCGCCAGTCCCTGCCCGAGATCCTTCAGCAAATTCGAAAGCTGTCCCTGCACGCCGCCCTCGTTAACGTGATTGTCCCAGCCGCCGCAATCGACAAACAATATTTCCACTCCGATGTTCGCCTTCAGCAATTGTCCAATCTGCTGCAAACTTTGCCCCAAGCGGGTCGTCGGATATTGCGCGCCATGTTCCGGAGCATACTTGCCCGGATCAACTTTCCGCAGCACGTCAATCGCTTCAAACGTTTCCACTCCCGTCCCGTGCAGCGCATGGTCCACCGTTTGCGCGTACATCGCTTCGAACCCGCCTTGCACCGTCGCCGCCATTGCCGGCGATTGCGGCATCACCTTGAATTGCCGCAAATCCGGCAGTGCAATCGCCGAAGCGCTCCCGTGCAGCATGCGCGGCAGGTTCGGTCCCATCGCCACGGCGCGAAACGGCGAAGCATTTTCTTCCGGCACCGCCTCCATCGCGCGGTTCAGCCATCCATCCTCCGTTGCTTTGACGCCCGGCGTCCCAGATTCCATGAAGTCTTGCGCATCAAAGTGCGATCGCGTCGGATCGGGCGAACCCGCCGCGTGTACGATCGCCAACTGATCCTTTCGAAACAGTCCCTCCAATGGCGCGAGGCTCGGATGCAGCCCGAAAAATCCATCGAGGTCGATCGCCGCATCGCTTCCGCCCCGCTGCGGCTGCGGAATCGCAATCGTCGGCCGCAGCCGGTAATAATTCGGCTCAGAGAAGGGAACTACGATGTTCAGTCCGTCCGCCGCCCCGCGCTGGAACAACACCACAAGCTGCTTCTTGTTCGGCATCGCCGTTGCCGCCGCCGCGCGCTGCAAAAACGCCGGCATCGCGCTCATCCCCACCAACGCAATTCCGCCCTGCTTCAGAAAATACCGGCGCGAAAACTTCAACCCGCGCACACCCTCGCAGCATTCGTGGCTCATGTTATCTCCGCTGAAACTCCGGCGCTCCCAGTACCAGCCCCGCCACCACTCCCAAGTCCACCCGCTTCACCGGATCATCCAATTTCGCTTGCAGCACCTGCGGATTATCGAGCTGTTTCTGCAGCGTCTCCACCGTAGTGGACGCCGTCTGCCCGCCAAGGAAAACCTGCACGGCGCGATTCAGCGCGGCCTTCGCATCGCCGCCCGCATCCGGCCCGAGCAGCGAACCCACATCGCTCCGCGAGCCCCGCACTTTGTTGCCCGCAAGCGCGAGCGAATAATTCAATCGGTTCAGCAGCGCCCCGGTATTCACCCAAGCGTCCGACTTGTCCGCATAACCCGTGGGCGGCTAGCACTGATACAGCGGCTCCCCGATGCGCCCCGTCCACTGCACCAGCGGCATCGGCGTGTCCACGTCGGTGCCCAGCGCCCGCGCCGTCGATACCACCAGCTCAAAGGGCGTCTTGATCTTTGCGCGGTACGCTGCGCGCGACCAGAATTCCGGCGAGTAAATCATCGCCTTCAGTACCGCGCGAATATCGCCGTCGCTCGATTGGAATGCCTGCGCCATACGCTGCACCAGCGATTGTGGCGGAGTATCCGATACAAGCCGCCGCGCCAGCTTCGTGGAAATGAATTTCGCCGTGCTCGGATGGCGAGCCAGCAGTTCGATCACCTGCTCCCCATCCTTCATTCCACCGGCGTGGATCTTCTTTCCAAGCACCAATTTCGGATCGGGATCGTGCAAGCGCTCATCGAATTTGAAATCCGCATACTCCCGAGGCTTATCAATCGTCCAGCCCGTGAAGCACCGCGCCACTTCTGTCACATCTTTCTGCGTGTATCCGCCATCCACGCCGAGCGTGTGCAGCTCCATCAATTCGCGCCCGTAATTCTCGTTTAATCCGCGCACATTCTTCTTCGCTTGCTGTTGTTGCGGAGCACGCGGCGGCCACGGCCGGCCAAATCCGCCGCGCCGCCTCTGCCGCGACGCTTGCTGAGCAGCAATCCGCTCTGCCGCTCGCGGATCGGCGCTCAAAAAATTGTCCAGATAGAAGAGCATCGCCGGACTCTTCGCCGTCGCCGTAAGTAAGTCCTTGAATTTGCCCAGCGCGTGCGGCTGAATCACGTCGCGTTCGTAAGCTGTCAAAAACCAGCGGTCCTCGCCCTTCCCCGCAAACACGTTGAAATGGTTAAACCAAAAATCATTCATCACCTGTTGTAGCTGCCGCTCGCTGTAAATCGCCCGCGCCACTTTGGCCATCGCCAGCTCTTCAACCACGCGCTGCGGCCGCTTGCTGTCGTCCGCGATCGCCCGCGGCACCGCATTCGGATCTCCGCCGCCAAGCAGATCGCGCTTTCCCGCTCCGCGAGTCGCCACATTCATTTCCGCCGAAGCCTCCTGCTTCATCGGCGATGCCGCGTTCGCATCGTCCTTCGTGCCTTCAGCGCTTTCTCCGCCCGCCGTCTGCTGCTGTGGAGGCTGCGCGCTCTTATCGGAAATGTCCTTCGTGATCGTCGCGGCCGCGCCATTCGCACGTCGCTGCTCCATACGAGCTTCCTTGGCCGCCGCCTGCTTCTCTTGCTGCTTCGGCTGCGGATATTCCCCCAGCAATTTCGCTGTCGACATCCGCAGGGTAGGGAACTGCTCCAGCCGCGCCTCCACGCCCCGGTCATCAATCGCATTCGGATTCAATTGCTGGTCAATCCACTTCGCCAGTCCCATCTGGCGCACCCGCTCCACATCTCCCGGCCGCGGACCATACGCCAGCCGGTTCAGCGCATGCAAAATCGCCTCATCCGCGCTCAACTCCGTGATAGGCAGCCCCTTAAGCGCCGCGTCCTGCTTTACCTTCTTGTCTTTGTGTAGGGGCACGGCACTGCCGTGCCCGTCTTCGCGAGCAGGCCCAGCAGCCGCGGTCGCGGGCAAAGTAATGCCAGAGGAGGGGAGCACAAAAATAATAGAAAGGAGGATGGATAGAAATGACTCAGCGCTGGTCCGAAGGTGCGTTAGGCCAACGCCCGGCCGAGCTTCAACTTTCATACGCACTCCCTCATTCGGGAAACTTTCGCACACACGCTTTCTTGCCTAGACTAAACCCACTCTGAATCAGAAAGTTGCAGAACTCAACATAACGTGTCGAGGATTGCAGGAGCCTAGAAGCAGACGCCGCAGGCTTTCGTTGCCCACCGCCGCCCAATCTGGCGCAGTCTTAAGCGGTCGTCGCGGAGCCCGGAATTAAACCTTCCGTTTACCTTCCTTTTAAACCCGATTCTTACGAACTCGTCTAGATTGCCGTCTGCTTCAGCCCATCGCGGCGCAAGGTTTTGTCGATTACAAATGGAGAGTGCATGGATATCACGAAAGATGCTCAATGGAATCAACAGGGGCGAAGAGGCCACGCGACGGGGAAATTGGTTGGTGTCGCCGTCGCCATCCTGCTCGTCGCAGCCACCACTGCTTTTGCGGCCAATCGCTTCGGCCAAGATCAGGACCGCGACGAGGATCACGAACGCAAGGCGTATGCCATCGGGCTCTGGGGTGACCTCCCCTATTCGGACGTCCAGGCAACTACCGGCGTGCCAAACCTGATCGCTGACATGAATCGTCATGAGCTTGCGTTCACCGCTCACGACGGCGATCTCAAGGCCGGAAACGCCACCCTCAACTCGGCCACTCCCACCACATGCAGCGACGCTCTCTACCTCCAGGGCCTTCATTATTTCAACTCCTTAAAGGCTCCGGCCATCTTTACGCCAGGCGACAACGACTGGACGGACTGCGACCGCCCGTCGAACGGCGGATTCTCCTCGCTCGAGCGTCTCGACCACGAGCGTGCGCTCTTCTTCAGCACTCCGTTCTCGTTGGGACAGCACCGCATCCATCAAGAGGTGCAAACCGCTCCGCTTTGTCTTGGCGTAAGCGGCAACGTGCCGTGCATCGAAAATCGCCGCTGGACCCTCGGTGGCGTCACCTACGCAACCCTGAACATTCAGGGTTCCTGCAACAATCTCTGCGACACCGCGCCCTCTCCGGCCGAGTTCGCAGCCCGCAACCAAGCGGACATCCTGTGGATGCAGCAGACCTTTGAAGAAGCCAGGGCGCGCGACTCCGCCGCCATCATGCTCATCACGCAGGCCGATCCCGGCTTCGACGCCACCGATGGCACCCGCGGCCCGGTCCGCGACCCCAAGACCCTCGCGGAAACCGATGGCCAGCCCGACGGCTTCCAGTCCTTCCTGCTCGCTCTGCGCGACCATCATCAACTTTTGGCGAGTGATCAAGCACAGGCTGGCCGAGTTCACGGAGGCGGCGAGCTGGCTTCTCGCGTCGCGCGAACTATTCGAGGATTGGCGACCTCTTCCCAGCATCGGCGGCGAGATCGCGCGAGCGATACGCTTCTATGCCGTCCTGCGGATCGCTTTTGGTGCGAAACGAATCAACAATCATTTCGGCATGCGAAGGGAGGCTCGCCCGGGCATCCGGTGGCCACTGCTCAAGGACGAAGTGGCTCGGGTCGTCGAGCGGCTTCAGATCGTGTAGATCGAGCGATTAACCTGGGACCACTGCATGGATGCATACGATCGCCCCGAGACGTTTTTCTACCTGGATCCTCCGTACCTGGCAAAGGCCTGAAATTCATATCGCCACACCTTCACGGATGAGGACCATGCGCGACTGGCGGATCGCCTTCTCGGCGCGAAAGGACGATGGCTTCTTAGCTGCAATGATGACGATTTCCCGCGTCGGCTCTACCGCAGGCGCGGGATTGAAATCGAGCCGGTCACAGTGAGCTATAGCTTGCAGGCGCGCGGCACAAAGAAGGGGGCGGAGCTGCTGATCAGGAACTATTGAGGGCTAGAAGGCGAAGCCGGAGCGAATGGTTTCACTGACACGGAGCGCCGCGGCACTGACACCGAACGGCGTCTTTTACTGACATCGAGCGAGCAAAGCACCATCGGGAATGCGGCGTACAAGACCTATTCTTGCTACAATAAACCTTAGAGATACGAGTTATGGTTGATTTTCGCGCCTTGCTTCCGAAGCGACCTTCACGACACTCCCACGTTGACTGGATGAGGGAGCAAACTAAGGATCGTGTGGTTTGGATAGCTTTGGGAGGTTCACTGCCGTTTGTAACTTGGGCGATACTGCGTGGGACGCTCACTAGTATCATCTTTTTGCAGGCTTATTTGCTCACTTCGATAGAGTTTGGGCTGGTCCTTTTTGTCCAAGAGCGTGACAACATCAGAAGATTGTGGCTTTGGAAAGCCATGATTCCTTGCACGTTAGTCCATCTTATCGTTTTGGCGGTGATCTTTTCTTGGGACAAGGCAAATCCGCAGATCGCTGCCACGGGCTTTGCCCTCGCGGCAGGTTTGTTGGCGGCAGCACTGGTCGAGCTCTACTTAATGCTTTGGATCATCGAGATGTGCAGACCCTCAGACAAGAACGTCACCGATCATCAAAAACAGAGTGTCCGTTAATCCTGCCAACCTCGATCCGCACGTAGCAATCTTGTTTGGATCGGAATCGATTGCCGGGACGCGGGCATGCGCGAGCATGATCGAATCGACGCCGACTTCGATGGCCTTCTTGAATGAGGGGAACTCAAATTTATCGAGATGCTCCATGTCGCCATCGATAGTGGGAATGCCGCGATGGGAATCAACAGAGCTGTCTCCGTGCCCGGGAAAATGCTTGGCGGTCGCGAGAACACCGTTTTCTTGGGCACCGTGGATGTAGGCAGCGAGAGGCCCGTTGCCTACCTGCATGGCGACTCCCACTACTTCCGTATCGACAAGCCCTTCCTAAACTCTAAGGGCCAGCGTCTCGAAAATTTCACCCGCGTCGAAACCTTCGGCGACAACCAAGCGAACGGCACCAACGACGTCAACTGGCTCAAGGTCCTGGTCGACCCTGCAAGCCGCGAGGTCTTCGCCTATCAGCCACAGATCGTTCCCGCGAACCGAACCCCGCCCCTTAAACGTGCGGCTGGAGACAAATCGGACCTGGGAAGGTCAGCCCCTCGCGGGCCAATGTGCTGCCGCCCTCCTTCCCAGCAACAAAAGGTGGCACACTCTCCGTTCAACGCGGACGCTACCCTTGGGTCTTTTCCGCCGATTTTTCGCTTGACACCGGATTAGCTACTCGGTTATAATTCCTCTCAGTTAAGGGCATGCCCGGCGACAGGCTTCTGGCGCCACTTTGATTCGTCCTCTTAGGAACGCCTCTTCGCGCAAGTCCTTTATTTCTACATCCATGCAAGTCCCACGGGTGTGTACCCGATTGGACTACTGCGTACCGGGAGAAAAGCTGCAAGCTCTCAGGGAACAAGTGTGTGGACGGATGCTTTTTCAGAAGTTTTCGGTCACGCGTTCGGAATTACCGGCCGTATAGGTCGCTCGTACTACATCGCATTTTGCATCTTTTTTGTGCAATGCAAGTTATTTAGAATCAACACTTGCAAAAGTGTATCAAAACAAGCAACTTTAAGTTCCTTTAGAATGAACACTTATGAAAAAGAGGGGGGGAGGGGGCCTTCAAGGGTTAACTGCAATAGGGAACCAATCTAGCCGACCGCCGTCCGCTCGCCGATTTGACGCACGTTCTCCGTCACCTTATGCTCTGGCCTCGCTATCTCAGGAGCGTTCATGCTGGTCCGCAACTTTATCTTTTGGCTCTCCACCAAGCGCAACGTCACGAACTCCATCGCACGGCGCGGCATGAAGCACGGCTTCGCCCGCCGCTTCGTCGCTGGTGAAACTCTTGGCGAAGCCCTAACCGCCAGCCGGGAGCTCTGCCAGCGAGGCCGCAACGTCAGCCTCAATCACCTCGGCGAAAATGTCACCACAGAAGCCGCCGCTCGCGAAGTCTGCGCCAGCTACATTCAAATGATCGAAGAGATGCACGCCAAGAGTCTCGCCGGCAACATCTCCATCAAGCTCACCCAGCTCGGCCTCGACCTCAGTAAGGATCTGTGCACTTCGCTCGCAAGCTCCATCGCTCGCCGCGCTCGCGATCTCGCCCGCACCATCGAAATGGATATGGAAGGCAGCGCCTATACCGATGTGACCCTGGACATTTTCGAAGCCGTGCAGCGTGAGTCCGGCAACACCGGCCTCGCCATCCAGGCGTATCTCCATCGCACAGAAAAAGATCTGCAGCGCCTCGCTCCTTTGAAACCAAAAATTCGTCTCGTCAAAGGCGCCTATCGCGAGCCCAAGAAACTAGCCCTGCAAGGCAAAGCCGAAGTCGACGGCAACTTCAAGCGCCTAACCACTCTGTTGCTGGAGGGCGCGGCCCAGGGGACTTTCTTGCCCGCCATTGCCTCGCACGATCCATTCATGGTCGCGCATGCCCAGTCCGAAGTCTCTCGCTTAAAGCTACCAAAAGACAACTACGAGTTTCAGATGATCTATGGGATTCGCCGCGATTTGCAGCAAGAAGTGCATGCCGCCGGACACACCCTGCAAATTTACGTGCCCTTCGGCACCGACTGGTGCCCCTACTTCATGCGCCGCCTCTCAGAACGCCCAGCCAATTGCTGGTTCGTCCTGCGCAGCCTGCTCGCCGAGTCCGGCCAGCCCCGCGAGCGCACCGCCTGATTCTCACAGTTTGCGGGGAAACGTCACATTCGTGAGGGGGGTCGGAGCTTCAGTTTATCCCGCTCGCCATGAGCGAAAGCGAAGGGAGCCCCAAGGGCTCCGACATAGAGCTGGTCGCATCAATGCGCTTTAGCGCCTGAGGCAACGTTCTTACGGCTTTTTTCGGCAACCCGTCTCAGTTGCTGATGTCGAAGTCCACCGTGCGATTTGGCGCCTGGTTATTGGCGCTGTCCACCGCCTGTACCACCAAGCGATAACTACCCGGAGCCAAATCCTTCACCTTCACCAACAAGCCGCCCGGAATCACGGGATTTCCCTTCTGAATAAACTCGTCTGCCGGCGCCAGCCCGCTAAAGAACACGTCCTTGTTACTCGCACGTTCATAAATGTGGTACGCAAAGCCCACGCGCGGTGGCGTCGCCGACGTCAACCCCGGCTCGTAAATCTCCGTGTACAGGATCACGTTGTCCGTGCGCTTGAATCGGTTGCTCGCCGATGGCACCACCTGCATTCCCTTTACCACCAGCGGGGTGCGGTCCTCAAGCAGCACCGAATCCAGTCCCGACGGAATGTCCGATATTCGCTTCGCCGAATTCGTCAGCGCCACTCCGCCTAGGCTGAAGTGCTGCCCATCGTAACCGTCGATCTGCAGCGGAGCCTCGAATTTCCCAAAAGTGTCGCCGCCTCCGCTCAGCACGACAGTCAGCTTGTATGTGCCTGGAGCCGCATCGAATTGGTTCTGGTAACGGTAGGGGACTTTCGTGAATTCTTTCCACTCGTCTTTCTCGAGATCCAGATTCACCGTATCGCTGAATCGCGCGCCCACCGATCCATCCGCTTTGTACGCAATTCCCAGGATGTTCACGTTCGCGTGATACTTCCCCTTCTCCTTGTTAAAGTTCAGCGAATCCGGCGGAATTTCCATTGCCAGGTTCACCCGCGCCACGTTCGGCGCTGTGTAGAAATACGGCGCCTGCAGCGCGCCATGGATCGAGCCCATGTTTGTTCCCGCCGCGTGCAGCTCCAACTGCTTCTCCAGCGGTTTGCCCTCCAGCGGATTCATCGTCCGCGCATTGCAGTAGCCGCTGCGCGAACGCACATTCATTCCGCCGCGATTTAATTTAACCTTCAGCGTGTGGCAACTGCCTTCCGGAGTCTCCGCCGGCACATAGCCCAAAATATAGAATTCGCTTTGCTCGCGTCCGATCCTCTCGAGCCCGCCAAGCAAATCGTTGGTGTTGAAAATGGAAAACCCGCCGGTCCCATCTGCCAGCGCCGCAAGTATCTGCTGGCTTGTCGCCACCGATGCCGGGAATTGCGGCACAATCGTGCGCGACTGGTTGTACGGGTTGTTTAACGCATTCGTGTAGGGGTTGTTGGAATTGCCGCCGCGCGTCCCTCCGCCAGTTCCCCCGGTTCCGCCTCTTCCGCCAGTGCCTCCTGTTCCTCCGGTTCCTCCGGTGCCACCGCGGCCGCCAGTTCCACCTGCTCCGGTTCCTCCCGTTCCACCGGTGCCGCCGCGACCTCCAGCGCCGCCGCCCGCTCCGCCAGCACCTGCTCCACCACCGCCGCCTCGCGGACCTCCGCCGCCTCCGGCGGGTCCACCACCGCCACCGACCGGACGCTGCGGCTCTCCCATTTCTGCCAGTGAGTAAGCGGTCAGAACCAATCGCGCGCGCCCTGAATATTTCGTGCCCGACTTTTGCGCGACATTGCGCTGTCTACCGCCCGGGATTTTGTTGAAGGCGGTGCCGCCTCGGGGCGGAGTTGCGACCAGTCCCCGCACATCCAAAGCATAAATGGCCACGTTGGCCTTGTTGCACGCGTCGATGGTTGCCGTGAGCTCGGATTCATTCTCCGGCGTCAGCACGAAACCCGCCGAAAAGAGTACCAGCATCTTTCGCCCGGGCACCGTGCGCAGGTTTTTTGCCAGGCTGCGCACCGCCAACAGCATTGTCCGCGCGCCAAAATCCGCCTCCGCATTGCTCAGCGACGAGAGTCCCGCCGAAGCCACCGTAACCGGTGCAATCGAATTCGTCGCCGCCGAAGCGTTCGAATCCACCGCCGAATATTTCACCCCGCTGACCGCCGCGGTCAGCGCGTCCGAATTTGCCGTAAAATTCTGCACCACGCGCAGTCTGCCGCCGAAATCCACGACCGCCATCATGCGGTCCGGTCCGGCGTTCGCCTGCACAAACTTTGCCGCCGCTCCCCGCGCCTGGATCTGGTCCGGAGCAGCCATCGACGAATTGTCGAAAAACAGAATCAAGTAATGCTTTTGCCCCTTGGCCGCCTGCACCGTCGTATCCGCGCCCGAGGAAAAACTCGCGACCTGTTGTTCTTTGTTGTCCTCGTAGATCTTGAAATCTTTTTCGGTAAGGTCCTTGATGTAATTTCCTTTTTTATCCGTCACCACCGCGTCCACCAGCACCAGCCGCGATTCCTTCTTGATCACCACGGGTGACGTCTGGGGCGCGGAAGGCGCCGCGGGAGCGGGTGCGGCTTGCTCCTGTGGCGGCGTCTGGGCCGCCAAAACCCCTGTGCTTCCTGAAACAGCGAGCAACGTCGCGCTGAATCCAACCCACGCAACTTTTTCCATCCAAAGTGTCTTCATGTGTGCCCCCAAACTAACAAACTAATATGGAATGCTTACCGCCCCATTGCGCGCCGCCATCTGCGCGCCTTCCGCGTCGCGCACCACCAGCCGCACCAAGTACGTCCCCGGCTTGACATCGAAACTCGATTTCAGCGTGAAACCCGAGTGGCTCAGCCGTTCGAACGTCCTGTCCAGCAATTTCATCTCGACAATCTTCTCCCCGCCGACGACAAAATTTCCGTTCTCATCAAAAATTGCCGTGGCCACGGTCAGATTGTCGCGGTTGCGCCCGTCCGCTTTGCGAAAACGAATCCCTTTCACATCCACGTGCGTGAGCACCGCCAGCCGCGCCTGCGATTCATCTTTCTTGAAAAATTGCGTTTGCAGCTCCACCGGCAAGTCGTGAATCTCGTCCTGCGAGAACAGCGCTTCCTGAATCTCTTCTTTCGCCGCCTCCGCCGGATCCGCGATCGTGCGAGGCGCGTAGTATCCGTGCCGCGCCTGAATGTTGAATTTTTGCTTGCCCGCCAGTGTTACCTTCAGCGTGTGATACGCTCCGTTGACCTTCAGGTTCTGCGGAGAAAATCCTAGCAAGTAGGACATCGTCGGCGCCGCCGTAGCCTCTCGCAATCCTTCATCGATGTCGTTGCGATTGTGAAAAAACGTTCCTCCCGTGCCGTCCGCCAATTGCGCCAAAATGTCCATTTGCGCCGACTGCGCCGCAATCCGGTAGGAGCTCTTGAACCCCGCCGTCCTGAGCGTATCCAGCGGCGGATCGCTGATGTCCCCCATCACGTCGGGCACATACAGTCCGCGCGCATCGATCGTATTAATCACGATATTGGCGCGATTCGCCCGGTCAACGAGCGCCGACGAGTCCAGCGCCAATATCGAGGTGACCACAAAACCTGGCGACACAAAGACCATCACTCGCTGACCGGGCATTCCCGCCAGCCTTCTCATGATGTCCTCGAGATGCCGGTATACATGCTCGGTCTGTGAGTCGCCTCTCGACAGCGCTCGCGCACTCGCCATCGCCGCCAACGCTGCCGCCTGCGCTCTCATTTGCGGGTCGCCGCCGAACGCGCACACCAGTGCCTCTTCTGTCGCCACCGCCAACGCCTGCGCGTCGCGAAAGTTCTCGATCCGGTCCGCCTGGTAGTAGCCGATGTCCGGGCAGTCGTGCATTCCCTGCCCGGCCAATGGCCGCGGGACCACGCCCAGCAGCGATTTTTGCAGTAGTTCGTGTTCTTGTGTGAACTCCTGCGTGACCTGCCCTGAAGACGAATAAATTCCCACGCGGTCCGTGGGTGCCAGCGATGAAAACAGCCGGGTGGCCGCACTCCGTACCCACACTGTGTCCTCGGCTAGCATGTCCGTATCGTCGAACACAACCGCCACAAACCGCTGAGGTAACGCTGCGATGGCCGCCGCTGTATCTCCGGATCCGCTTCCATCGGCGTTCGGCCCCGAAGGCGTCGTTGTGGGCGCCACCTTGTGCGATTCCGGTGTCTCCGTGCTGAATGTGGAAATGACCTGCGCCTTGCGGTTGTCAGAAAGCTGGAAATCTTCTTTCTTCAGGTTGGTGACCACTTTCCCGCCACTATCGCGCACTACCACGCGCACCAAAACGAGGTTCACGCGTACTCGAAATGTCGGTGGAGTGTCGCGGGTGGAAACTTCAGAGGTTTCGTTCCCGGGAGCCTGCGCCGCCGGTGCCGGGGCTTCGCTCTTAGTCGGTGCTTCCTGCGCCTGCAGCTGGCAAGCAGCCCAGCAGCCCGCCAGTATAGCTTTTAGGAAACGACCAGACGTGCGCCGAGTGAGCGGGAATCGCAATGGGTTCTCCATCCTTCCCTTCTTTGCGTTCTCCCCTTACTTTCTTGCGAAAGCGCACACCAAGGAGAGCAACTCGACACAGGCCGGTAGCTCGACTATACGCTCTGGTTAATTTTAGTGTCAATGAACGGGCCTGTTCCGAGTGTGCGAATCGCGGCGGAACGCCAACCGACGAATCATTTTGAGGCAACCTATCCAACCTTTGCTGCGTAATTCAGTTATATGATCCAATTTCCGTGACTGGGAGGCACCCATGTCGATCTTTCAGGACATCCGCTTCGCACTCCGCCTGCTGGTGAAGAGTCGTCTGTCCACGACAGTAGCAATCCTCTCCCTGGCTCTCGGCATCGGTGCGACCACGGCAATCTTCAGCGTCGTATACGCCGTTTTGGTCGACCCGTATCCTTACGCCGGGGCGGAACGCATTGGAGGTGCGCACGTCCTGAATTCCAAGGGCGACCACTACATCGGCTATACCATGGCGGAGTATCTCGAGATGCAGGCCGGCACCAAGAGCGTCGAAAGCATGATTCTCAACAACCGGCGCAGCGTAGTGATGACGGAGGCGGGCCTCCCGGAAGCCGTCATTCAAGAGGACTTCTCTCCGAATGCGTTCGAGTTTTTCGGCGTTCCGCCGCTCTTTGGCCGCACGTTCTCGCCACGGGATGCCGGCGATGAATCGAAAGTCGAACCGGTGGCGGTGCTCAGTTATTTGTTTTGGCAACGCCATTTCTCCGGCCGGCGCGACGTGCTCGGGCAGCAAGTCCGGCTCAACGACAAGTTCTTCACCGTCATTGGCGTGCTGCCCGTCCGCTTCACATGGAACGATGCCGATATTTACGTTCCGATGGAACTCCATCCGGGCATACAGGAGCGCTTCGGGATGGTCCTTAAGGTGAAGCCCGGCACCCCCAGAGAACAGGTCAACGCCGAGTTTCAGAGCTTCCACGAAAAATTCTCGAAAGCAGCTCCTTCGTTTGCCTATCCCGAATCTCCCTTCCGCACCGAATTCATGTCCGTGAACGAGGGGATCCTCGGCAAGTTCGCCAACACTCTTTTGGCGTTGCTGGCCGCGGTGGGATTCCTGCTGCTGATCGCGTGCGCCAACGTCGCGAACCTTCTTCTGGCGCGGGCCAGCGGGCGGCACGGCGAAATCGCGGTGCGAGTCGCCTTGGGTGCCGGACGCAAACGCGTGATCCAGCAATTGCTCACGGAAAGCGTGATTCTGTCCGTGATGGGCGGTGTGCTTGGTATTGCTCTGGCATATGGCGGCGTCAAGGCGGTCGTCGCGCTGATGCCCGAGTACTCGGTGCCGCATGAGGCCGTGATTACTATCAATGTGCCGGTGCTGTGTTTCGCCGTGGCCGTTTCAATTCTGACCGGGATTTTGTTCGGCCTGGCTCCCGCTCTTCAACTTTCCAACCGGAATCAGGCTACATTTCTCAAGCACGCTGGTAGGGATTCCGGTGCAGGCTCCGTGGGGCACCGCCTGCGCGACGTTCTTATCGTTTCCGAGGTAACCCTTTCGCTTGTACTCCTCACTGGCGCCGCGCTCGCCGCCGCCGGCATGCTCGAACTCACGCGACAGAAACTCGGTTATCAGCCCAAAGGCGTGCTGACGCTATATGTCCCGGTGCCTGCCGCCCACTATCCCCAATGGAGTCAGCGCCGCGCCCTTTTCGCTGACATCCTCGAGCACTTGCGCAAGCTTCCGAGTGTGGAATCGGTGGCCGCCGCTGCTACCGGAGTGCCTCCCTATTCCGGCGCCAGCTTGAAGTTCGATATGGACGGACTACCGCCAGGAACGCAGATTCGCGTGAATCTGGTCAGCGAGGGCTACTTCGACACCGTGGGCATTCCCCTTCTGAAGGGCCGCTACTTCGATGTCGCGGACGTGACGCGGGCGACGCCCGTCGCTGTGGCCACCGAAGATTTGGTGAAGAAATACTTTCCTCCGGGCCAAGATCCGATCGGCAGACAGATTCGCGTGGATTTGCCCACCAACGGGCTGCCGCCCGGCTTTGTGAAGCCTCCCGAAACTTCGACCGCGTACCAAATCGTCGGAATCTGCGGTACCGCTCGGAATTCCGGGCTTCGCGATGCGCCGGAACCCGCCGTGTACCTGCCTTTCTCGCGCCTGTTTCCGCCGGGAATGATGTTCGCGATTCGCACCACCAAGTCGGATCCGCTCGCGCTTTCGAATGGCGCGCGTGAAGCCGTGAGTCTGGTGGATCCAAGCCAGCCCATCGCATTTATCCGCACCCTGGAAGATCTCCTGGGCACCGCTGTCGCCTACCCGCGATTTGCGACATTTTTGTTTGGGGTCTTCGGCGCGATCGGCTTGACCCTGGCATGCACCGGTATCTTCAGCGTCGTGTCTTATGCCGTCTCCCGGCGTACACGCGAATTTGGCATCCGGATGGCACTGGGCGCCACTCCTGGCAACGTGCTGGGACTAGTGGTCGCGTCGACGGGCCGTGTGCTCGTCGTAGGTTTCGTGCTCGGAGCAATCTTGAGCGTGGTGTCGGATCGCGCCCTCGCCGGCAAACTCGAAGGCATCGGCGTTGCGAGCCCGTCCCTGCTCGTGGCCATCACCGGCGTCTTGGCCGTAGCCGCCCTGTTGGCTTGCGCCGTCCCGGCGCGATCCGCTACAAAAGTCCAGCCAGTGGACGCGTTGCGGCACGAGTAAGATCAGAAGTTGACGTATGGAGTTCGGAGGTCAGTTCGTCAGGATCGTCAGCGGAGTAGCTCCCACAGGCGGCAGCGAATTGATCAGGAAGCGCTGGCCGTCGGGCGCGACGGCGTATTGGAACAGGACAATACGGGGCGCGATGATTCGAGTCCGGAACAACGCATGAGGGATGCCGGCCGCACGCGAAAATATGTTGCGCCGGGTGAATACCAGCGGTCTTCCACCTCGGCAATCTCCATCATCTGTTCGTCGATCTGCAGCCTTACCGGACGCTCGTCACCCTTATACCCGGCGTAGCACTCCACGCGCACAGCTCCCTTACCCAATTGCCCGCTCGCGTTGCCGGCTCTCCGCCAGCTCCGCATTCCAGGCCGCGCCCAGGAAAATAATCACCGTGGACAGCTCCATCCAAATCAGCAATCCAATCACCGCCGCCAGTCCTCCGTAGACAATTCCATACGGCATCTTTCGGACATAAAATCCAAACCCCACGTCCGCCACCCACCACAGCAGCGTCGCAATCATCGCGCCCGGGAGAACACCTCTGAGATTCTGCTGCTTCGGCCGCGCCCATCTATAAATCACTGTGACCGCGATCATCGCCAGCAAAATCGCAATCCCGTGAAAAAAGACGCCCCACCACGTTTGTACCGTCGTCCCTTTCCCGAGTTCTGAACCAACCAAGCGCCGCAACGGCTTCCCGAACACGCCCAGGATCGCTGCCACCAGCAGCGGCGCAATCGTCAAGATCAGCAGCGCGAGCGCTCGCAACTGACGCCCCCAAAATCCCGGCCGCTCGCGATCGCCGTAAATTGTATGGATTCCTTCCATCAGCAGCCTCATCACCTGCGTGCCCGCCAGCAGCGTTCCTCCCAGACCCAGCAATGCCCACTTCCATGCTTCCGGTCCCCGCTTAACGAGAAACTCCGAAACAATTTGCTGACTTCCCGGCGGCAGGAAAGTCGTCAAGTCCGAAATCAAATCGAATAGATTGGTGCGCACCCCGATCGGGCTCGTCGCCATACCCACGGCAATCAGCAAAGTAGGGAAGAACGCTAGAAAGAGGTTGAACGCAATCGCCTGCGAAATCATGCTGCAGCGGGGAAAGACCCGCCCGAACATGCTCAGCGCGCGCTTCGAGACGGCGGCGGATGCAATCATCGCTCGGCATTATACCCGCGCCGCCGATTTTCCCAACTCGCCATCGCTGTCGTCTCCAAAATAAGATGGTCCTTGCCCGCATTCCGTACGCAGGTAGAATGTCCCGCTGAAGCATCGCCGATTCTGAATCGGAGGGAGCAGCTATGAACAAAGTCCATATGAGCATTCATTCGAATCGTTCGGCGCGCGCGACGTATGTATTCTTCGCGTGTCTGTGTCTGCTGTTGGCTGTTACTCTCTCCGCGCAAGCCCCAAAGCCCGGCATAGTGCGCCAGCTTTCTGACGTGAAGTTCCCGGCTGGCGAAGGTCCCGACTGCCTTCAGTTTTTCCTGGAAAATGGCGACCTAAAAACGGGCCCCACCACCGCGATCATGAAAGCGGCGCCCAAGTGCGTGGTCCCCCCGCACTATCACACCGCGGAAGAGCAGTTGATCATCGTGAAAGGAAATGTGTCCACCGGAATGGAAGGCATGTCCGACACCGTTCTCGGCCCAGGCGGCTTCGCCATGATGCCCAGCAAGCAGCCGCACTGGTTCACCTGCACCGCCAAAGCAGAATGCCTAATGTTCGTAACCTTCGATCGCGCTTACGACATCGTTTGGCTCAAGCCCAACAAGTAGCGCCACGAACTCCCGCGCTTTGGACTGCGGCGGTCTTGCCGCCGCTTTCACAGCTTCCACTTCACCCGGCCCGACACTGCTCATTCGTATCGTAAAGCTACCAGCGGATCGACACGCATGGCCCGGCGCGCCGGCACGCAACACGCCACAAGGGCAACGGCCGTGAGCAGCAATGCGACTCCCGCAAACGTCAGCGGGTCTGTGGCGCTGATCCCGTAAAGCAGGCCGGTCATGAGCCGCGTCATCAGTAATCCCGCTGCAACTCCCAGGCCCACACCTAGAAATATGAGCCGGCTCCCTTGCCCCAGCACCAATCGCAGCACGTCGCGACGCTGCGCGCCCATCGCTACTCGAATGCCGATCTCATTCGTTCTCTGCGCAACGGTGTAGGCCACCACGCCATAAATCCCTACCGCCGCCAGCAGCAGCGCTGCTCCCGCGAAGACGCCGAGCACAATCATCGTGAACCGCGAGCGCGAAAACGAATCGGAGAGCAGTTCCTCCACGGTTGCGACACTCGCCATCGGTTCATTCGGGTCCATCTCCCGCAGCTCATTGCGCGCCGGAGAAACAATGGACATCGGATCGCTCGACGTGCGCGCCAGAATCGTCATGCGCGAATAAACCAGCTCCGGATGCGGCCAATACACCGTAGGTTCCACTGGTGCATCGAGACCCACCAGCCGTACATCGCCTATAACGCCGATGATTTCGGAGGGCTGACTCTCGCTCTCCTCGTCGCTCTTCATGTACACGACGATCTTTTGCCCGAGTGGATTAACGGCCCCAGCAAAATAGCGGTCTACGAACGCCTGGTTCACGAGCGCCACATGACGCATTTCCGCAAGCTCCCGCGTGTCGAATTCGCGTCCGGCGTGCAGGGGGATGCCCATCGTTCGAAGGTAATCCCGTCCAACCACGCGAACCGCCGCGACTGGTAAATCCGAAGCAGCTCGCGCCGGCTGGCTCAAGATGCGCACGGAAGTAGCCGCGCCTAGTCCCGCCATCGGAGGAAAGCTCTCCATGCTCGCGGAACGCATGCCAGGAATTTTCGCCATGCGCTCTTCGAGCTGGCGGAAAAACGCCAGTTGCGCGGCATCCGTGGCGTATCTCGCGCTGGGCAATGTCACCGTGAACGTCAGGAGATTTTTCGCGTCAAACCCTGGATTGACGCCCAGCAGCAGGGCGAAGCTCCGCATCAGCAGGCCCGAGCCCGCGAGCAAGACCAGCGCCATGCCGATTTGCGCCACCACAAACGCGCTGCGGACGGTTCTTCTTTGCCGCCCGGCCGACGCGCTGCGTCCCCCCTCTTTCAATGTTTCGGCAATGGCGCTGCGCGAAGAGATGTAGGACGGCAAGAATCCGAACAGCAGTCCGGCAAACAAAGTGATCCCGCACGCAAAAGCCAGAACGCGCCAGTCGATCGGAACCCGCTGCAGGGCGAGCAGATTCGCGGGGCTTGCCGCCAGCAACAGGTTTGTTCCCCAGACCGCCAGAGCGATGCCAACGCCGCCTCCAATCATGGCCAGCAAAACACTCTCCGTTAAGAGTTGCCGCGCCATTCTCCAGCGGCTGGCCCCGATTGCGGTTCGGATGCCCATTTCTCTTTCCCGGCCCGCCGCTCGCGCCAGCAGCAGGCTCGAGACGTTCGCGCACGCGATCAGGAGCACAAATCCCACCGCGCCAAGCAATAGCAACAGCGCCGGCCGCAACTCTCCGGAAATCTGCTCGCGCAAACCTACCACCGTTGCTCCCCAGTGGCCGTCAAAGTCGGGATATTCCTGCGCGAGCCTCGTCGCGATCGCCGTCATCTCCGTTTGCGCCTGCGCCTTTGTGACTCGAGGCTGCAGACGCGCCACCACGGTCATGAAACGCCCGCTGTTCTTGCGCTGGTGATATGCCGCCGGAAGCACCCAAGGCGACCAAAGTTGCGGCTTCTCACCGGTCAATGTTCCCTGCTTAATGAAGAAGTTGAATTTCTCCGGCATCACCCCTACGACGGACAAAATCTTTCCGTTCAACTCGATGGTCTTCCCCACAATCCCGGGGTCGCCTGCGAAGCGTCTCTTCCAGAGCCCATAACTCAGCACAACGACCTTGTCCTTGCCGTCCTCGCCGTTTTCCGCTGTGAAGCCCGGCCCGAGAATCGGGTTCACGCCCAGAATCGAGAAGAAATTCGCGGAAACATACTGCGTGACGATTTGCTCTGGGTCGCCACTGCCGGTTAAGTTTCCGCGCAGGTCCGAGAGGCAGGACATTCCGGAGAAAACGTGGTTTTGCGTCTGCCAGTCGAGAAAGTTTGGCGGGCTAGCGACATTTTGCGGGTATGACCGCCGCAAATTGTTCTCCCACACGATCACCAGGCGGTCGGCATCCCCGTACGGCAGCGGCCGCAGGAGAATCCCGTCGATCACCGAAAAGATCGCCGTGTTCGCGCCGATTCCCAGCGCCAGCGTCAGCACCACAACCGCGGCGAACCCAGGATTCCGCCGCAGCATTCTGGCGGCATAGCGCAAGTCCTGCAAAAAATCTTCCAGCCAGTTCACTTTTCGCATGTCCCGGCACTCTTCCTTCTGCCTCTCGATTCCATCCATCGCTCGCATTGCCGCGTGCCGCGCCTCGGCAGGAGTTAGCCCGGCCGCTACGCATTCCTCAGTTTTGCGCTCCAGGTGATAGCGCATCTCTTCGTCAAGCTCCCGCTCCACTTCTTCACGCCGCAGAAGGGAGCGCAGACGCAGCGGCACGGTGTAAATCCAATTTTGCCAGCTCATGCTACGCCTCCTTCAGTCGTACGATCTGCGTGATCGCGCCAGACAGCCGGTCCCAGTTGGCCGCTTCTTTTTCCAGTTGCTTGCGCCCCAGCCGCGTCAACGAATAAAACTTCGCGCGCCGGTTGTTCTCGCTGGGCCTCCAGTCCGCGCTGATCCACCCTTCCTGCTCCAGCTTATGCAGCGCCGGATACAGCGACCCGTCGCTGACCTGCAGCACCTCGCCCGAAATCTGCCACAGCCGCTGACTGATGGACCACCCGTTCATGGCTTCCAGCGCCAGGATTTTCAACAGCAGCAAATCTAATGTCCCTTGCACCAAATCAGAAGGTCTGCTCACGGTTCCCCTCGGTTACCGAGCCAACTTACGCGGCTTCCCCTCGGTAAGCAAGAGGAAATTACTGTCCGCTTCCGTCAACCACAGTCCCAATTCCGGTCACCCGCTCTTCCAACGACGCGAGCCGCCGCTAATAAGCACCTTTTATGTCAACGGCATCCATTTGGAAAAAATAGGCACCGCACCTGCAAACCATTCGAGGCTGTAGACGTCCTACATGCTAGGGTGTAGAAGGTCTACTACCGGAGGTGATCTTGGCCAACCGCTACCAGAACCGCATCGAGCTGCTGCAGGGAACGCTCGACCTGCTGATCCTGCAAACGCTTCAGTGGGGACCGCGGCACGGCTACGGCATCAGCCAAGCCATCCGCGCCAACTCCGGCGAAATCCTCCAAGTTGACACCGGCTCCCTCTATCCTGCTCTCCATCGCCTCGAGCGCCAAAAATGGATCGCCGCCGACTGGAAACGTTCCGAAAATAAACAGCGCGTCCGCGTCTACCGCCTCACCGCCACTGGCAAAAAGCAGCTCCTTTCCGAACGCTCCCGCTGGGAACAACTCTCCGACGCGATCGCCGGCGTACTCAGTCCTGCAAAACGAGGCCAAGCATGAGATTTCCCTGGCAGCGGCACAATAGGCAGGAAGAACTCGCACAGGAATTGCAGAGCCACTTGCGGATGGCGGTAGACGATCGCATGGACCGCGGCGAGTCCGCCGAACGCGCAGAGCAAACCGCGCGCCGCGAATTCGGCAACGTCACGCTCGTACAACAAATCGCCCGCGACCAATGGGGCTGGCTGTGGCTCGAAGAACTCCTGCAAGACCTCCGCTACGGCGCCCGCATGCTCCGCAAGAATCCCGGCTTCACCCTCGTCGCTGTCCTAACGCTCGCCCTCGGCATCGGCGCCAACACCGCTCTCTTCTCCGTGGTCAACGGCGTTCTTCTGAATCCGCTGCCCTACCCGCATTCCGAAGAGCTCGTCACCCTGCACGAGAGCAAACCAAATTTCGACCGCGGCTCCATCTCGTACCCGAATTTTCGCGACTGGCAACAGAACAACCACACATTTGCCTTCATGGCCATCGCGCGCGGTTACGGTTTCAGCCTTACCGGCCTCGGCGAAGCCGAACAGGTGCGTGCTCGCTTCATTTCTTCTGACTTTTTCCCGCTGCTCGGCGTGAATCCGGTTATCGGCCGGAACTTTGCCCCCGGCGAGGATGAGATCGGTGCCGCCCCCGTCGCGATGATCAGCGCCGGCCTCTGGAAGCACAAGTTCGGGTCCTCTCCTAACGTTCTTGGAAAGTCGCTCACCTTGGACGGCAAGGATTACACGATCGTCGGCGTCACCCCCCAAAACTTCGACCTCTTCCTTACAACTGCCAATCTCGCCGATGTCTTCGTCCCCATCGGCCAGTGGACCAACAACCTTCTCCCCAATCGAGGCGCGGGGTTGGGCATCCACGGAGTTGGCCGGTTGAAGCCCGGCATCTCGCTCGAACAGGCCCGCGCGGACATGGAGCGCGTCACGGGCAATCTCGCTGCGATGTATCCCGAAGTGGACAAAGGCATCGGCGCCAGCTTCTTGCCTATCAGAAAGGACATGCTTGGCGACGTCCAGCCAATCCTCCTCGTCTTGCTCGGAGCCGTGGGATTCGTGCTCTTGATCGCGTGCGTAAACGTCGCCAATCTCCTGCTCGCGCGCTCCACCGCCCGCACGCGCGAGTTCGCCATCCGCGCTGCCTTGGGCGCGGGCAAGCGGCGATTGATCGGCCAGCTTCTCACGGAGAGCGTGCTCCTCGCTCTTGCTGGCGGCGGGCTCGGACTTCTCCTGGCACACTGGGGCACGCACGCTGCACTTGGGGCGCTGCCTGCTGAACTTCCCCGCGCCGCGGAAATCCAGCTCGATTCCCACGTCTTGTTTTTCACCCTGGCGATTTCGCTGCTCGCCGGAATTCTCTTCGGTTTGGCGCCGGCCCTGAAAATCGCTCACCTCCGTCTGCACGATACCCTTAAGGAAAGCGGCCGCGGTACAAGTGGCGCGCGGCTGCGCACCCAGGGCGTATTCGTCGTCGTGGAAATGGCCATGGCGCTGGTTTTGCTCGTCGGCGCGGGACTTATGATTCGCACCCTGACGCGTCTTTGGGACGTCAATCCGGGATTTGAATCCAAGAACGTTTTGACCTTTAGTGTTTCGTTTCCTCCGTCCATGACGACCGCAAGCCCGGACGCAATTCGCGCCGCGGTTCGCGAGCTTGACGAAAAATTGTCATCGATTCCAGGCGTCCAAGCAGAAGCGCAGACGTGGGAAGGGCTTCCACTCGTCAGCGACGACGAGCAGCTTTTCTGGCTCGATACCCAGCCGAAGCCGTCAAGTGAAAACGAAATGAGCTGGACCATCCACTACGTCGTGGGACCAGGTTACCTCAACACCATGGGCATCCCGCTGGTACGCGGCCGCTTCTTCACGGCGCAGGACAATGAACGCTCCCCGCTGGTCGTCGTGATCGATGACGTCTTCGCACGAAAATATTTCGGAAACGAGAATCCTCTGGGTAGAGGCATCATCTTGAGCAGCACCGGCAAACGGGCGGAGATTGTGGGCATTGTCGGCCACGTCAACCAGTGGGGTCTCGATTCGGACGCCACGCAATCTCTCCGCGCCCAGCTTTACGTTCCGTGCATGCAGATGCCCGACGCTTACATCGCGATGGTTCACAATGGCAGCAGCATGGTGCTGCGCTCTAACGCACCGGTATCCACGCTACTCGATTCTCTTCGCCGCACGAGTCAGCAGATGAGCAAGGACCAGGTGATTTTCGGCGCTCGGACCATGGATCAAATCATTTCAGACTCACTGGCCGGGCGCCGCTTCTCCATGACCTTGTTCGGCTCTTTTGCCGGCTTGGCGCTGGCCCTTTCAAGCGTCGGCATCTACGGCGTAGTTTCGTATCTAGTCGGCCAGCGCACCCAGGAGATCGGCATTCGCGTCGCGCTTGGTGCACGCCGCGCGGACGTCCTGCGTCTAGTCCTCAGCCACGGAGCGAAGATGGCCGGCATCGGCGTGCTTCTGGGTCTCGCCGCTTCTGTCGCTTTAACTCGCTTAATGGCGGACATGCTCTACGGTATCAGCCCCACCGACCCGCTCACCTTCCTGGCCGTGGCCATGATCCTGATTCTAGTGGCGCTAGCCGCCAGCTACATACCCGCGCGCCGCGCCATGCGTGTCGATCCCATCGTCGCCTTGCGTTACGAGTAGGGCACGAGATCGCATTTCGTACAACCGCCCCGGAAAATCCAGGCATCCAACCTCGAACCTAGCCAACATTCAAAAAGGGGGAAGTCCGTTCATGCGCATTTTCGCGTCACTCTGCACTCTCGTTTTCGTTTTCGCCGCACTCCTGTTCGCCGCACCTTCACACGCCCAGAAGCTCGAGCTCTACGGCGGCTATTCCTTTACCCATGCTCCCGTCACGTTCCTGCAGACTGCCGCACTCTGCCCCATCCCCGGCTGCCCCACGGCTGCGAACACCCAACATCTCAACCTCAACGGCTGGGAAGTTTCCGCAGCTCTAAAAGTTCTGGGCCCACTTGCTCTCGCCGCCGAGTACAGCGACACTTCCGGCTCGCACCAGGGCTCTAACACGCACTTGAAAACGTATCTCGTCGGCCCGCAGCTTCGCTTTCCCGGGCCCATTTCTCCCTTCGCGCATTTTCTCGCCGGTGGCGCCCATGAATCCGTCGGTTCCAGCTCCACCCCGGTATTCACCGCCCCCACTACCCAAAACGGCTTCGCCGCCACGCTCGGCGCCGGCCTGGATCTGAAGTTGTTGCCTCTTCTCTCTTTGCGTCCCATCGAGATTGACTACCTCCTTACCCACTTCAACTCCAAAACACAGAAGCAACCCCGCTTTTCCGCGGGCATCGTACTGCGATTCTAGGCGATCTCAGAGCTGAACAAAGTAGCGGCAAGCAGAAGGTGGGTTGAGACCCAAGATACGGGAGGGGACAAAAAAGCCCGGCGATGGTGTCGCCAGGCTCGCAATTCTTGCTTAAAGATTTGACAGAAGGTAGCGGTGTCGAAAACTACGCGGCGGTCTCTTCGCCGTCTTCCTTCTTTCTACGTAGCAGGCGCGCGCAAAGCAGCAACCCCGTCCCCAGCAGCGCAATTGTCCCTGGTTCCGGCACGGCGATCTTTGCCACAGTCTCCGCGCTAGCTGTCTGCGCGAGGCAGGACAGCAGGACCGCAATTGCCAGGATCATCAAAATTCGGCGAATCATCATTGTCATTTATCTTACCGGGTGTCCTTCACAGGTCAGGTCTGACCGCGCCCACGAACTGCACTCTGGCCTTAAGCACTTGGGGGTAGTGCACGCCAGATTCCATCTGCAAGACCTGATTAAGTATATGATTTAAAGCAATTTATTTCGCCAACTGGAACACATCCTTCCATTCCTTTTGCACAATTAAGGAAGTGCAAGGGTAATTCGAGGGTCGGTAGTTGGTCGTTGAAGGCGAGGTCGTGACCACGAGCTGCTCCCCTTACCGCCGCTTAGTCCTTAAAACTCCCGCAGGACTTCCGTTGCTTCAGACTGGCTCAGCACACCCTTGCGCAACAGTATCTGCACCAGCCGCAGTGCACGGTCCGCGTCGGGCGAAGATGCCTCATTCGCTTGGGGGAACGGATTCTCGAACACGCTGCGCGGCGGCAAGCCCAATTCGCCAAGCCAACTCTCCAGGACCGCCCTCTGCGTCGCCGTGATCTCCCCGAACACCAGCCCCATCCCTGAACCCACATGCCGTGAACTGACATTGGCAAGCACGTCAAGAATCATGCCCGCCCGGTGGATCTGCAGCCGCACCGCGGTCGCTACTGGTAGGGGGTTGAGGGTGTCTATATAACAGCCTTGCGGGCTCAAATCCGACGTGCGCGCCTGAATGCGCGATCCCGTCTGCATCTCCAGCATCTCCACTGGCGCGATAAACGGCGACCGGGCTCCGCAGCGGCGCTCGCTCGGCGCGGTGCTCGCCACGGCGGCGCTCGCGGATTCCGCGAGTGCGCTCGGGCCAGCGGACGGCGTGCCCCCCGGTTGCGCACCAGCCAGAATTGCCACTGCCACTCCGTACTCGTCTTCCCGTCTTTGCACCCGCACCACTTCCCCGATTTGTTCCAGGTTCGTCGCGCCAGCGTCCGGGTTGTAAGGAGAGGTCACCCGAACGCGCATCCCCTTGTAATAGCGGTTCAGGTTTGTGAAAAAATAGAGCGCCTTTCGCGAGGCGTTTTGCGTCATCCGCACTTCATCGAGGTTTCCGTCGTTGAAATCCGCGCTGCGAATGCGCACCTGCAGGGAAATCCCCGCCCGGCGCATCTGCCTGCGTTCCGCTCGCGTTGCGGGGACAGCCGCAAATTGCGTCGGCGCTACAGCACTCAAGTGTTCGGACATAGGTTTGCGCGAGCCTCTGTGCAAGACCTGTAGCGGTCTCCACTTTCTGCAAGCATTGTCGCCGGGCACCTGCGAACTCCACATAGCGCAGGGGTACCGGTTTGGGGGTACTAAGGGAAGGGCTATAGCTGGCCAAAAGTTTGCCTTCAACGCAGGTGTTATCCTCGCGAGGGAGGCGCTTTTACTTCATGTCGCAATACTGCAGACGCGATTCCGCCTGCGCCGGCAACGCCGATGCCGGCGCCAGTTCCGGTGCTCCTGGTGAGCTGTTCCCCTTTCGCTCCACCTTCGCCTCCGACTTGGAAAATACTCTCGCCGTCAGCAGCATTGCCCCCAGAGTGGTCGCCAGTAACGCGATTTGCTCCCATGCGCTCAGCATCGCCGCGTTTCCCAGCAGCGTCAGCCCCGCGAAAGTGAACAGAACGTGTACGCAGAAAACTTGCAGCGAAGCCTGTCCCAGCAAAACCAGCGGGCGCACCGCCGCCGGCTTCAGTATCGGCTGAAACCGAATCAGCAGCGCCGCCACCGCCGCGAAATTGATCAGGCGGAGGACGCCGAAGTGCCACTTATCAAACAGAGGCTCGAACGCACCCAACTCGATTCCTCGCCCCACCGCGTACCGTAATGGCAAAAGCACCGCAACAGCAATCGCTGCGGGAACCACCGCGCGCCGCGCCCATTTTTCCACCGGCAGGTTGCCCTGCGCCCAGCGCACTCCGAACCACAAACCGAGAATCCACAGGAATTGCCAGGCCCATAAATCAAAGGCCCCCATTTCATTCATGGGGATGCGCACGCGCAGGACGCGATTCACGAAATCGTGTTCCGCTTCGCGCACGCCCAGATGCGCCAGGAACCAAATCGTGGCGCTTCCCGCGAGAATGGGGCTCCAGCCAACGCGGCGAGAAATTGTCAGGGCGAGAGGCGTAAGCAGCAGAAACAAAATGTACATGGGAAGAATGTCCAGGAGCGGAGGACGATAAATCAGAAGAAAGGCTTCGGTGATCGCCTGCTTCGGGCCGGCGGCGAAATAAAAATCGAGCAGATTGTGGAGCTGCGGGCGGTTCCCGCGCGCAGCAATCGGCACGGCCACTAAAAACGCGAACGCGAGCAGGAGCGCGTGATACCCGTACAAACGCAGCGTGCGCAGCAGCAGTTTGCCGCGCATCGCCGGGTAGCCGTCGCGTTCAGCGAGCCGGAAATAAATCCGCCCGGTGAAGAGCGCGGACAGAAAAATGAATCCTTCCGAGGCGGAGACGAAACCGAACGGCTGATTCGTATAGGTCGGCAAAAACGTTGGCAGGTGCGTCAGCACCATCCACACCAGCATCAATCCACGCACTGCATCGATTTCCAGCCGGCGACCCATGGCGCTTACGGTTTAGATTCGCCGCAGCGCCGCTCGGTTGAGCAGGAAAACGATTATGCCTCTCGGCACAATCCTGTATTCGCATTCAGAGGCGGCCTGTTTCTTGCCTTTGCGTTCTTCCTTTCATCTTCCGCTGCGCAGGTACATCACGCCGCACCGATACATTTTTTGCTCCGGAAGTTCCTGGACGTACCTGATCTGCGCGGGAACAAAGATCGCCTGGCCCCCCGGCGAGTATGGCACGGCGACATCGATCAGCGTCGTTTCAAAATACTGCTTGCTGCTTTTGAAGCGCAGCCCGCCGCGCGACATGTCTTCGCAGGCCACGACATCGTCAGGCAAGCCCGGTCGGCGCACGCAGGCCTTGAAGTTCACCCGCGTGCGGGCATGCTTTCGCCGATTCTCTTGTCCCTTCGCGGCAAGGCTGGCAGCGGACGCCGCGGCAGTTGGCGGCTCCGCGGTAGCCACATCGGCGGCCGAAGCGCGCGCCGTGACCGGCTCGAGCGTGGCCGTAGGCCCCCGCGTTTCCGTCTGCATCCATGCAGGCCCGGCGAACGCGGAAGGCCGCTCCTCTGCGCTCGACGAGCCAGGGCCGGCGGGTACGTCCGCCCCAGCGGACAAGTCGGGCCCCTCCGCGGACGGGGCGGGCTGCTTCCACAGTGTCGACGACCCGCACTTCTGGCAGTACCGCACAATGCTCTGGTTGACGGCCATTACGTCGGACGCGAGATCGCTGTGGTCGGCCATCTCCCGCGCGTGACAACTGCTGCACTCCAACAGCGTTTTGGCGGCTTGCCTTTCGGTTTCCGACAAGTCCGGGAAATCGATTCCCCAAAAATTGATCTGCGGGTCCAGGAAGGCCACGCCGTAAATGTAGGTGGCGCCGTCTGACCCGATCTGACCCACCACCCGGGCCTCAATCTCTTTCTTGGACTCCTCGCTGCGGATGACGATTTCCTGCTCGGCGGACAGCTTGTATGCGGAGATGATTCCGGCGCCGTGGCGGCTGAGCAGCACGGTCTTGGTCTGCTCGGAAAAGACACGTCCTTCGATGTCGCTTCCAACGAGAGAGATAGCAATCTGTTTGGGAATGCGTGCACTGCGACGTGTGCCGTCTGGGGGCATAAGTATGTGCCGCCCGTGGGAAGGGAACGAACTTGAGGCGATGGTAGCATGTTTTGCGCGTTGCACGTTGGAAGGTAGGAACGTTGCGGACCGAGGTAAGATACGCCCGACCCACGTGGTGACAGGAAGTATGCGCAATCGAGTGAGGCCACAGGGGATAGAGGCGCCACGTGGCGCATATGACGGGCGTTCTCTGAGTTGCAAACGGGGAAGTTGCTGATTGTAGACCGGCGGGGGCGCCCCTCCCCCCCGTTTTTTCATAAGTGTTCATTCTAAACGGAGTTAAAGTCCTTTGTTTTGATACACTTTTGCAAGTGTTGATTTTAAAGGTAGTTAAAGTTGGTCGAGAGTTAGGGCTGGAGCGACGGGAGGGGCAAGAGAGGTTTCTTCGAGATAACACGCTCAACCATACCACAGGTCTGGACGTTTGTCAATAGTAAACTTATAAGTTCCTAGTTCTGAATGGATTGCGGGCATTTTTAACGGGAGGCTTAAGCCGCCCGCTGGTAGAGGTATTTTTGGAAGCCGGCGAAGACGGTGCCGATCTCTTCGGGTTTACCGAGGTCGGCTAGGGCATCGGCGATGGAATCGTGATACCTGAGGCGGAGTAAGGGCGTCAGTTTCTCCTGGTCCAGCTCTTGCACGCCTTCCTTCACGTAGTGAGCTAGGACGAAGTCGAGGAACATCTGCTGTTTGCCGTTGAAGTGGTCCCTGATCCGCACCTTGGCGCCGGCGGCGCGCTCCTCGCGGGTTAGCGTCGGCAAAGCGTAGGCCACATAGGCTAGCACGTCGAAAAGATCGCTCTTCTCCGCGTTGATGATTTTCTGCATCTCGCGCATCTGGTCGGCGCCAAAACCCTTTTCCGCCAGTCCGCGGAGCAACTTGGCACGGGTGTCCGGGGCGCTCCAGAGCGCGCGTAGCTCGGCCTCGTTCTTGAAAAACTCAGGGAGCTTGCCGAAGAGCATTTCCATGAATTGCTGCGCGGAGACAGGTGTACCGTCTGTGTGCCAGAAGCTGGTCATCATCATGTGCTGTATGGCACGAGCTTTCCCGTCGGCAAGTTTCACCTGGATTCTCTTGCGGGGCGGCTCGGGTTCAGGGACTGGCCGCGGGGGACGGGGTATCCTGGGCCGGTTCGATTCCTCTCTGGGTTCGGGCTCGATCGGCTCGCCATCCCACTCCGGATCGTTGAAATGGTGGTGAGCCTTCACGAAATCGTAAATCGTGAAGTAATCCTTGCCGTCATAGAGGCGGGTGCCGCGGCCGATGATTTGCTTGAATTCGATCATGGAGTGTATGGAGCGCATTAGAACGATGTTGCGAATATTTCGCGCGTCGACTCCGGTGGAGAGTTTTTGGGAAGTGGTCAGGATGGTGGGGATTGTTCTCTCGTTGTCCTGAAAATCGCGGAGATGCTGGTCGCCCAGCGAGCCGTCGTTGGCGGTGACGCGCTGGCAGTAGTTGGGGTCCTTGCTGGCCTTCATCTGGTTGATCAGGTCGCGCACGGCGAGGGCATGGTCCTGCGTAGCGCAGAAGACCAGAGTTTTTTCATTCTGGTTAATCTGGTCCATGAAGAGTTTCACGCGATACGCTTCGCGTTCTTTAATCTCGATGATCTTATTGAAATCGGGTTCGGTGTAGCGTTTTCCGGTTTCGACCTCGCCCTCGATCAGCTTGTCGTCGGGTGTGTAGACGTACTCATCGAGGGTGGTGGAAATCTGCTTCACTTTGAAGGGGGTGAGGAAGCCGTCGTTGATGCCCTCTTTGAGCGAGTAGACGTAAACCGGGTCACCAAAGTAGGCATAGGTGTCTACGTTGTCTTTGCGCTTAGGCGTGGCGGTGAGGCCGAGCTGTACGGCGGGCGCGAAGTACTCGAGAATGCCGCGCCAGTTGCTTTCATCGTTCGCGCCGCCGCGGTGGCACTCATCGATCGCGATGAAATCAAAAAAGTCCGGCGGATACTCACCGAAATACGGCGAGGGCTTTCCATCCTTGGGAGGGCCGCTCATAAATGTCTGGAAGATGGTGAAAAAGAGACTGGCGTTCTTCGGGACTTTGCCTTTCTTACGGATTTCTTCGGGCTCGATGCGGGCCATAGCATCTTCGGGAAAAGCGGAGAAGGCGTTGTAGGCCTGATCGGCGAGGATGTTGCGATCGGCGAGAAAGAGAATGCGGGGGCGGCGTACAGGCTCGCGGCTCAGGTTCCAGCGGCTGTGAAACAGTTTCCACGCAATCTGAAAGGCAATGAAGGTTTTGCCCGTGCCAGTCGCGAGGGTTAGAAGTATGCGGGACTTGTCGGCGGCGATGGCTTCCATCACGCGTTCGATGGCGAGGTCCTGATAGTAGCGTCCCTGGAAGTAGCCGCCTCTATCCTCGAAGGGAACGGCAGCGAAGCGGTCACGCCAGGTGTTGGCATCGGCGAAGGTGCGATTCCAGAGTTCTTCCGGCGTTGGGTACTGGTCCAAGACGCCTTCTTTGCCTTCTTGCATGTCGATGCCGTAAAGCTCTCGCCCGTTGGTGGAGTATCCGAAGCGAATTGCCATCTTATCGGCGTAGTTCTTCGCTTGCGCCACGCCTTCCGTGAGCGATTCGTCCCAGGCTTTGGCTTCGATGACGGCAAGTTTGTGATTGCGAAAGATCAGCACGTAATCGGCGATCAGCGGCTTGCCTCGGCGGCCGTAGCCTTCGAGGCGGCCCAGGGTGATGACGTGTTCGCGGAGGATGCGGCTGCCATCGACCACGCCCCAGCCCGCGGCTTTTAGGGCGGGATCGATGTGCTCGGCTCTAGTTTCGGCTTCGTTCATGGTTTGCCGGGAACGCCATTTTCCATAATGGCGTTTTTGCGGTCGCCTCTCGGAGTGGCGGCGTTTCGCCGCGCGCCAATACGGAGATTGGCGTTCCCAGGGAATGCACTGCTCCACGGCCAGATCGCTGGTGTAGTGACTAAGCCGGCCTTTACCGGATTCTGATGGATATACTCGATCGCTTGCTCGAAATGTTTTTGATTGCGGATGTAGCGGTCCCAATATTCGCGGTGCCAAATAGGAGAGCTGGGGCCCTCGCCGGTGCGCTGGTGGTGATCGTAAATCTTGCTGGCAGTGAACTTTTTCCAGGAACCTACGACCTTGGCGATGGTCCATCCATTCAGCGGTTCGAGAAGGGCATGGACGTGATTGGGCATGACCACCCAGGCTAGGAGGCGGTACCGCTGGGCATCGAAGCTCAACAACGATTGCTGCACCATTTCGGCGATTTTCGGATTACGGAGAATGCAGGAGCCGTGGCCGGCGTCGATCCATGCGTCTATGCGCTTGCGGCGTTCGGCGTCGCGTTTTTCTTCGGGGAGAGTTTTTAGTTCGGATTCCAGGCGCAGGAGAACGGATTTCGGAAGGCTGTCGGCGAGATGAAAGGTTACATGCTGAGTTGCTTCGGGGCTTTCAAAGTGGGGGAGATAACCGCGGCTGTGCCACCCGGGAACGCCATTTTCCATAATGGCGGGTTGGTGGTGGGTGATTGGAGCGGCGGCGCTTCGCTGCGCGCCAATACGGAGATTGGCGTTCCCGGGATTAGGCTTAGAGTTGTCCATTGAAGGCCTGGTGTAGGAGAGATTTTTTCAGGGATTCCAGAGCGGCGAGCTTTTGCTGGTAGATGGATTCGAGACGCTGGGTTTCGACGGACAGAGTTGTCAGTCGTTCAACTACTTGGCTTTGTGTCTCAATTGAACTCGGAATCGGAATCGGAATTGAGTTCAGAGCCTTTGGTTCAGTTTCGGCTGCGCAGCGCCTGTGATGTATTCATCCAGTTTGATGCTCTCCAAATAAAGCTCAACGAACTTCTGTGTTGCCATTTTTTCGAACTTCAAGATATGGGCGTGGTTGTTCACCCAGTACTTACCCGATGCGGAGAACGCAATGGGGGACGATCTCGCCAAAAGATTTGCGCCGTCCTCTGAGATCAGAAGCGTATCTTCATCGAAAATGTATTCGGCCACGTAATCGACGATTCCAGACGCACCGTAGTAAGGGTATTTGCCGCTTACTCGGGCGCTCTTCGTTATGGGGACCCGTTTGCTGTCCAAGTTGGTCGAAATGTGATCGAGTTTTCTTTCAACCCATCCCTCACCACGCTGAGTAAAAACGGCTTGCCGGCGGCTTTCAAACAGAGCGCGGGCGTTTTGGAGGTTCTTTTCGGCGTTAGCTTTGGCGGTGGCGATGTCGTCAAACGCTTCGTCGAGGATGGCGACGATGCGCTGCTGTTCGGGGAGACCGATGAGCGAGACAGGAAGCTGCTCAAAGTGCCGCAGCCTCAGCGACTTCACTGTCGCACCCACTGCGACACGCGGGAAGTAGTCGCGCAGGTGGTGCAAAAAGTAGTAGAGAAACTTCACTTCGATTCGAGGAGAAAAATCAAAGAGCGCGTACGCCCGTTGATGAAGGTCGAACTTGCCGATGAAGTGTTTCGGAAGGAACTCCGTGCCTTCGCCCGGGATGATGAGAGCTTCGGAATCATAGAGATAACGCGAGCTCCTCTTGATGGTGCGCGAGCGATCAAAGAATGCATACGCACCGTCTTCGACGGCGTCTTTGGTATCGGACTTGCCGCTCTTGATGGAGCAAAGCTGTCCCATCGGAATGATCTCCCACCCGGGTTTCATAGCAGCCCCTGGATGGCGTGCAGCACCTCCGCACTCTCAGCATCCAGCGCGGCGATTTCGTCCATGATCGCCTGTGGGCTGCGGTGCGCTACTGCCTCGTCACCGTTCGGATTCTTCACGGAGAGGTCAAAGATCGCCGGGTCGATGGTCTTGGCATCGACGCTCCACGATTTCGGCGAGTCGGCGAATGTCTTTTGCAGTGCGACGAACTCGGCTAGGTCTTCGTCGTTGAGCGGGTTGGTTTTGCCGAGGTTGCGGCCGGGATCGAGTTGATAGAACCAGATTTTGCGAGTCTTCGTGCCTTTCTCGAAGAAGAGGACCACGGTCTTTACGCCAGCGCCCTGGAAGGTGCCGCCGGGGAGATCGAGCACGCTGTGGAGGTTGCAGCTTTCGAGCAGCATTTTGCGCAGGCTTACGGAGGCGTTGTCCGTGTTAGAAAGGAAGGTGTTCTTGATGACTATGCCGCCGCGTCCGCCGGCCCTGAGAATCTTGATGAAATGCTGGAGGAAGAGGAAGGCAGTTTCGCCGGTGCGGATGGGGAAGTTCTGCTGGACTTCTTTGCGCTCCTGGCCGCCGAAGGGCGGATTCGCTAGGACTACGTCGTAGCGGTCCTTTTCCTGAATGTCGGCTAGATTTTCCGTAAGTGTGTTGGTGTGGATTATGTTGGGGGCTTCTATGCCGTGGAGGATCATGTTCATGATGGCGATTACGTAGGCTAGAGATTTTTTTTCTTTGCCGAAGAAGGTGCGCTCTTGGAGAACCTTGAAATCCTTTGTGGTTAGTTTGGGGTTGCTGGGAACGCCATTCTCTGCAATGGCGTTTTTACGGACACCAATACGGAGATTGGCGTTCCCGGGGGGCTTTAGATACTCGAAGGATTCGCAGAGGAAGCCGGCGGAGCCACAGGCGCCGTCGTAGATGCGGTCGCCGATCTTGGGCTTTACTACCTGGATTATGGCGCGGATTAGGGGGCGCGGAGTGTAATACTCGCCGCCGTTGCGCCCGGCGTTGCCCATGTTCTTGATCTTGGCTTCGTAGAGGTGACTCAGCTCGTGCTTTTCGGCTTGCGAGCGGAAGCGGAGCTCGTCGATGTGGTCGATGATCTCGCGCAGGTTGTAGCCGCTCTGAATCTTGTTTTTGATTTCGCCGAAGATTTCACCAATTTTGTATTCGATGGTGTTGGGCCCGCTGGCCTTCTGCTTAAAGCCGTGGAGATAGGGAAAGAGCTTGGCGTTGACGAAGTCGCGAAGGTCGTCGCCGGTTTTCGCTTTGTTGTGGTCGATCTGGCCGTCCTTGCCTTTCGGTGCGGCCCATTCCTCCCAGCGGTAGGGTTTGTCGAGGATGAAGGGGTACTTCTTGGCTTGCAGGCCGGCTTCATCGGCTTTGTCCTGCTCGAGCGCGTCGAGATATTTCAGGAAGAGGAGCCAGGAGGTCTGCTCGGTGTAGTCCAGTTCGGTGGTGCAGCCAGCCTCTTTGCGGAGGATGTCGTCAATGTTCTTGAAGGCTTGTTCAAACAAGGGCTGGACCTTTCAGAGCGTGAAGTTCGGTGGATATTTTGCATCATTCCGGGGCGTTTGTTTGCAGATATTCCCACCTACGCGAGGCAGGCCGTGCCCTGACGAAAAACAAGGGTTGCCACACGGACTCTAAAGCTCCGACTCCCTGGTGATGAGTGCAGGCGAATGCCGGATGCAGCAAAGCGCGTCCCTAGCGATACTTGCGGACGAGCAGGACGATGATTACGGTGGCGGCGGCGAGTGCGAGGGCGATGAAGAGCGCGGCGTGGGCGTGGCGGGCGAAGAGCGAGAGGATAGGACGTCCGTAGGTGGCGGCCAAGAAGGCGAGGATGGTGTAACGGACGAAGCGGCCGATGGTCAGAGCGGCCAAGAATTTGGGTAACGAATACTGCATGGCGCCTGCGGCGATCACGAAGGGCACGAACGGAAACGGCGGCGGCGCATTGCCGGCACGACGATGGCGGCGAAGCCCCAGCGTTCAAAGGTCTTTAGAACTTTGTCGACTTTGCGTTTCGGGAAGCGTTTTGTCAGCGCCTCCTGGCCACCTTTTCGCGCGAGACGGTAGGTGACAAAGCCGCCGAGCACGGAACCTAGCGTGGCCATGCAGGCATAGTAGAACCAGAGATGTTTGTCGCGGGCGGAAAGAAGGATGGTGACGAAATCCATGCTGCCGGGAATGGGGAGTGGGGAGCTGTCGAGCAAGCCCAGGGGAATCAAACCGATTCCGCCGAGATGCAGGAGCCAGTGCATCATTTTCTGAGGCGCGGCGGAGAAGAGGGTGGCGAGGTGTTGAGTTGGCATTTGTGGGAGGCGAGCGGCTTAGGTTTGATGCAAGGGCAGCGAAGAGGGGAGTTCACTCAGGGCGGAGAGAGGGACGCGCCGAAGCGCGTCCTGCAACGGTTGAACGGGCGGCGCACTGCCAGAAATCGCTGTGCCACGGTTAGGTTTTTATTTTTTCGCCGTCCCAAGTGGTGGCGGCTTTGCGGAAGTAGGATTCGTTGGCCAAGTGGCAGGCCAGTGCGGCGTTGTGGCCGAAGAGCACGTCTTCGACGTTGGGCTGGCGGGTGCGCACGGCTTGGAAATAGGTCCACATGTGCGGTTTCTGTTCGTCCCAAGATACGCTGCGGAAGGTGAAGCCTTGCAGTCCGGGTTCTTTGCCGGGAGCGGGATCGTGTTCCTGGTGCCATTTGTTGACGTATTCTTCGCGCATCGCGCGGGGGAAGCCCGAGGAGTAATAGCTGGGACTTTCGTCCTTGCCGGTCTGCGGGTAATAAGTGAGCGCGGTTTCGGTGACTTCGAGAATGCCCTTGGAGCCGTTGAAGCGATAGATTTCCGGAGATTCGGTGCCGAGGTTGAGGCGGAAGTAAACAGGAATGTCGCCATACTCGAAGAGCGTGGCGTGAACGTCCGGCATGTTGCGGCCGTCTTTCCAGCGAAGGATACCGCCGGTGGAGAGAACGCGCTTGGGCGGCTCGTTGAGGCCGAGCATGAACATCATGCCGCTAACCAGATGGACGAGCAGGTCGCCCGCAACTCCCGTGCCGTATTCCTTCCAGCAGCGCCAGCGCGCGAAATATTTCGGAGACATGTCGGGATCCCACGCGCGATGCGGCGCGGTGCCCTGCCACGTTTCCCAATCGAGTGTCTGCGGAGAGAGATCGAACGGCGGCGGGTATTCCCATGCCCCGGTGGGATCGTTGCGGCCCAGTGAGCCTTCAACCATCATCAGGTCCCCGATAGTGCCGTTGGCGATCAGCTCCTTGGCTTTCGCGCAGAGCACCGAGCTGACGCGCTGTGAGCCGATCTGGATGACGCGGCCCGTGGCTTTGCCGGCTTTGACCATCTCGAGTCCATCGGCGGGCGAGTGCGACATCGGCTTTTCGCAGTAGATGTCTTTGCCGGCGCGCACGGCGTCGACGACTACTTGCTTGTGCCAATGGTCGGGAACGGCGGCGATCAGGCAATCAATTTCTTTATTGTCGAGGAGATCTTTGTAGCGGCGTGTGACAAAAAGATTCGGATTGCCCACGATTTCCCGCGCCAGGGTGTGGCGGCCGTCATAGAGGTCGGCGGCAGCGACGCATTCGGCGCCAGGGAGTTGCACGGCAGCGGTGAGCAATCCCGAGCCTTGCATGCCGATACCGATGATGCCGAAGCGCAGGCGGTCGCTGGGAGCCACGGCGGGATAGCTTTTCGCTTCGAGGCGTGTGTCTCGGAGGAGAAATGTGTTGGCGGCGGCGAGAGCGCTGGCGGCGCCGGCTGTTTTCTTTAGGAATTTACGGCGAGAGAGATCCTTTTTCATTGAGGCTCCTGACTTGCAAAAACGAAAGAACTGAAACTCGAAAGGGAAAACGCAAAAAATAAAAAAACAAGAAAAAGCCTCAGGTCTAGGAACCAGGCCTGAGCTATACCCTTGCTTCTCGCTAGCGCAGCGGCTGCAGCGCTACTTCCTTGAAAAAGACGATGTCGTTGTCGCTGTGATTTTGCAGGCCCATGTAGCCTTCGTCGGGGCGGCGGCCGCGCTGGGGCTCGAACTCAAATTTTTTCTCGGGAACGGGCTGGCCCTCGGTGTAGTCGGTTACTTTCACGTCGTTGAGGACGACTACGGTGTGCGGGCCATCGAGGGTGATGACCATGGTGTTCCACTCGGGGCCGGGCTTGCCGGGGCGGGCGAGCGGCTTGGTGAGGGAGTAGAGCGCGCCCGTCACGTGATAGTCGTCTTCCTTGGAATCTTCGGGCTGATTATCGATCTGAACTTCGTAACCGTAGTGCACGGGCATCCACGGCTCGCGCGGCTCAACGGGAATGCGGATGAAGACGCCGGAATTGTCGTTGTGGTCGCGCATCTTGAAGACAACACGTATGCGGCAGTTGCCGACCTTGCCGGCGGTCCAATAGAGCAGGCCCATGCCGCCGTGCGTCTGGATGAGTCCGTTCTCGACGGTCATGTTGCCCGGGCCGACGTGTTTCCAGCCGGTGAGATCCTTGCCGTTGAAAAGTTGCTGCCAAGGTTTTTCGTTCGTTTGCGAGTAGCCGGGAATGGCGAGTAACGCGACTGCGGCGAAAAATAGAGAAAACAAATTACGCATAGGCCCCCTTTTGCCGGGGACATACTACAAGATTGCGGGCGCGTGGACAAAAGTTTGTGAAAGCCGAGCTCGTCCTATTTCAGTTCGCGGAGCCGGATGTTGCGGTAGCGCACTGGGTGGTTGTGGTCTTGAAGCGCTAGCGGGAGTTTTTCTGGGCCGGGGGTGTAGGGCGGGCGCATGTGGTGCCCCGTGGGGCCGGTCATCTCGACGGAACGTTATTTTCTGTTATACTCTTTCGGTAGAAAAGTGCGTCCAAAAAGCGGGAGATTTCCTCCCGCTTTTTTTGTTTTAGGCATCTCCTCATCGGCTTCCGCGGATATGTAGGGGCACGACACCGTCGTGCCCGCCCGTCCACTTACATCGAACCCCAAAATTGTCATCCCGACCCTCGGGATGTGCTCTTGCGCAGCCTGGGGCGGCGGGATCTGCTTTTACGATTGCGGGGTCGTGCGTCAGTTTGAATTTTCTGCCTCTTCGTAGTCTTTAGACCGCCACGGCCACCTGAAGGTCGCCGGCGCAGCGGTGCCGTGTGTTTCTCAATCCGCCTTCAACACCCATGCCCAACAAACAGCATCTCGTAACTTCCATTGCCGCCGTGGCACGGCGGCTCGGCCGCGCGCCCTCCCTGTTGGAATTCGTCACCGGCGCACGTATCCCCAAGAATTCCATCTTCCGCCTATTCCCTCGATGGAATGACGCGGTCAGGGCCGCGGGACTCCAGCCGCATAGGCTGTATCTCCGGCCAGAGGATCATGAACTCCTGGCAGACTGGGGCGAGACGGTCCGAAAACTACGCGCGGTACCTTCGCGGCGCGCCTACGATCTGAACGGAAAGCACTACCCAATCACGCTGGAAAAGCGATTCGGCGGCTGGCCTGCCCTGCCGCAGGCTTTTCGCGATTTCGCCAAAGGCAAGCGGGAGTGGGCCGATGTCCTGGCCCTCGTTCCCGATCCCGCCGTAGGGGCACGGGACACCCCGCCTGCCCTGAGCCAGCAAACGGCTGCCCCTCACACGATTGTAGGGGCACGGGATACCCGTGCCCGTCTGACGAACGAACGATCCGTTTCCACAATCCTGCCGAGGCAATTACAACATGCTGCGCTGCAGGAACGCCGCACCTACGGAGAACCCATGGACTTCCCGACCCTGCGCCACGAACCCGTGAACGAACAGGGCGTCGTGCTCCTTTTTGGGATGATCGCCAAAGATTTGGGCTACGTAGTCGAATCCGTTCAAGCCGGTTTCCCCGATTGCGAGGTCAAACGCCAGATCGCGCCCAAGCGCTGGCAGCGCGTGAACCTCGAATTTGAATTTGAGAGCCGCAATTTTCGCGACCACGGCCATCCGTTAACTGGCTGCGACGTAATCGTCTGCTGGCACCACAACTGGCCCGCCTGCCCCGCTCACATCGAGGTCCTCGAGCTTTCCACCCTGATCAAGTCCTTGCGCCGCTCCCAAGATTAGCGCCTGCTTCCCAAATCAATTTCAGTGGTTTGCCCCTCAATATAACTGCCGGTTTGTCCGTGATACGGGAGGAATCCACGCGCCTGCGCCGAGCTTGTCTACCATAGGAGAATTCGTTTTGCCAATCATAGCTACGTTCAAATTGAGTTGACGTGTCTTAGGCCGCGTTGTGAGCGAAGTTAAATTTTTGGCGTCAGTTTCCACCACAAAAAGAGTCGCGAGACACGTATACTCAGCGGCTTGGGACGAAGTGGAAGCCTCCGCTTGGGAGGCGTAATCCGTCGCGGGAAACAAGATTAGAACTTGCAGTCAGCCACCAACAGGCATTCAGCGGAAATTTTCCACCAGCATGATGTCGCTATCGATCTGGTCGGTGCGAGCGAAAATAATCCACTGGCCATCGGGGGAAACGGCGAAACCTCCCGAACCTTCGGGGCCCTTTGCTCTATCTACGGTGGTGATGCGTTTCAGTTGTCGGGTATCAAAATCGAAGAGCTCGATTGCGGGCGGCGTTCCGCTCCAGTCGAGGAAGCAGATACCATTCTCGAGCACCCTCCAATAGCTCCATCGAATATTTTGGTCTAGGACACGAGTTTCCTGGCCGCCCTCTACCGGCATTCTCCAGATTGGACCAGTAAAATCTTTGATATAGTACAGAAACTCTCCGTTGCGTGACTCGAACACTACGAATCCTCCCTCTTTGGTGACTTGCACGGCCTGGCCGCCCTGGACGGGTACTTTCCACAGTTGCATAGCTCCCGTCCGATCCGAAGAGAAGTAGATCCATCGGCCATCCTTGGACCAGCTTGCCACGGCGTTTTCGAAGGGTTCGGTCGTCAGGCGGCGCGGCGAGCCCCCCTCCGTATTGATCACGTAGATATCAGCGTGGCCTTCCTTGCGCGAGTCGAAAGCAATTTCCTGACCATTCGGAGACCAGCGTGGTGTGCCTGAATCTGAAGCACCCAGTGACGTCAACTGAACCGGATTTGAGCCGTTGCTGTCGCAAATCCAAATTTCATAAGCTCCCCCGCGATCGGACCGGAAGGCAACTTTTTGGCCGCTCGGAGAGATATCCAGGTCCGTTTGAGACCGGGTGGAGGAGACCAATTTGACAGGAGAGCCCTTGGCGCCTGTCCAGCTTGGCCCTTCCGCACGCCAGACATTTATGTTCGTCCTCGTCCGTAAGTACGCGAGGCGGTTTCCTTGGCGAGAGACAGAGGGCTGGAAGGAGTCTTCGCCAACCCCGCCTAATGGCTCGGGCGCACCGCCTGATACCGAAACCCTCCACAGGCTGTTAAGACCTCCGCGATCATATGAGAAGACAATTTCCCTGCCGTCTGAAGTCCAGGTCAAACCCCGAATCCCTCGATTATCAAAGGTCAAACGCCGGGGTTCCCCCCCGGCCCCTTTCGCTATGTAAATATCGCTCGAAACAAAGCCGGGGCCTGCCACAAAGGCCAGATTCTTGCCGTCTGGAGAGAAGGTGGGACTGACCAAATAAGGAACGAGCGGCGATGGAATAGTTTTTTTTTGACCACTCTCGATGGAGATCAAAACGATACTTGGGCGGGAATCTTTGGGCGAAAGTTGGTCCCCAACCACAAGGAATTTCCCATCGGGCGACCAGTCGAGAAGCCGACCAAAAACGACTTGGCTTAGGTAGGCATCCGCCAGCCTGCGCTCCGCACCTCCAAGGGATGGAACCAAGTAATAAGCGGCGCCTGTCGTCGATTGACGGAAGAAAGCGATGAAGCGACCGTCCGGTGACCAAGCTGGACTCGAATCCGCATCCGGATTGGTGGTGAGCCGGAGCGGCGTCCCGGCGCCGATCAGCTTCACGTAGATATCCTGATTGTCGTCATTTTCGCCTCCCCAAGCGAAAGCGATGGCGTTGCCGTCGGGCGAGAACACCGGTTGGGATTTGACACCGGGCAAGCTGGTGAAAGGAACGATCTTGAGGGCCGAGGCCGTTCGGGATGAATGGGAATAGAACCAGGCCGCGAAGACGCCAACGCTGAGCACAACCACAAGGATTGCAGCTACGACAGCCGCTTTGTGCCTCTTGACGAGAACGGCAAGCATCTGCGAGTCGGAACTGAGATCCTGCTCGCGAGGTATGGCTGCGGGAATGGTTGCCACTGTTCCAGCACGGTCGGACGAGTGCCCCGAATCGGTGTCGCGCCTTAAGCGCTTCAGATCGGTTCGCAGCTCGGCGGCGCTCTGATACCGCATCTCGGGGTCTTTCTCGAGAGCCTTGTTAATGATTTCTTCCAGCCTCGCCGGTAGTTCAGGGTTGAGCCGCGACGGGGAAATCGGAGCTTGGCTGAGGATGGCATGAAAGATGACGCCGGAGCTGCTGCCGGAGAAAGCTTGCCGACTCGTGGCCATCTCGTAAAGAACCAAACCCAATGAGAATAGGTCGCTACGCGGGTCCAGCTCCTCTCCTCGCACTTGTTCGGGCGACATATACGCGACCGTACCAATAGTAGCGCCGGGACTAGTGAGGTGCGCGGGTTCTTCCGTTAACGTTGCGAGGGTATTGCCGCTTTCGGGAGCGGTGTTTGAAGAACGCACTTTGGCTAGACCGAAATCGAGAATCTTGGCTTGACCGCGAGGAGTGACGTAAATATTGGCGGGCTTGATGTCACGATGAATGATGCCCTTGGAGTGCGCGGCATCGAGCGCATCGGCGATCTGAATGGCCAGATCGAAGAGGGTATCGGTTTTGAGTGCCTTGCCCTCGATTCGTTGCTTAAGCGTGTGGCCCTCCAGGAATTCCATCACGATGTAGGCCCGGCCATCCTGCTGGCCAGTCTCGTGAATCGTGCAGATGTTGGGATGGTTCAGCACTGAGGCAGCGCGAGCTTCGCGCTCGAAACGCTCCAGCGCCTGCCGGTCTTTGCCCAACTCTTGCGGGAGGAATTTGAGCGCCACGAGGCGGCCCAGAGTGGTGTCTTCGGCCTTATAGACGACACCCATACCGCCGCCGCCCAGCTTCTCGATGATGCGATAATGCGAGATGGTCTGACCGATCATGCGGGTGAAGCTTTGGAGTGCCATGTTAGGGGCGCGGAAGATGCAAGTCAACGAAACAGCCAACAGATGCCGTCGATCAACTGGCCGCACTTGATTTACGTTTGGCAACCTCCGGCTCGCCGTTCATCGTGATTCTGGGCGGATCGTCGGCAATCCGGAAGTAATGCCGCCAATATTTCGAAAGATCCAGGCTGCTGCGGTGGGCAGGACAGGCAGGAGTCTCCCTGTACTATTTCAGTTCGCGGAGCCAGATGTTGCGGTAGCGCACTGGGTGGTTGTGGTCTTGGAGAGCCAGCGGGAGTTTTTCCGGCGTGGCGGCGTACGGCGGGCGTTGGTGGTGGCCGGTGGGGCCGGTTAGCTCTACGTTGTCTTGAACTAGGACGCCGTTGTGGAATGCGGTGATGCGAGCGGGGCGGAGGAGTTTGCCGAAGGTGTCGAAGCGCGGGCCGTGAAAAATGATGTCGTAGGTTTGCCATTGGGCAGGCGGGCGCGAGGCGTTTACGAGGGGAGGGAATTGACCGTAAACGGCGGAGGCTTGGCCGTCGGCGTAGGTTTTGCTTTCGTAGGAGTCGAGGACCTGGACTTCGTAGAGGCCGTGCAGGAAGACGCCGCTATTGCCGCGGTCCTGGTCCTGGCCCTTCGCGGGCAGAGGCTCGGCAAATTCGACATGGAGCTGGCAGTCGCCGAACGCGTCGCGCGTGTAGAGCAGGCCGGTTTTGGGGACAACTTCGAAGTATCCGTTTTCTACTTTCCATTTGGCGGGGGTGCCGTCTTTGTGCTGCCACTTGGAGAGGTCCTTGCCTTCGAAGAGGACGATGGCGTCGGAGGGCGGGCGACCGGGAGCGTCTTGGGTGCTTGCGGTGCCGGGGTTGATGACGGAGGGGACAGGGCGATTGGGGTCGTGGATTTGCCATTTGGGGTCGACCTGAGTTTGGGCTTGAGAGAGCGCAGCGAAGGCGAAGAGCGAGAAGCATATAACGGCGGCAGTTTTTTTCATTGGCACACCTCAGCGAACAAATTTCACATCGTGTCTAAAAACGACCGCAAGACCGCTGCATTCTACAATATTCGGAGCCTTGCCGTGCCGGGGCGCAGCCTGCCTGCCGCAGCCAGGCTGCGCCCCTACAAAAATCCTCTACGCGCCGGCGCGGATGCGCATGCCGTAGAAGGAACGATACACGAAGAAGAAGGAGACCGCGAAGAAGGCGGCGGCCAGAATGTGGGTGAGGGCCGCGCCTTGCGAGGCGGTCAGTTGCACGGCTAGCTCTACGGCGAGAAGGCCGAAGAGAGTCGTGAACTTGATCACTGGATTTAGGGCGACGGAGGAAGTGTCCTTGAACGGGTCGCCCACGGTGTCACCGATTACGGTGGCGTCGTGGAGCGGCGTGCCTTTTTGTTTTAGCTCGACTTCGACGATTTTCTTGGCATTGTCCCAAGCGCCGCCGGCGTTGGCCATGAAGATGGCCTGGTACAAGCCGAAGGTGGCGATGGACATGAGGTAGCCGATGAAGAAAAAGGGCTCGATGAAAGAGAAGGACAAGGTCGCGAAGAAAACGGCGATGAAGATGTTAAGCATGCCCTTTTGTGCGTACTGCGTGCAGATTTCGACGACACGCTTGCTATCCGCGACGCTGGCTGCGGCAGCGCCGTCGAGCTTGATATGGGCCTTGATGAATTCGACGGCACGGTAGGCGCCGGTGGTGACGGCTTGGGTGGAGGCTCCGGTGAACCAATAGATCATGGCGCCGCCGGTGATGAGGCCGAGGACGAAAGGCGCGTGCAGAAGAGAGAGTTTTTCCACGTTGACGGTTAGGCCGTGGGTGAGTGCCATGATGATGGAGAAAATCATGGTGGTGGCGCCGACCACGGCGGTGCCGATGAGCACGGGCTTGGCGGTGGCTTTAAAGGTGTTGCCGGCGCCGTCGTTGGCTTCAAGGAGAGTTTTGGCGCGCTCGAAGTTGACGTCGATGTTGTGGTCGCGCTTTAGTTCGGCTTGGATGCCGGGAATTTGTTCGATGAGAGAAAGCTCGTACACAGATTGCGCGTTGTCGGTGACCGGTCCGTAAGAATCGACCGCGATGGTGACTGGGCCCATGCCGAGGAAACCGAAGGCTACGAGGCCGAAGGCGAAGACCGGAGCGGCGATCATGACGCCGCCGAGCCCGAGGTTGCTGATGAGATAACCGACGGACATGAGCGCGACCATGGCGAGGCCGATGTAATAGGCCGAGAAATTTCCAGCCACGAAGCCCGACAGAATGCCGAGAGAGGCGCCGCCTTCTTCGGCGGACCTGACGACTTCTTTTACGTGACGCGATTCAGTGGAGGTGAAGACTTTTACCAGCTCGGGGATGATGGCGCCGGCTAGCGTGCCGCAAGAGATGATGGTGGCGAGCTTCCACCACTGCGAAGAGTCGCCCCCGAGAGCGGGGATGATCAGCGAGGAGACGACGTAAGTAAATGCGATGGAGACGGCGGAGGTAATCCACACGAGCGAAGTGAGCGGAGCTTCGTAATTCATCTGGTCGACGTTGGCGTAGCGCGCTTTGGCGATGAGGCCGTTAATGAAGTAGGCGGCGGCGCTGGCGATGAGCATGACGATGCGCATGACGAAAATCCAGACGAGCAATTGGACTTGCACGGTGGGATTTTTCACGCCGAGGAGGATGAAGGTGATGAGCGCGACGCCGGTGACGCCGTACGTTTCGAAGCCGTCGGCGCTGGGGCCGACGGAGTCGCCGGCGTTGTCTCCGGTGCAGTCGGCGATCACGCCGGGATTGCGCGCGTCGTCTTCTTTGATTTTGAAGACGATCTTCATGAGGTCGGAGCCGATATCAGCGATTTTGGTGAAGATGCCACCAGCGATGCGCAGGGCAGCCGCGCCCAGAGATTCACCGATGGCGAAACCGATGAAGCAGGGACCGGCGTAGTCGCCGGGGACGAACAGGAGGATCAAAAGCATCATGAGCAGCTCGACAGAGATGAGCATCATGCCGATGCTCATGCCGGCTTCCAGCGGCGTGTGGTAAATCGGATAAGGCTTGCCGCGCAGGCTCGCGAAGGCGGTGCGAGAGTTGGCGAAAGTGTTGACGCGGATTCCGAACCAAGCCACGCCGTAGCTTCCGGCGATGCCAACGAGGCTAAAGCCGAGAATGATGGGTAGCGTGATGGCGATGGATTTGCCGGGCACGGGCGCGAGAACGCCGAAGTAGAGGACGATGACGACGGCGATGAAGAGCCATAGAACAATGAGGAATTTGCCCTGGGTGATGAGGTAGGTCTTGCAAGTTTCGTAGATGAGCTCGGAAATTTCGCGCATGGAGCGATGCACGGGAAGATTTTTCAGTCGGCTGTAGATTACGAGGCCGAAGATCAGGCCGAAGACGCAGAAAAGAATGCCGAATAGCAAGAGTTTGTGGCCGTCAACGCCGAGGAATTGAACCTGGCTCAAATCGGGGAGCTTCAGACTGGCTTCGCCGCCCACTTCCTCAGTGGATCTGGCGAAAGCGGCTGCGGCGGTGAGCAGGGAAGCGATCGCGCCGGCTCCGCCGAATTTTGCGAATCTACAAGCTAGTGCCCAGGCAGGTGTAAGCCAGGTGCGCATCAACACTCCTCCGTGAGAACAAAAGAGATTTCGAAGTTAACTGCGTAACGTTTCTGGGCATCCTTTCCCGGCACACCAGATGCCTGGTGATTGCTTGCCGCGCCGGGAGGAGCTTGCCAGACTGCAAGAAAGCCCCATTTTGTGGATGGGACCGGAACTTGAAACCACAGGCGCCGAGCGTCATTGCACTGCGCTACCCCGGGCAGGAACCCTGGATGCTCGGCACACGCTTTTCGAAGTCGTTGATTTATAACATTTCGCTAATGGCGGGTCAAACGTGAGGCTATCGTCTTGCGTGGGGCTCGGGCTGCCGCTAGTTTCGCAACGAGGCGCTAACGGAAACGTATCGTTGTTACAAGCGGGAGCGATACGGGGCTTGCCAAGCGATGGTAACATGCGTCATCGTTCCAGGACGAATAGAACGGGTCGGAACGGGGAAATGAAGAGTCACGCCAGGTTCACGGCGACGCGGGGGAAAGTCGCGCCGCTTTCATTGCGAGACGAACGGGAAATCGCCGAAAAGGGGGGCGCCCTGGCGGGAAACTTTTGAGCTGTAAGTCCGTCGAATCGCATGCCATCTCATTTTGTTTACTCACACGAAGTCAGATACGCGCTCGGAGCGCCGGCCGCTCGAAGAAATTTGGGCTGGCCGCGCATGGTTGAGGAGGAGCGCGCTTGAGGAATCATTTTTTCATCACTGGGACGGACGCGGGAGTGGGCAAGACGACGCTCGCGGCGCTGCTGTGCGCTGCGTTGGACGCTGTGTATTGGAAGCCAATTCAGACGGGCACGCTGGAAGGATCGGATCGCGTAACGGTGATGCGGCTGGCGGGAATCGGCACGGACCGCACGATCGATGAGGTATACAAATTTGTGCCGCCGGTTTCGCCAGACTTGGCGGCGCGGTGGGCGGGAACGGAGATTGATCTTGGGCGGATTAATTTGCCATCGAGCTTGAATACTGATTGGGTGGTGATCGAAGGCGTCGGCGGCGTTTTGGTGCCTATCAACCAGAAGCAGTTCATGCTGGATATGATGGTGAAGTTCAAGCTGCCGGTGATCTTGGCGGCGCGCAGCAGCATTGGCACGGTGAATCACACACTGCTGACGCTGGCGGCGCTGCACGCGGCGGAGTTACCGGTGCACGGCGTAGTGCTAATCGGGGACCAGAACCGGGAGAACCGGGAGACGATCGAGCGCTTTGGGCATGTGCGGGTGATCGGGGAGATTCCGAGATTGCCGAACCTGCATCGCACGGCGCTGATGCAGGTATTTATGAGTCATTTTGATCGCGGCGCGTTTTCGCAGTAAAAAAACGGAAGTAAACAGGGAAGCAGGAGGTAGCACGTTTCGCTGCCCGCACAGATCGGCGCTTGGAAGCAGAAGATTGTCGCCTTTGCAGGGACGCTGGGCGCGCCGGGGCTGTTCCTGATTTCGTTCCTCGATTCGTCCGTTTTAACTTTTCCCGTTATCAATGATTTGTTGCTGATCGAGCTTTCACTGCGGCGGCCTGCGCGCATGCCGTTATATGCGAGTATGGCGGCGCTCGGCTCGTTGCTGGGATGCATTTTGCTATTTTTACTGGCCCGCAAGGTTGAGGAAGCTGCGTTTCATCGGAAGGTGGGCGCGCGGGCTGGGGCCATCCGGCACTGGGTGGAGCGCAATGGTTTTGGCGGGATGCTGGTGGCGGCGATGCTGCCACCGCCGACGCCGTTTAAGTTTTTTGTGCTAGCGGCGGGAGCCTTTGAGATGCCGCTGATGAGTTTTGCCTCGGCAGTTGGGTTGGCGCGCGTGATTCGATACTTTGGCGTGGGATATTTGGCGGTGCGGTATGGCACGAATGCTTTGCCGTATTTGGCGCAGCACAAATTGCAGGTTACCGTACTGGCGATCGCGTTCGTGACCGTGAGTTACGCGGTGTCGCGGTTGGTGTTGAAGGAACGGGCGGGACACCCGCCAAAACAGTGAAATAGTTTCCAGCCTTCGCGACGCTCGTGGGCGCGCACTACATTTTTTGATCCCAGGCAAGTTCGTCGCTCAGTACTTTGGCGTTTGGGTCGGTTTCGACGATTGCGATCACGCGAGGCCCAGAACGGGCTTCTCGTTGCTCGGCCAGATCACGGATTTGCACGCGGTAGCCGGTATTCGTTTTCTCTACCGTGGCTTTGGGGAATTTTGCGGCTTGCAGGAAGCGACGAACGGACTCGGTTCTGCCTGCGGCTTCGAGCGGGGCTGAGGGCTCTGGCTTATAGGAAATGGTCGCGGCATCGGGGTTGAACGAGGAGCCCGGCGCGAGATTTAGATCCAAATCGTGGAATGCGCGCTCAGTTTCCACAATGCCGTGCCAGTGGAGTGGTGAGTCGGATTCGGCGAAGGCGGCGACTCGGCGCGGCACTTCTCCCCGGTAAGTGCGGGCTTCCATCATGGCGACCGCGTTGCCGTGCAAAATAAGTCGCGTGCCGATGTAAATGAAAACTCCCAGCAGCGCGATGATTGCGCCGATTCGTCCGCGCGGGGCTTTTGACTTTGCGCCGATTTCTTCGGTGACGAGGGCGAGCAGTTGCGGCAGAAGCACGCCGGCCAGAAAAATCAGCAGGATCCAGAGGTCGAAGTGAGCGACCCAGTCGGCTGAATATCGCTGCGCGCGAAAGGGCCAAAGGACCTGGACGCTTGCGTTTTGGCTCAGGTCCATCGCCACGTGGAGAGAACAAGCGGCGAGTAAGGCAAGAAAAACGGTGCGGATTGGATCTGCCGTTAGCTCGTGCCTGGTGGTGAGTGATGCCGCAACCAAGAAAGCCGCGGCGATTACCAGCGTTCCTACAATGGAGTGGGTGGCAGTGCGATGCCAGTCGAGGAAGGCGGACGGGCCGATATATTCACTGAGTCGATCGAGGTCGGCTGCAGCGCCGGCGAGGATTGCCGCGGTCAGGGTGGTACGCGAGGCTCTTGGGAACGCGGCGCGGGTGATGGAGTAGGACGCCAACCCGTGCGTGAGGGCGTCCATTTTAATTCTTGGATTGCGCGGAGAGTTTCGCAGCGGCGGAGTCTTTTGGGACTAAGAGTCTCAACGCGCGCGGGACGATTTTGAATTCGACCGGGAGGCGCGCGAGCGGCTCGCCGTCGACCTGCGCGTAAACCGGATTGGAGTCGAGCGGCTCACATACGATGCTGTTGGCTTTCCAAAAGTGTACGCCTTCGGTGCCCCGCAGCTTGCCGAACCAGAGCGTTGGTAAGTAACTCAAATAGCGGAAGCCGCTCTGCGTGGTGAGGCCCATGATTTCGAATTCGTCGGCGTAAAGGTCGGCTTCGGTAGTGATGCGGAAGGGTCCGCCGTAATGCTTGGTTCTGCCGACGACAACGAGCGAGACATCGAGCCTTTGCGCGCCTGCGACAACGCGAAAATGGGGGAACTTGTAGCGGAAGAGTTCGCGCGCTCCTTGCCACCAATACGCGAGTATCCCGACGCGCGCTTTTAGATCGAGGTCGATGGAGTAGACGATCATGCCGTCGGGTCCGGCGCCGGCGACGCTGAGGAAGTAGCGTGCCTTCGACGGTTCTTTGAGCGGAGTGGCGAGGCCAAGCGCGATTTCCTTTACTTCGCCATGGACTAATTCCTTCGCGGCGGCCGGGATATCCCAAGGCAAGCCGATCTCTTTCGCGAGCACGTTGGCGGTACCGCCGGGGAGCAAGGCCATGGGAACACGATGGCCATTTTGGGTGGCAAGACCGTTGACGACTTCGTTTAGGGTGCCGTCGCCGCCGCAGGCGATGACGAGCTGGCGACCCTGTGCGGTGGCCCGCCGCGCGATATGCGTCGCATCGCCGGGGCCGCGCGTTTCTTCGAGATCCGCTTCGATTCCGCCGGAGGAGAGAATCTGGCGTGCGACATCGAGCTGGCGGCGCCGGGCGGCGCCACCGAAACCGGCGTTGGGATTGTGAATCAGCAAAGCGTTGCGAAGGCTTTCCTGCATCGACCGTCCAGTGCGCGTCCTAAGCGCGCCGCGAAAACTCCATTCTATATAATATGATGCGGATTCCAGTGAACGTTCTTCCGAGGGTTCCATGGCCAAGGCGGTAGCCGCCAAACACGAGATCGAAGAGCTGCGCGACAAGCTGCGCCATCACGAGTATCTGTATCACGTGCTGGACCAGCCGGAGATTTCCGACGCCGCGTATGACCGGATGATGAACCGGCTCAAGGAGCTGGAGGCCGCGAATCCGAAGCTGATCACGCCGGATTCGCCGACGGTGCGCGTCGGCGCCACGCCGCGCGAAGGATTCCAGACCGTGCAGCACGCGCGGCCGATGTTGAGCCTGGACAATGCGTTTTCGTACGAGACGTTGGGCGATTTTGACCGGCGAGTCCGACAGGGAAGCGGCCGCGAGAAAATCGAGTACATCGCGGAGCACAAGTTCGATGGGCTGAGCATTTCGCTGCAGTACGTGAATGGCGGGCTGTCGCGCGGCGTCACGCGAGGGGACGGGCGAACGGGCGAGGACGTTACGCCCAATGTGAAGACGATTCGCTCGATTCCGCTGCGTGTGGATTTGGCTGCACTGAAGAAGGTGAAGCTGCCGCCTACATTTGAGGTGCGCGGCGAAGTGCTGATGACGCGCAAATCGTTTGAGGCCATGAACCGGCAACAGGAAGAGAGCGGCGGGAAGATTTTTGTGAATCCGCGGAATGCCGCAGCGGGTTCTGTGCGCGTGCTCGATCCTTCCATTACCGCGCGGAGGCGCCTGGAATTCTTTGCGTACTACTTGCTGGTGGATGGCGAAGTTCCTTTCGCGAAGCATTCGGAGTCCCTGGAGGCATTGAAGCAATTGCGGTTCCGCGCTTCGGAGGATTGGAAGCTGTGCGACGGGATCGAGCAGGTCTACAAATACTGCGATGCCTGGGAGCCGAAGCGCGAGGAACTGCCCTACGAGATCGACGGCGTGGTCATCAAGGTCAATTCCCTGGGAATTCAGCGCGAATTGGGCTACACGGCGAAGGCCCCGCGCTGGGCCATCGCCTACAAATATCCGGCCCGGCAAGAGACCACGGTGGTGAACGATATTCGCGTGCAGGTCGGTCGCACGGGCACGCTGACGCCAGTGGCCGTGCTCGAGCCGGTGCAGGTCGGCGGCGTCACTGTCAGCCGTTCCACGCTGCACAACATGGATGAGATCGAGCGGCTGGGATTGCAGATTGGCGATACGGTGCTGATCGAGCGCGCCGGCGAAGTCATCCCACACGTGCTCAAGGTGACCAAGGAAGGCGCCAACCGCAAGCCGTTTCGCATGCCCAAGAATTGCCCGGAGTGCGGGAGCGCGATTCACCGCGCCGAAGGCGAAGTGGCCTATCGTTGCGTGAACGCGGCCTGTCCTGCGAAACGCAAAGAATCGCTGCTGCATTTCGCCAGCCGCCATGCCATGGATATCAACGGCCTGGGCGATAAAATTGTCGACCAGCTCGTGGACAAAGGCATGGTCAAGGACATCGCGGATCTGTACACGCTGAAGCTGGATGATGTTGCCGATCTCGAGCGCATGGGCGAGAAGTCCGCGCAAAATTTGCTGGACCAGATCGCCGCCAGCAAGAAACACACACTAGCCCGGCTAATCTACGCGCTGGGCATCCGCATGGTCGGCGAGCGCACCGGCCAGCTCCTGGCCGAGCATTTCTCGTCTCTGGACGACCTAGCGGAAGCCAAAGAGGAGCAACTGTTCGAGGTGACCGAAGTAGGTCCAAAAGTAGCCGCCGCCATCGCCGAATTCTTCTCCGAATCCGCCAACCAGAAAATCATCAAGAAGCTCGATAAAGCCGGTGTCCGCCCCACCGCCGAAAAGCGCGTCCTCAAGAGCCAGAAATTCGCCGGCAAGTCCTTCGTCTTCACCGGCAGCCTGGCCAATCGCTCCCGCGAAGAAGCCGCCCAATTAGTAATGCAACACGGCGCCAAAATCTCCGGCTCGGTAAGCAAGAAAACGGACTACGTAGTAGTAGGCAGCGACCCCGGCTCCAAGTACGACAAAGCCAAAGAGCTAGGCGTCCCGACCCTCACCGAACCCGAGTTCGAGAAGCTCCTTGGATCGAAATCGGCACAATGAAGGATCTGATTGCTCGCTTGTTCTCTCCTTGACAGCTTAGGAGTGATCGCGCTAGTCTCCTAACCATCTTAGGAGGGCGCGTGACCGACCAAGCTCAACTGCTTCCTGGCACTCTCGATCTCCTCATCCTCAGGGCCGTCTCCCTCGGCCCACTGCATGGGTACGGCGTCCTTCTGCGCATCGGACAGATCTCCGGCAATGCACTGCTGATCGAACAGGGCGCGCTCTATCCCGGTCTGTTTCGCCTGGTGCGTCAGGGACTGCTCAAGCCGAGCTGGGGCACCTCGGAGAACAATCGCCGCGCCAAGTTTTACGAACTCACTGCCGCGGGCCGCAAGCGTCTGCGCGAAGAGACCGCCAACTGGAATCGCCTCGTGACTGCCATCGCTTCCGCGCTCTCTGTGCAATCGGAGGAAGTATGAAACTCTTCGACTCGCTGCGTTTCCGCATCGCCACTCTCTTCCAGCGTTCCCAAATCAATGCGGAGATGGAGGAGGAGCTTCGCTCCCACGTCCAGCATCGCGCGGACGATCTCGAACGCTCCGGCCTTACTCGCGCGGAAGCCGAGCGTCGCGCACGCATCGAGTTCGGCGGTCATGTCCGCTACAAAGAGGAATCCCGCGAAGCAGCGGGTGGAACGCTCGTGGAATCGCTCGTACAGGACGTGCGCTTCGCTCTCCGCATGTTGCGCAAATCTCCTGGCTTTACCGCTGTGGCCGTTGTGACCCTGGCCGTGGCAATTGGTGCAAACGCCGTGGTATTTGGCGTCTTGGATGCTTTGATTCTGCGCCCGTTGAATGTGCCCCAGGCACAAAGTCTCTACGGAATCGAGCGCGGCAGCGATCAGGCCGTGAATCAGTCATATCCCGACTATCTCGATCTGCGCGATCGCAACCGCAGCTTTGACAGTCTGGCAGCTTATAACGTCACTGGGGTGGGGCTGGACACGGGCAACAATCCATCCAGCTCTTGGATCTTGGAAGTGACCGGGAACTACTTCGACGCCCTAGGCATTCAGCCTTATCTGGGCCGTTTCTTTCACAGCTCCGATGAGCAAGGCCCAAACAGCGCCCCGTATATCGTGCTCACCTACGCGTTTTGGCACAGCCATTTTCAAGAGGATCGCGGCGTGGTGGGTCGTACTGTTGAGTTGAACAGGCATCCTTTTACCATCCTGGGTGTAGCGCCGCCCGAGTTTCGCGGGACGTTGGTGTTTATTTTTCCCGATTTCTGGGTGCCCCTCGTTAACCAAGAACAGGTGGAGGGTGTGAATGTGCTGAATGCGCGCGGGAACCGCGGCATTCTGATGGTGTTGGGGCATCTCAAGGCCGGGGTTACTCCCGCACAGGCCGTTGCCGATCTCAACTCCATTGGCTCGTATTTGGAAAAGACTTACCCGAAAGACGACGGCCACATGACCTTTTCCTTGACGCGTCCAGGTCTTACCGGCGACTGGCTAGGCCGTCCCTTACGTGCATTCCTTACGGGATTGATGCTACTGGCGGGATTAATTTTGCTGGCCGCCTGCGCCAACCTGGGCAGCCTGTTTGCCGCACGTGCTGCCGACCGTTCCCAGGAACTTGCCGTGCGCCTCGCGCTTGGAGCAGGCCCGAAGCGAATCTTGCGCCAGCTCTTTACTGAAGCCGTGCTGATCTCCCTCATCGGAGGCGCTGTCGGTCTATGGGGCAGCGTTGTGTCGTTGCACGGGCTGAGCGTATGGGAACCTCTTCCAACCGCCCCCCTCCATATCCCTGTCCACCCAGACGCAAATGTCTATGTGGTGGCTTTGCTTTTGAGTTTAGTCAGTGCATTCGTCTTTGGCGGGGTCCCGGCAAAGCAAGTGCTTCACACCGATCCGTACCAAGTCATCAAGTCGGGATCAACCGGCACTGTGGGCCGGCGGATCACTATCCGAGACCTGTTGCTCGTAGTGCAGATCGCGATCTGCGCGGTGCTGGTCACTTCTTCGATGGTCGCCGTGCGCGGACTAGTGCGCTCGCTGCACAGCAGTTTCGGTTTTGAGCCGCGGAATACAATGCTCGTACAGACAGCTCTGAGCATGGCCGGCTACAGCGGCGACACAGTGCCCACAATGCAAAAGCGCATGATCGATGCCCTGCAGACCATTCCCGGCGTAAAGTCTGTGGGTTTGGTCGATCGGCTGCCGTTGTACTACGGCGCAAACGGTACCATTGTCTTCACCGACAAAACCACCGATCTGCGACCGGCGAATGCCGCTGCGGAAGCCATGATATACAACATATCTCCCGAATACTTCGCTGCGGCCGGGACGACCCTGTTGGCGGGCAGAGCTCTGACCTGGCATGACGACAAAAACGCGCCACGCGTAGCCGTGGTCAATCGCGAGTTTGCCAGCAAAATCTTTGGCTCGGCAACCAATGCGGTGGACAAATATTACAAGGCCCAGGATGGGTCGCGCATACAAGTGGTCGGCATTGTAGAGGACGGGAAATATGCGAGCCTCGCCGAAGATCCACAGCCGGCGATCTTTCTCCCCGTCCTGCAATCGCCTTCGAGTTTGGCATGCCTGGTGGTGCGCTCGAATGGCGATCCGCAGCAACTGACGGCCGCCATTAAAAGCACGGTACAGAATCTGGATGCAGCGCTGCCCTTTACCATCCGCACCTGGAACCAGGAACTGGAGAGCGCTCTGTTTCCTTCCCGTATGGCGACGCTGTCGCTAGGTGTGCTGGGCGTGCTGGGCGCGATGCTATCCATAACCGGCATCTTTGGAATGGCCGCGTACTCCGTGAGCAAACGGATGAAGGAATTGGGAATTCGTATGGCGCTGGGCGCGCAACGTAGGGAACTGTTACAGGCAGCGTTGGGACGCCCATTCAAATTGCTTGCTTTTGGCTCCGCAGCAGGCTTGCTCCTCGGAATTTTGGCGAGCCG
>DATNMD010000023.1:0-46251 GCA_035602505.1 Candidatus Acidiferrum sp.
AATGGTGATGCCGCGCTCGCGCTCTTCCGGCGCGTTGTCAATGGAATCAAACGCGCGAAACTGCACCTTGGGGTTGTGCTTCGACAACACCTTGGTGATCGCCGCCGTCAACGTGGTCTTGCCATGATCAATGTGACCAATCGTCCCAATGTTCACGTGCGGCTTATTGCGCTCGAATTTCTCCTTGGCCATATTCCTCTGCCCTCTGCGTCAGATCTTCTGCGTTTCCCTAACTCCCAGAAACATTGGAGCGGGGGACGGGATTTGAACCCGCAACCATCACCTTGGAAGAGTGAGACTCTACCGTTGAGTTACCCCCGCCCACCTGTGGTATTCACCGCAAACTTTCCGTTCCCCACAACCATCTAATCGACATCCTGGAGCCTGGGACCGGGATTGAACCGGTGACCTCGTCCTTACCAAGGACGCGCTCTACCAACTGAGCTACCCAGGCCGAACCCGTTCAACTTCCCTCGCACTCTGCTGCGCCGACTGTTGTTCGCGGCGCACCTTTCCTCTGCGGCGCTCCTGCCGCGATTTCCACCGCTCATGAACATCGCGTCTGCGATTCCCTGCGGTTTATTACGAACCACTTACGGATGACCGCAATGCGGTCAATTATTTTGGTCAGCTCACAGGCCAACGAGAACATGGTGGACGGGGGAGGATTCGAACCTCCGTAGCCCGCAAGGAGCGGCAGATTTACAGTCTGCTGGTTTTAGCCACTCACCCACCCGTCCTCGAAAAAATCCCAGCGAAACGCCAACGCATTTATCTCAAAACAAATCGACAGAATCTAGCGCCGCGAGCGAAAACACAAAACGGACTCGTGTCAAGAGACACCAGCCCGTTAATTTTGAGTTCCAGGATTCGCTCCGCCTCACTCCCCTGCAAATTTTCTGGTGGAGCTGGCGGAGGGAATTGAACCCCCGACCCTCTGATTACAAATCAGATGCTCTACCAGCTGAGCTACGCCAGCGCTCTCAAACCGAGCAAGAATAACAGAAGGGGCATAAGAATTGCAAGGACGCCATACCAATTTTCCAGCACGTCCTTGGCCAAGACTGTGGAAAACCGCCCGCCAAGTGACCTCACTATAACTTATATCCTACCTGGTTTCTACGGCTTAGCGTATAAATGACCCTGCCGGTGAGAACCAAATGAATAGGCGTAGATGGACGCTGTCGATCGCCGTAATCTTGCTCGCTGGCTGCCTTGCCTTATTGGATGCTTATTGGCGTTGGCACGATGCCGGCACGATAACGCGCGATGCGGTGCTCTCCGCCATGCCGCCGGATGCCAGCGCTGTGCTGTTCGCTGATTTGACCGAGCTGCGGCACGCGCCGTTTGCCACCGAGCTCTACAACTGGATTCCGAAGAGCCACGCAGACGCAGAGTATGCACAGTTCCTGCGTGAGACGGGTTTTGATTATGAACGCGATTTGGATCGCGCGGCCATTGCTGTCATTAAAGGTGAAAAAGAAAGCAAGCTGTTTGCAGTTGCGGAGGGCCGCTTCGATCGCAGGAAAATCGAAGCGTACGCTTCTCAGTCGGGAACACGCGAAAATCGCGGCGGCCGGGAGATTTTCTCGGTCCCGCTCAACGACAGTACGCGCAAGATTACTTTCGCGTTCCTGAGCAAAGAAAAGGTCGCTTTGACCGACTCAGGGGCGCTCGCCCCTTTCCTCGCGCCGTTGCCGAATAGCGCCGACGCGCGCGCGTGGCGCGAGCGCTTCACGCGAGTCGCTGGCTCGCCGGTGTTCGCAGTGATGCGCCAGGACGCCGCGGCGGGTAGCGCCCTGGCTTCGCGAACGCCAGGGGGCTTTCAATCGCCTCAGCTTTCCGCGTTGCTTGATCAATTGCAGTGGATCACCTTGGCCGGCAAGCCGCAAGATAACGCGCTGCGTATCGTTGCCGAGGGGGAATGCACTTCGGAACAGACGGCGCGCCAGCTCGCGGATTTGTTTAATGGTCTGCTGGTGCTGGCACAGGCGGGTCTAAGCGGCCCGAAAACGCGGCGGCAGCTCGACCCACGCATTCGAGATGCTTATTTGGAGCTAGTCAAGGGAGCCGATGTTTCGCGCCTCGATCGCGGCGAAACCAAGTCCGTTCGCGTGGTCTTCGATGTAACTCCCAAACTCCTCGAAGCGGCCACTATCGCCTTGCCGGCTGCACCAACACCTGCCGCGCCGGCCATTCCAGCCCGCAAAGGACGAGCAGCTAAGGCTGGCGCACAAAAAGCAATGAAGAATTGAGACCGGGCGTGAGGTGGATTAGTCGCCGGCAGGAGTAGCCCGCATGTAGCGCCAGGGATTAATCGGCGCGTTGTTCATGCGCACTTCGTAGTGGACATGCGGACCGGTGGAGCGGCCGCTGATGCCGGTGGAGCCGACAACCTCGCCGCGCTTCACCCGTGCACCGGGAACGGCGGAGAAAGACGAAAGGTGTGCGTACCAGGTGGTGATGCCAAATCCGTGATCGATTACAACCAGGCGGCCGTAACCTGCATGGTTTTCCGCGATGGTAATGATTCCATCGGCTGTGGCGTGCACCGCCGCGCCGTAATCGGAGGCGACGTCGACGCCCGTATGGAAGGCGCCCTCACCGCTGAACGGATCCAGGCGTTCGCCAAAGCTGTCTGTGATATGACCAAGGACCGGCCAGATCGATGGAGTGTAGGAAGAGTCCGCGAAACTCATCGCCGGCATCAGCCGCAAGCCACCGCTGGAGATGGCGATCACCGCGGCATTGCGCTTTAAGAAGGTGTACTGCTCGACGGAGCGATCAAATGCATCCTGCGGGGTAACCGGATTGTCGCCGAGATCGAAGGCCGCGGGGTGATAGCGAAGCACGCCGTAGGTCATGGCAACTTCCGTGGCCAAAGATTGCAAGGAGTCCAAGCGCTGGTTGGTATCGGCGACAGTGTTCTGCAGCTCGTGATACTGGCGCTTAAGCGTCTGCTGGTCGTGACGGAGGGCGTTATAGTTGCCAACCTTCCAAAGCATTCTCGAATAGGAGCCGGCGGCAGCCACCACGGTAATCCCGCCAATGATGGCTAGCACGGCGATGCCGTGGAGTATGTAGGCGGGCACGATAAGCTTCTTCAGCTTACCGGGCGTCGAGGCGATAAAAAAGGTATAGGTTTTACCCTTCATCACAAGTAGGGCCCTCGGGCCTGACTAAAGCGTCTTGCTGCTGGTGGTACACCCTGTGTTCCCGCACGGAACGTCGGAACGACCGATTCGACTGTGGACATACTAAATTTTGTAGGGTATAGCCGTCAACCCTGTATTTTCCTGTTCGAGGAACAGGCGGCGCAAAGCCGTCCCCTGTACGAAAGGACAGGTTTGCTCGCACTTCACACTTCTAACGCTAAACTAGACGCTCGAAGGCAACGGCAGGTCGCTACAGGATTCCCGTGAGAACAACGTACATGAAAGCTGGAGAAGACAAACTAGTCCAAAGGATTGCGAAAGCTCTGGCTTTCAAAAGCGGCCCGTGGCCGGCTTTGGGCATAGGCGATGATGCCGCACTGCTCGCGCCCCACCCGGGCTACGAAACCGTTCTCACCTGCGACTGGTTCCTCCAAGGCAGCCACTTTCTGCCAGGGAAGCACCCGGCGGATTCCATCGGCTGGAAGTGCCTGGCCCGCGCGGTCAGCGACATCGCGGCCATGGGCGGCCAGCCAACGTGCTTCTTGCTGAGTCTTGCGCTTCCCGACGACGCCAGCTTGAAAGGAGCAAGTCGTGGGAACCGTTGGTTGGGCGAGTTCTTGGGAGGTCTGCGAAGGGCCGCGCGGCGATTCGGGTGCGTATTGGCCGGCGGAGACACGACGCAGAGACGCGAAATTCTGATTAATGTCACAGTCGTAGGCGAAGTGCGTGCTGGCAGGGCGGTCAAGCGTTCTGGGGCGAAGGTGGGCGACAGGATTTTTGTAAGCGGCACGCTCGGTGAGGCGGAGCTTGGTTTGCAAAAACTGCGGCGGGGCACAAGGATTTCACTAAGAAGAAATGATCGGGCGCTGCGAAAGCATCTATATCCGGAGCCGAGGTTGGCGCTGGGGCAATGGCTAGCGGACCGAAGGCTGGCCACTTCAATGATGGATGTTTCGGATGGACTCTCCAGCGACCTACCGCGACTATGTGCGGCTAGCCAGGTAGGAGCACGGATTAGTACAGCAGAGATCCCATCACCCAAGGTTCCCCTGACCGGGACGAAACAGCGGTTCGACGCGCTAGCTTTGGCGCTTAACGGCGGCGATGACTACGAACTGCTTTTTACAGTCAGCCAGAACAACGTTGGCAGGATGCCGCGCTCCTTTCAAGGCATTGCGCTTACGGAGATTGGCGAGATCACGCGAGAGCGACGAATCGTGACGGTGCAACAAGACGGGACCCCGAAACCGTTGCTTCCTCGCGGCTGGGATCCCTTTCGCAAGTGAGACCGGTGCATGTCCTGCCCGCGAGAAAGACCTGGCTCTTAGGGCCAAAGGCTACGGCAGCTCAGCTAAAAATTCGGCTGGGGGGCGGTGGTAGACGTCACCGTTTTCGTCGGCGGGATTACGGGCGGCTTTTCGCGCGGTAAAGCCGGCTCATCTTCGGTGGGCGCGGTATCCGGAGTATCCACCGTGATGTTGTGGTCACGGGCTTCCTGCTCCAACGGGACAACATTGGCGAAGCCGAGCGGGGGCATTCCGGTTAGCGCACCCTGCATGAACTCCAGCCAAATAGGCAAGGCTGCCCGCGCACCGGTTTCTTTTTTGCCAAGCGAAATCTGCTTATCGTCGAAGCCAACCCAGACTCCGCTGGTGATCTGCGGCGTGAAGCCGATGAACCACGCGTCGGTGTAATCCTGGGTGGTGCCGGTTTTGCCTGCTGCGGGACGACCCAGCGATCTTGCTTGAATGCCAGTGCCAAACTGAATCACTTCCTCAAGCATGGCAGTCATCGTGCGCGCGACATCCGGCGAAAGGACGTCGTGCACTTCGGGGTGCGCCTCTTCCAAGAGCGCGCCTTCATAGCTGGTTACCCGGCGAATCATATGCGGGTCGATACGGATACCGTCGTTGGGGAACACCGTAAAGGCGGAGACGTGCTCGAGCAGCTTCATGTCCGCGGCGCCAAGCGCGAGCGGTAGGTACGGAGGAAGGGGCGTAGTAATGCCGAAGCGGCGGGTAACATCCACGACCGAGGAGATTCCGATTTTTTCGGCCAGTTTAACGGCGGGAACGTTACGCGAGCCAGCCAGCGCTCGGCGCAACGTGATGGTGCCCTCGAATTTTTCGTCGTAATTCTTCGGGGAGTACGCCTGACCGCCGCTTACAGTCGTGAAAGGCGCATCGAGGATAGTGTCGAAGGGAGTGGCGCCCTTTTCGAGCGCGTCAGCGTACACATAAACCTTGTAAGAGCTGCCCACCTGGCGGAAGGCCTGCGTGGCGCGATTGAACTTGGAGTCCTCAAAACTGTAGCCGCCCACCATGGCCTTGATTTCGCCGGTGGGATTGTCGATTGCCAGCATCGCTGCTTGCGGAGCTGGCTGCTGCTCGAGTTGCACGCGCACAGTGGTTTCACGCAAATCTTGAATGGAGAATTGCGCCAAGTCGCCAACCTTGAAGAGGTCCGCGGGCTTCTTGCGGCCGGTCCACGAGAAATCGGATGGCGAGAGGATCGCGCGATAAGAGCCGATCTTGATCGTGGCGTTTTTTTCTTCCACGGAAAGAACCAGGCCCGTGACGTAGCTTCCCTTCTCAATGGGGTGGCGCCAGTCTTCGTCTTCATAGGCGGCAAGGGTGCCCAAATTGTCGCGAAGAATGTTGGGTAGATAGCCGCGCCAGCCATGGCGGCGGTCGTAGCTGTGCAAACCGTCGCGAATAGCTTGGTTCGCCGTGCGCTGCATGTTGATATTCAGCGTGGTGTAGACGCGCAAGCCGCGCTCGTGCACGGCTTCCGTGCCGTAGGTGGCTTCGAGATATTTGCGAATTTCTTCAAAGAAATAAGGAGCGAGGTCGTTGCGCGGATACTGAATGTGCAGGCCGAGCGGTGTTTTCTTCGCCGCCGCTTCCTCGGAAAGCGTGACCTTGCCTTCATCCTCCATTCGATGCAGGACCAGGTTGCGGCGAGTCAGCGCCCCTTCCGGATTGGCGAGCGGCGAATATTTCGGACCGTTGACCATGCCCGCGAGCAGCGCGGCTTCCTGTAGCTTCAAATCCGTGACCGGCTTGCCGAAATAAAATTCGGCGGCGGCGGCGAAGCCGTAATTTCCATGCGCCAGATAAACCTGGTTGGCGTACATCGTAAAGATTTGCGGCTTCGTATAGCGGCGCTCGATTTGTAGCGCAAGCAGCATCTCCTGCATCTTGCGGCGAAAACTGCGGTCGGTGCGATCCAGGAAAAGATTGCCGGCAAGCTGCATGCTGATGGTACTGGCGCCTCCGGTAATGCGCCGCTTGGCGAGGTTGCGATACGCAGCGCTGGCAATGCGCGGGAAGTCTATGCCCCAATGTTCTTCGAAGTGCTGGTCCTCGATCGCGGTGACAGCGTTATAGAGGACCTTGGGGCATTGCTCATAGGTCATCAAGATGCGGCGCTGCAAAGCGAAGCTGCCGACCAGTTGGCCGTCGTCAGCGTAAATTTCCGTGACCACGTTGGGGCGATAGGTTTCGAGCGCGCGAATTTCGGGGAGGTCGCTGGCGTAGACAAAGAGCAAGCCGCACCCCGCGCCCAGCGCGATGCTGCAGAGCAGCAGAAAAGCCAGCGCAACACGGTCGATCAGTTTCCAGCCACGCAAGCGCAGCGTAATCGGTGGGAGACTCAGCATGAAAGGATAATTCTAACGCAGAACGAAATCTTCTAAAGGCGTTTCCTAACGCGCCTTTGTACTTTGGCAACACCGCTTGGATTGAAAGATGGCATAAGGGAACAAACTGAGCAATTCTACGCTTCGTTATAATCAAACCCGCAAATGGGAGCCTCCATGTTTATAGTGCTTTTTCTTGTGACTTTTCTCCTGGCCTTTGCCATCTCCAGCGGCGTGGCGTGGGCCGGCAAAGAGCCCATCGAAGGTATCCTGCATCATTTTTTCCCACCCAATGTCACCGCTGCGATGTCGAAATACCTTAGATTGGCCGTTGTGCTCATCGGTGTTTCTTCCGGCGCTCGAATCCGTATCCTCGAGGAATACATCGCTGCCTCTGCGACAATCAAAGCCGAAATGACTGAGTCGCTTACGCAGGAATTTTGGGTCGTCGAGCTTTACCGCACCACCGTCACAACGATCGAAGGAATACTCTGGCTCCTCCTGCTGTTCTCGTTCGTCGTTTTTGTAGCTTACTGGATCATGCGAAAGTCTGAACTAAAGCAGCAACAGGTTTCCGAAAATCAGGCCAAGTTTAACAATTCAAAAGCAAGCACGGATTAAGCAACCGAGCTCAATCGGCTGGCTTGTAATAGCTTTCTCCCGCGCAGGAGCGGCAGAGCGCGCGGCCATTCATGATGACTTCGCGCTGGAAGTTGATGCCCTCGCCGCATTCCGCGCACACCACGCGCGGGCCTTTGAATCCGGGCAAATCTTCCGGTTGCACTTCGACTTTGACCCATTTTTTGTCAAAGAGAATTTCATCCGAGAGTTGCGCGTAGGCTTTCTGCTGGCCGGCTTCCTTCTCGAGTTCGGGAAACATTTCCCGTGCGGCCTGCTTCGAGGACTCCTTGGCGGCAATGCGCACCGCTCGACCGGTCTTTAAATCTATAAACGTCGCGGCGACTTTGCCCCAATCGCGAAATTTCAGTGCGCGCTTGCCCAGGCGGCAATTGGCCACCAAGGCGACGGCATCGGTCACGCAGCGATCGATCTCCACGTAAGTGACCAGGCGTTTGCGCTCGGCAATCGGATCATCGATGCCGAGCTCGCGCAATCCAAGCATCGCCAGGCGGACGCCCAGGACCTGTCCGGCACACAGGTGACCGTGCGCTTGGGCTGCCAGATCCAGATACTCGGCAAGTGACTTCATGACGCAATTGTACTCGACAGAGAGCGTAAACGCCCGACGGTAGAAGGTGGCGGGCAGATGGGGCCCCCCTCCCCCCATTTTTTGTAAGTGCGCATTCTAAAAGTACTTAGCGACCGAGGTTCTTGTAAGTGCGGATTATAAAAGGGTTATGCCACCGGGATTTCGGCCAAAAACCGGCAAAACACGGTGTTTGCTTGTAAGTGCGCATTCTAAAGGATTTACAGGAGCAGGCAATGAACGCTTCCGAAGCTTCCAGACTTTCCGCAATAAAGTTCCTCAAACACGTACGTTCGCTGGGGAAATTCAAGCCGAGCAGAACAGAGAAGAAGGCGCGGGACTACCCAACGACAATACTACCGCGGCCATATTACTTTGTCAATATAAAAGTCACGGAATAAAAGTGACGAAAGGGTAGTAGTAAGGATATCCCTGCACCGTCCAAGAGCGTAAGAGCCCGCTTCCCTCGCAGCTCAGGGTAAACAGAAAGCGGGCGCTACATAGATTGGGGGGCGGACCATGGATGGGGCTTGCGCGTCTCGATAAAGGCGAGAACGGTCATGACCATGGCGAGAGCAGCCAGTGCGCCGTCGCGAATCACCGTCGCGATGGTCAGCGGTTCCGGCGTGGCGAAGCAGCCGCAGTTGATCTGCATGCCTGCCGCGTAGCTGCGCACCACTGCCGCGAAGAAGCCCAGAATCAGCAACGTGCTTAACACGGCCCAGATGCGAAGCCGCCAGCCGATGATCAGGAGCAAGCCCAGGGCAATTTCCGCAAAAGGCAACGTGTGGGCCACAAAATTCACTCCCCACGGCGGAAGAAGCTGATATGAGCCCACCTGCAGGGCGAAGAACGCGAGCGCGACACTAATTGGCGGCCGCGGGTGCATGATGGGAAGGAAAATTTTCGCGTAACCCGCGTAGATGAAGATGCCGCCGAGGACCAAGCGTCCTATCCAGATAATCGTGCGACGCAGGTTGAGGGGGAAGGATTCCATCACCTTTGGACCTTTATGGCCGTATTTCAAGGGGCGTTCCAATCGGAACCATATTCCAGATTTCGTCAATCTCGGAGTTGGTCACAGCAATGCACCCGTCGGTCCAATCGATTTGACGTTGTAGACTGCCTACCCATCCGTACGTACTTCCGAGGCCGTGGATCTCAATATTGCCACCAGGCTTCACGCCTAGCTTCCGCGCGCGCTCTCGATCTGCCGCATTAGGGTATGAGATGTGCAGGGCAAGATGAAAGCGGCTCTGAGGGTTCTTGGAATCGATCACGTACTGGCCCTCTGGAACGCGATGATCCCCTTCTCGCTCTTTCGGCCCGAGAGGTTCACGGCTGAGCGCTATTTTATACGTCTTGAAAGCCTTACCATCTCGCATCAGAGTCATTGTACGGTTCGCTTTCGCCACCACGATGCCGTCAGCCGTCGGCGTTGCGAGTGCAGGTCTCTTGTCAGCTGCGAAAGTAACTGACCATAGAAGGGCAACAACAACGAAAACCCACCCTGTTCTGCGGAATCCATGAGAAGCCGTCAGGCGTTTCATAGCCACCTCGGACAGCTCACTTTTGAGCAGCGAGTTGGTCCAGGAAATTGCGAAGGATTTCGTAGTTCATTACGCCGGCGTATGGATACGTCTGGCCCTTCGCGTGAAACACTGTCGTGGGCGTCTGATTCACATTGTAGAGGCGGCCCATCGCCACATCTTTTTGAATCAGAGGGTTGAGCGTGCCCCCCTTCACCAGCGCGCGGACCTTGGTCATTTCGGCCGGCGACAACACGGCCGCTACTGTGCCATCCACGTCGCCACTCTGCTCCCATTTTTCCTGGTTCTGAAACAACGCTTGCTCGACGGCTTCAAACTTGCCGATCTGTGCCGCGGCGCGGCCGTACTGCGCTGCCACCTGCGAGTGCGCATGCATGGGCAGCGGGAAGTCGCGGTGGATTAGATAGACCTTGCCGGTGCTGACGTAGTTGTCCATGACCTGGCGATTGGTGGTCATGAACAGCGTCTTGCAGGCGGGACACTGGTAGTCGCTGAAAACTTCCATTACGATCGGAGCATTCTTGGAACCTGACGCGACGTGCGGATCAACGTCCGGCACTGGAGCCGGAGATTGGCGCGCCCACAGGCCCAACGCTGACGCAATCAGCAACGCAAAAAACCCGGCCAACCTCAAGGCCAGCGAACCCGCACTTCGCAAACGATCCACACAGTCCTCCTCAACCATCTATATAACCCGATGCCGAACAAAAATATTACCTGGGATTCGCTAGGAAATGAAGCTTCGCCGCCGTCCATGTGCAGGGCGGCTGCATCTGGTCTGTTAATGGGATGCGTCTGGTGGTTGGGGCGTTTGTTGGCGGGGATTGAAGAAGTGACCTCGATGTGCCTTTGGAAAGGGGAAGCCGAGCAAGGAGCTCGAGGAGGTGGCACAAGGCATGGCAAGATGGCTTTAGCAACAGCATCAACAAACTTGACAAGGATACACTCAACCTGTATACTGCCCCTCGAGGCTAATGGTTAGCTAGAAGCAGGCGCGGCGTCCACCGGGCGCTCCACCCGAGGATGGCAAATCAGGAAAGTCTAGTTCCAGGGAGGAAGAGTAGTCATGAGTAAAATCATTGGGATCGATTTGGGAACCACCAACTCAGTCGTCTCCGTTATGCAAGGCGGCGAACCAGTGGTCATTCCCAACCAAGAAGGGGCGCGCACGACGCCGTCCGTCGTCGCCATCACCAAAGGTGGCGAGCGCCTGGTAGGGCAAGTAGCCAAGCGGCAAGCAGTGACCAATCCGGAAAACACCATTTATTCCATCAAGCGTTTTATGGGGCGCCGCTACGACGAAGTGCAAGAGGAAATGAAGCGCGTGCCGTACAAGGTGGTAAAGGGCCCGCACGATGACGCGCGCATCGAGATTTTCGGAAAGGTGTATAGCCCGCCGGAAATCTCCGCGATGATTCTGGGCAAGCTTAAGGCCGCTGCCGAGGATTTCCTCGGCGAGAAGGTAACGAAAGCCGTGATCACGGTTCCGGCGTATTTCAACGACGCGCAACGCCAGGCGACCAAGCAGGCCGGCGAAATCGCGGCGATGGAAGTGGTTCGCATCATCAACGAACCAACGGCTGCGGCTTTGGCGTACGGACTGGACAAGAAGAGCGACGAAACGATCGCGGTCTACGACTTCGGCGGCGGCACGTTTGATATTTCCGTGCTGGAAGTAGGAGCCGGCGTGGTCGAAGTGAAGTCGACCAACGGCGACACGCACCTCGGTGGTGATGATATCGATCAAAGGATCGTCGATTGGCTGATCGGCGAGTTCAAGAAGGAACACAACATCGACTTGGGCAAGGACCGCATGGCGCTCCAACGCCTCAAGGAAGCCGCGGAAAAGGCCAAGATCGAGCTTTCGCAGATGATGGAGACGGAGATTAACCTGCCGTTCATCACCGCAGGCCCATCTGGCCCGATCCACATGCAGGTCAAGCTGACCCGCACGCGGCTGGAACAATTGATGAGTGACCTGCTGGACCGGTCGATGAAGCCGGTGCAGCTTGCCCTGGAAGACGCCAAGCTTTCCCCGGCGGACATTCAAGAAGTCGTGCTGGTGGGCGGCTCGACGCGCATCCCCAAGGTGCAACAATTGGTCCGCAACTTCTTTGGCGGAAAAGAACCCCACAAGGGCGTGAACCCGGACGAAGTCGTCGCAGTCGGTGCGGCGGTGCAAGGTGCGGTGCTGGGCGGAGAAGTAAAGGACATCCTGCTGCTCGACGTTACGCCGCTTTCTTTGGGCGTGGAAACGCTCGGAGGCGTGATGACCCCGCAGATCCCGCGCAACACGACGATTCCGACGCGCAAGGTGGAAACCTACTCGACAGCTTCGGACAACCAGCCGGGCGTGGAGATTCACGTCTTGCAAGGCGAGCGCAAGTTCGCGAAGGACAACCGCTCGCTCGGGACCTTTAAGCTGGACGGTATCCCGCCGGCTCCGCGTGGCACGCCGCAGATCGAAGTGACCTTTGACATCGACGCTAACGGCATCTTGAACGTAAGCGCGAAGGACAAGGCCACGAACAAGGAGCAGAAAATCACGATCCAATCTTCGACCGGCTTGACCAAGGAAGAAGCCGAGAAGATGCGCGTGGAAGCCGAGTCGCACGCCGAGGAAGATCGCCGGCGCATGGAAGAGGTCGACGCACGCAATCGCTTGGACGGCATCGTCTACCAGGCAGAAAAGATGGTCCGCGAAAACCGCGACAAAATCGCGGAAGCAGACGTCAAATCGCTGGAAGAAGCGATCGACGACGCCAAGAAGGCCATGACCGAAGGCGGGACCGCAAGGCTACGCTCGGCCACGGAAAACATCGAGCGCGCGCTGCATAGGGTTGCCGAAGTGCTCTACAAGGCCAACCAGGCGGCCGGAGCAGCGCAGGCCGGTGCGGCGGGCGCCGGTGCTGGGGCAGGTGGTGGATCGGCCCCCGGCTCGCAACAGAAAAAGCCTGACGATGTCATCGACGCCGAGTACGTCGACGTCGACGAAAGCAAGCGTCCGAACTAAGAGACAAACCAGGCAGGGGTGCAGACATGCTGCGCCCCTGCAAAATTCTTCAGGTTGTCGATGGCCACCACGACCAAACAGGATTACTACGAACTCCTAGGTGTTCCGCGCAAAGCGAGCGCCAAAGACATTCGCGCCGCGTTTCGCAAACTGGCGCGCAAGTATCATCCGGACCTCAATCCCGGCGACAAATCCGCCGAAGAAAAATTCAAGCAGGTACAGGAAGCCTACGACGTTCTCTCCGATTCCAAAAAGCGGCAGATGTATGACCAGCACGGGTTTTACAGCGAAAACTTCAATCCTGGAGCCGCGCCGCCAGGGGGTGGGGGCGGCGACTCCGGAGTGAATTTCGACTTCGGCGGATTCGATTTCGGCGGCGCTGGAGGCGAAGGTGCAGGCGGAGGCAACTTCCGCGATCTCTTCAGCCAATTCTTTCGCGGTGGCCGTGGCGGCAGCATGGAGCCGGAACAGGAAGCCGGCGGCGACCTGGAATACCAGATCGAGATTGATTTTTGGGATGCCGTCCGCGGCGGGGTGAAGAAGTTGCAGATCACGCGGCTCGACACCTGCGAAACCTGCCATGGGACGGGTGCGATAGGTTCGCCGCAGACTTGCCCGGTTTGCAATGGCAGCGGAACAATCCAGCAGGCCGCCGGCAAAATGCGCTTCAACGTTCCATGCACGCGCTGCGGCGGCACGGGAAAGATTCGCACGCCGTGCCGTACCTGCGGCGGCGAAGGCCGCGTGCGCCGCACGGAAACCATCGAAGTGAGGATTCCGCCGGGACTGGCGAATGGTGCGCGGTTGCGCGTTCCAGGCAAAGGCAATTCCGGAACGATGGGCGCGCCTCCGGGCGATCTGTATTTGCGCGTGGAGGTGCGGCCGCATCCCTTTTTCGAGCGCCGCGGCAACGACCTATACACCAAGGTGCCGGTCACGGTGAGCGAAGCCACGCTCGGCGCGAAAATCGAAGTGCCCACGATCGACGGCCGGTCGCTGGTGAGAATTCCGCCGGGAACGAACTGCGGCAGTACCTTGCGTCTCCGTGAAAAGGGCGTGCCTAGCGCCCGGGGCGGCACGCGCGGCGATCAATATGTTGAGATTCAAGTGGTTGTGCCCAAGCCGACCGACGAGCGCGTGCGCAAATTGATGAAGGAGCTCGAGGCGGTTGAGCCTGCCGATCCGCGGAAGGATCTGTTCAGCAAGGCTGGCGTGTAAACATGGTGGCGCGAACAAAGAAACGAGCTAAAGCCGGCTATATGATCAGCGCCGTAGCCGAGCTGTACAAGCTGCATCCCCAGACGCTGCGCCTTTATGAACGCGTCGGCTTGCTGAAGCCTTCGCGCTCGCAAGGCAACACGCGCCTGTACACCGACAACGATCTGGAGCGTTTGGACGTCATCCTGACGCTGGCTCGCGATATGGGCGTGAATCTCGCGGGCATCGAGATCATCCTGAACATGCGCGAGAAGATGATCGAGATGGAGCATCAGATGGAGGAGTTCGCGCACGTCGTGCAGCAGGAGTTGTCCCGCGTTGCGTCGCGCAGGGACGAGCACCCGCCGCGTCACGCCATCGTGCGCACCAACCCGCGAGTCATCCGAGTGCCCGTAAGAGAAGGCTAGGAAGCGCGAGAGTCTGCTTGCAAGAGCCGCCGGCTGGATGCCCTTCGCAGCTCAGGACAAGCCGGCGTTACATGATGCCGTTGCTGCGCGCCTTCCACAGTTTTCCCAACGTCTGGAGCTTGCTGCCAAGGGCGTGCACTCGTATGCTTTGCACTAGACTCGCCGGGCTGAAGCCCTGCGCCGACATATGGCCCTTGAAAATTGCTCGCTGTGCAGAGGAACAGGATGGAAGTTGGTGCCGCGAAGCGACGGTACGCGCGGCAATGTAGCCGTGGCCTGCGATTGCGGCATGGAAGAACGCGCCACGCGCGCGATGGAGCGTGCTTGCATTCCACGGAAATACAAAGAGTGTGACTTCGAAAGTTTTGCCACTGACCTAGGTGGCGAGTGGACCTCTGAGCATGCGCGGTCGCTCGGGCAAACAAAGCTTCTCGTGCAGGGATTTGTAAGAGACTACCCTGCTCTGGACGACAGAGGTCTTCTGCTGATGGGTGGCCCGGGTGTTGGCAAGACGCATCTTGCGCTTGCCGCCTTAAGGGAACTTATAAGGCGTGGGCACAATGGATACTTCTGCGAATATGGCTCTCTCCTGAAACAAGTTCAAGCGACCTACCGACCGGACAGTGAAGCAACTGAAATGAGTATTCTCGACCCGATTCTGAAGACAGAGGTTTTAGTCCTGGACGACTTGGGTGTGATCAAGCCCTCCGATTGGGTGAGGGATATTGTTGGATACATCCTGAACAAGCGATACGTTGACGGTTCAACGAGCCTCGAGAATCGACGCTGCACGATAATCACAACGAATTACTTCGATGATGTCCACGCTCAAAAAGAGCCTGTACGTGACTCGGCCGGACGACCGGTCATCCTTCATAAGGACTCTCTGAGCGACCGAATAGGTGAAAGAACAAGATCACGTCTATTTGAAATTTGTAAGACTATGCAGATTGATGCGCCAGATTTCCGCCGCTTTTCCAAACACCAGGCCGGGCGCGCCCGAGCATGAGTTAAACACGACGTAAATTCACAATAAGACCCTTTGCGATTCATTGACATAGGGCAAAGGCGGCGCGTATCATTTTGACGTTGCAGCGTTTTCAACGCCCGCAGCATCTTTGCCCTCGGTGACCGCTCGGCGGTTAACCTCCTTGCACAAACCCCTACTGGGCCATCGCAAGGAATTTTATCGACATAAGGAAGCCATCTCCCGGAGGCCATCAACCATGTTTCCCGACCATGACAACCCGTCAACCGCGGCCGCAGCCGCTCCTGCACAAGACGCCGAATCAGAAAAAGCCAAGCCAACGAACGACCGAAATCCTGCAAACGCCGGCGCCAGCGAAATCGTAGCCGAAGTCAACGCGGCTAAGGAAGAAGCTACGGCTGCTCCCGTTCCGCAGGCCGACGGCGATCCGCGCCCTGAGCACGCCTTTGCGCCGACGCCGCGAGCCGAAGGGCAGGAAGCGCACGGCAAAGAGGCGGCAGCTCCGGTCGATGCAGAAGCCGCCGCGGCCGCCGAAGAAGCCGCCGGCTCCGAAGAGATGAGCAAGTTGATGGAGCAGTATGGCGAGCCGCAGGAAGCCGCGTCGCAAAACGAAATTATTGAAGTGAAAGTGGTGGCCTACACTGAACAAGGCGTGGTCGTTGACCTCGGACAAAAAACCGAAGGCCTGATCCCCGCAGTGGAATTCTCCGAGACGGATATTCCGCGCCCGGAACCCAATGCGACCATTGAAGTGCAGCGCACCGGCGAGACCAAAGAAGGCTACCTCATCGTCTCGTATCAAAAGGTGTTGCGCCGCCGCACCTGGGAGCGCATTGACGCGGCATTCAAGGCGAAGGATACCGTCACCGGTAAAGTAGTCGACCGCATCAAAGGCGGCCTGGTGGTTGACGTCGGAGTGCGCGCCTTTCTCCCCGGTTCGCAATTCGATCTGCGCCCAACGCAAAACCTCGACAACCTCCTGGGCCAGGAAATTCAGGTTCGCATCACCAAGCTGAATCGCCGCCGCGGCAACGTAGTGGTCAGCCGTCGCGCGCTGCTCGAAGAAGAGCTGCACGCCAAGCGCGCCGCGTTGATGGAAACGCTGACCGAAGGGCAGATTGTACACGGGCACGTGAAGAACGTGACTGAGTACGGCGCTTTCGTGGACCTCGGTGGAATCGACGGCTTGCTACACCTCACGGACCTGAGCTGGGGCCGCGTCAAGCATCCTTCCGACGTCGTAAAGCCGGAGCAAGAGCTCGACGTCATCATCCTCAAGTTCGACAAGGAAAAGCAGCGCGTCTCGCTCGGACTAAAGCAACTCTCGCCCGACCCGTGGGTGAACGCCGCGGAAAAATATCCTGCAGGCGGCAAAGTCAGGGGGAAAATCGTCGGCGTCGTAGACTACGGTGTCTTCGTCGAGCTCGAGCAAGGCATCGAAGGCCTTGTGCATGTCTCCGAAATGAGCTGGAACAAGAAAGTGACGCATCCTTCCAAGCTCGTGAAGGTCGGCGAAGAAGTCGATGTGGTTGTGCTGGACATCAAGCCCAGCGACCGCCGCGTTTCCCTCGGCATGAAGCAGGCGCTGCCTGATCCGTGGCTGCAGATTGCCGATAAGTATCCCGTAGGCACAGTAGTCACCGGAAAAGTGCGCAACATCGCCGAGTTCGGCGCTTTCGTCGAAATCGAAGACGGCTTTGACGGCCTCGTGCATGTCGGCGACGTCAGTTGGACTGGACGCGTGAAGAATCCGCACGAAGTCTTCCGCAAGGGCGAACCAGTCACCGCCAAAGTGCTCAAGATCGACCCGGAGAATCGCCGCGTCTCCCTGGGTATCAAGCAAGTCAACGACATCTGGGGCGATTGGTTCAAATCTCACAAAGTCGGGCAGCTCGTGAAGGGCAAAGTCTCGCGAATCGCCACTTTCGGCGCGTTCGTCGAGCTCGGCGAAAATATCGAAGCCCTCTGCCACAACACTGAGATCGAAGACCGCCGCCGCCGCGACGAAGGTGCATCCATGCATCGAACTTCCACCGGGCCGCTGAAGAGCGCAGGACCGCTCGAACCTGGCAAGGAATACGATTTCAAGATCATCAAGATCAGCCCGGAAACGCGTCGCATCGGCTTGAGCTATCGGGCCGCCGTCAAGCAGGTGGAGCGGCGCGAAATTGAACAGTACAAATCGACGACGAAATCCTCATCGACGGCGACTATCGGCGATGCCATCCAGTCCAAGCTCTCGGCGCGCTAAGGGGTTCCTAAGCAGTAAGGTCGGCCCCGGGCAAGCGGCATAATTTCATTTACCTGCGGGTCGTTTTAGTGATAGGAAGAGGGGCACACCAGGTGACGCTGTTCCTCTAAGCCGTTTGGCATCATGGGCGAAGGTGACCACAAAGCAGGAGTGCGGCGATCCATTCTCAAGCAAGGCAACGAGGCGACGGGACGATGACCAAGCAACCCACATTGACGAAGGCCGACCTCATTGAAGAGGTTCTGCGGGTAACGGAGCTTGCGCGCAAGGAATCCGAGACGATTGTCGAAACCATTTTCGACAGCATCATCGGCGCCTTGCAAAAAGGGGAAAAAATTGAGATTCGCGGCTTTGGCAGCTTCCGCACTCGCGAGCGCCGCGGCAGAGTAGGGCGCAACCCCAAGACCGGGGAAAAAGTGGAAGTGCCGGCAAAAAAAATCCCGTTTTTCAAACCCAGCAAAGAGTTGAAAGATTTCGTAAACACCTCCGACGGCGAAGGCGCCTCCGTTTCTGCTCCCTCGTCCAGCTAACCGCAGTTTCGCGATCTCTTAAGGTAACGGCGGCATTTTGCCGGCGTTTTTTTGGAGTGCGGTGGTCCCCCGGCCGTTGCCGCAATAAAACTTGCGCTATATGCTGGAGCCGCACCATTCGAGGAACAGCGAGCTGATGGACTACCTCTGGACTCCCTGGCGCTACCAATACATGAAAGAAGCGGCTAGCGGCGTCCAGCCCGACTGCATTTTTTGCGATGCCGCCACCCGCAAAGACGATTCCGAAACACTGGTGGTCCATCGCGGCGCGAAAGCCTTCATCATCCTCAATCGCTACCCATACACCTCGGGCCACGTGATGATCGTCCCGTACGCACATGTTGCCGATCTCAGCGCCTGCGACCCAGAGGCTCTCAGCGAGATGATGCACCTCGCACAGCGCGTGGAAACCGTCTTTCGCAAAACTTACAAACCAGATGGCATGAACCTGGGCATGAACCTGGGCCGCGCCGCAGGCGCTGGCGTCACCGGCCACGTGCACCTGCACGTCCTCCCCCGCTGGTTCGGCGACTCCAACTTCATGACCGTCGCGGGCGAAACCCGCGTGCATCCCGAAGAATTAAGCACGACATACCAGCGCCTGCGCACCGCACTCGCTTCGTAGCAGCCATGACCCGGCGCTGTCATCCTGAGCCTATCCGCTGAGGATAGGGAAGGACCTCAACGTAAACGCCGCTACGAGGTTAGAATGGTAGACGCTTTTTCGCCGCTATGAACCTCGAACTCACCGAAGAACAAAAGCTCCTCCAAAAGACAGTCCGCGAATTCGCCGAATCCGAAGTGAAGCCGCTCGCGAAAGAGCTAGATGAAACGGGGCGGTTCCCCCGCGACACGTTCAGGAAAGCAGCCGAGCTAGGCCTCACCGGTGTCGCGTTCCCGGAAGCGGAAGGCGGCGCAGGGTTCGACCACATCGCCTACAGCATCGTCATCGAAGAAATCTCCCGCTGCTGCGCCTCCACCGGCGTGATTCTTTCCGTGCAAAACTCGCTTTACGGCGATCCCATTCATCGCTTCGGCACAGAAGAGCAAAAGAAGAAATTCCTTCTTCCCTTTGCGCGCGGTGAAAAAATCGGCTGTTACGCGCTCACCGAACCGCAAGCCGGTTCCAACGCTGCCGCGCTGCAAACCAAAGCCGTGAAGAAAGGCGACAAGTACGTCATCAACGGCACGAAGGCGTGGATCACCAATGGCGGCGCCGCCGACGCGGCTATCGTCTACGTGAACACCGATCCGCCCAAAGGCGAAAAAGGCATTACCGCCATCGTGGTTGAAAAAGGCACGCCCGGATTCAAAGTCGGCAAGGAAGAAAAAAAGCTCGGCATCAACGCGACCGCCTGCTGCGAACTGATCTTCACCGATTGCGAAGTGTCAGCCGCCAACCGTATCGGCAACCAAGGCGAAGGCTACAAAGTCGCGCTCTCCACTCTCGACGGCGGCCGCATCGGCATCGCCGCGCAGGCAACCGGCATCGCGCAAGGGGCGTTCGAAGCTGCCCTCGCCTGGTCGCAGCAACGCATGGCCTTCGGCCATCCGATCTCCCAATTCCAGGCTATTCAGTTCATGCTCGCCGACATGTCCACCGAAATTGACGCCGCCCGCCTGCTCGTCCGTAAAGCCGCCTGGAAACAGGATACCGGCGCGCGCTTCAGCATGGATGCCGCCATCGCCAAACTTTTCGCCAGCGAAATGGCCACGCGCGTCACGCACAAAGCCATCCAAATTCACGGCGGCTACGGCTACAGCCGTGAATATCCTGTCGAGCGCGCCTACCGCGATGCGCGCATCACCGAAATCTACGAAGGCACCAGCGAAATCCAGCGTCTTGTCATCTCCTCCTGGGTTCTGAAGTCTTAAGCCGCGTAGTATCCTGACAGTGTGCTGGAACTCGATTGCGGTCTCTCCTTCGATCTCGCTCACTCCGACGATTTCTTCTCCGCGCTCCCGCCGCGCCCCGCCGTGTGCTTGATCGAACTGCGAGATGAAACCGCCGAACCGCTGCTCGTCCGCACGCAAGATTTGCGCCGCCGTCTGCAGCGCCTGCTCGGTCCGCCCGATCCGGCAAGCAAACGCCTGAACCTTCGCGAGGTCGCGAGCGGCATTCGCTATCGTCTGACCGGCTCGCGCTTCGAACAAATCTTCACCTACTACGTGAACGCCAAGCAGCTTTTCCCGAACCGTTACCAAAAATTAATGCGCCTCCGTCCTCCCGCTGTGCTGAAAGTGAGCCTCCGCAACGCCTATCCCCGGTGCTACGTCACCCGCCGCATCGCTGTCGATGACTCCGGCGCACCCACCGCCGGCGCCTACTATGGCCCCTTCGCCTCGCGTCGCTCCGCCGAAGCCTTCGCCGGCAGCGCTCTCGATTTTTTCAAGGTGCGTCGTTGCCAGATCAAAATCCGTCGCGATCCCTCCTTCCCAGGCTGTATGTACTCTGAAATGAAAATGTGTTTGGCACCCTGCTTCGCGGGCTGTACGAAAGAAGACTACGATGTCGAGGTACAGAGGCTAGTGCAGTTCCTCGACACCGGCGGAGGTTCCCTGCGCAACTCCATCGAACAGGAAAGGGAGAGCGCCAGCGAGCAACTCGATTTCGAGCGCGCTGCCGCCCTGCACAAAAAACTAGAGAAGCTCGACGACACCCTGCGTGGCTCTCCGGAACTGCCGCGCCGCATCCAAGATCTGAACGCCGTAATTCTCCAACGCAGCGCCGAAGAGCAAACCATCGCCGTCTACGCCGTCCGCGGCGGCTGGCTAGCTGAGCCTAGCTTGGTGCGCTTCGCCGAAATCGCGGGACAGCCCCGCTCCGCCGAGCAGATTTTTCGGGAATACCTGGAAGGCTCTGCGGCTAAGCCGCAAGAGAAACCTGTTTCGGTCATTGCACAAAGCAAAAACACGCTCAGCGAGGATTTGTGGCTGGTGGCCCGCTGGTATTACAGTAATCCCCGCGAGGGCGAAATTTTCTTTCGTGAAAAGGATTGGCCGTACCGCAGAATCATGCGCGGGTGCTCGCGGCTGCTGGCGCCGAAACCGGAAACCGACTCCAGCAGCGCACCCCCTCACGCGCCCGCATCCTAAGGAGCAGTATGAGCATATCGGCGACACCAGCAGGAACGGCGCGTTACGCCAAAAGATTCTCCGGCATCGCCGCGCCAGGACATTTCCGCGAAGCCCAAAAGCTCAACACCTCCTCCCTGGGCATCGGCACCTATCTCGGCCAGCCCGACGACAAGACCGATGGCAACTACGCCGCCTCCGTCATGGCAGCCGTCGAGAACGGGCTCAACGTCATCGATACGGCTATCAACTATCGTTTCCAACGCAGCGAGCGCAGCATCGGCTCCGCCCTCAAACAGCTCGCACAGAAAGGCTTCACTCGCGACGAATTCATCCTCTGCACCAAGGGCGGCTATCTCACACCCGATGGCTCCATGCCCTCCGATCCCAACGAATACTTCTACCGCGAGTACATCCAGCCCGGCGTCTTCAAGCCCAATGAAATCGTGCAAGGCTGCCATTGCATGACGCCGCGTTTCCTCGAAGATCAACTCGGCCGCAGCCTGCGAAATCTCGGCGTGGATTCCATCGACGTCTACTACCTGCACAATCCTGAAACGCAACTTAGCGAGGTATCGCGCCCGGATTTCCTCGAGCGCGTCCGCGACGCATTCATCTATTTGGAGTCAGCAGCGGCCGCCGGAAAAATTCAGTTCTACGGCATGGCCACCTGGAGCGGCTTCCGCCAGGAAGCCACCGCGCGCGACTCTATGCAGCTCGCGGAATTCGAGCAGCTTGCCCGCGACATTGCCGGTGAAACGCACCGCTTCCGCTTCGTGCAACTCCCTTTCAATCTGGCTATGACCGAAGCGCTTACGCTCGGCAACCAGACAATTGCCGGCAACGTGAAAACGGTGATGGAAGCCGCCAGCGAGCTCGGCACCACGCTGATCGCCAGCGCTTCGCTTTTCCAAGGCCAGGTCGCCCGCAACCTGCCGCCCTTCGTGGCGCAAGCGCTTGGATTACAAACCGACGCGGAACGCGCCTTGCAATTCGTACGTTCCTCGCCTGGAATCACCACCGCTTTAGTCGGCATGTCGCGGCCCGAGCACGTGCGAGCCAACGCTCGCCTCGTCGGCGTCCCGCCGGCCACCGTAGAAGAATTCAGCAAACTTTTCAGCCGTGGCGAAACCGCTTGATCTTGTAGGGGCGCAGCGTGCTGTGCCCCAGCTTGGCTCGATTTCAGCCCACACGCTATAAAACGATCCGCGAGCACGTGTAGCGGCCACCGGCCGCGCCGGGCGCTTTAATGTCACATTGTGTATTCACAAAGCTGTGGTTGTAATCTCCGGGTGTCGCTGCGCAATCCAACTTCTAATCGCCTCATCAACCTGGCCCAGTTTCCCCGCAAAGAAATGGTCCGCTCCCGCAACCACCACCAGCCGGTTCTCCCCCGGCAAAGATTCCACCAGCGCCTCCACCTTCCCAATGTCTCCATGCTCGTCGTTCGCCCCATGCACGAACAGCTTCGGCTTTCCGCAATCTCGTAAATATGAGAAATCTGTGGCGTTCACCGGTGTGCCCAGCCCAATCAGTTCCGGCACACGCTCATCCGCGCACCCCACCCGCAAGCCAACCCAGCAACCGAAACTAAAGCCCGCCACCAATAACGGAACGCCTGGAAACTCCCCGGCCAGAAAATCCAAAGCCGCGCTCACATCTCCCTGCTCGCCTCGCCCGCGGTCGTGGGTCCCGCCGCTCATTCCAGCGCCGCGAAAATTAAACCGCAGCACCGGCAAACCCAGCGCATCGAGCGATTTCGCCGCTTGGTACACGACCTTGTTGTGCATCGTCCCGCCAAACAACGGATGCGGATGGCAGACCAGTGCCGCCAACCGCGCCTTTGCGGCCGGCTTCCACAGAATTGCCTCCAGCCGTCCCGCAGGCCCTTCCAGGAAAAAATTGCGCGACTCATGAGCCGCTTTGGTGTTTGTCATCGCTTTTTGTGGAACGAAAGAGAAGGGCCAGTGTATCGCAAGAGAAATTACGCTTCGCGGACAATCGTCACGGCCAGCGCCGCGCTTTCCGGCACTTTCTCAATTCGCACAACGCGAGCACCAGTTTCTGCAGTCGGCCATGGAGCAGAAGCCGTCGGCTCAAACGAAACCAGCAGACGCTCCCCTTCCTGATATTCGCGGCTGCTCACAAAACGCAAACCGTGCGCGGATACGTCAATGGTCATCGCTTCTTCAAACCAGGGAATATGTTCGGGGCGCACGCGAACTGGCAACGCCAGGGGACGTCGCGGACTGTCGCGCCGCTCCCGCTCTTTCGCGTGGCCATTGCCGTTGGTCTCCGAACGAAACAGCAACGCGAAGTGCAACGCCACAGCTCGCTCGTTCGAATCTTCAGCCGCGGACTTGCTGCCATTTCCGTTGCAGGCCGGCGCCACGCGCACCACTTTGGCCAGCATCTCCGGCTGGCCGTCGCCTAGCGAAGTATCGTAAGGAAATGTCACCCACAGCGGCACGCCGGGCGCGTGCGCCTCTTGGCACGGCACCAACAGACCACCACGCGAAATATCCAGCGTCTTGCAAACCTCGGTTCTCTGTCCAAACGGGGTGTTCCAGCGAACTCGTACCGGCAGGCGAAGTTGCGCGCGATGATGCTCGCGTCGGTCCATAAACCCAATACCAAGTCCAACTTAGGCGGGCAAGGAAAGTATACGCCTAAACCACCAACACCGCGTACTAGGACATAATTGTTAATCTTTGACATTGCGGTTTGCAAACGCGGGTGTTAGCGTCGAATCGATTTGTACCGCGCGTGAGGTCTTGATGCCTGAGGGAGCCGATCGCCGCGAAGCGCGGCGCTTCTTGATGAGCCTGCCCATGCGCGTTCTTCTGCGCGAAGCGCATAACAAGGAACTCCTCGCCAATACTCGCGACGTCAGCTATCGCGGCTTGTATTTTCTTTCCGAAACCAAGTTCGAAGTTGGCAGCCCGATCGAGTTCGTGCTCACCCTACCGCAAAAAGTTCCCTCCTCCGGAGAAGTTGATATCCACTGTCGCGGCCAAGTCGTGCGCGTCGAAGCCGGCGTCAACGGCCGCGTAGGCGTAGCCGCCAAAATCGAGCGTTACGAGTTTCTCCCGGCCAGCGCCACTGCCGCCTGACCGCCGAAATCCTTCAACTCGCCGCGGCGTGCGCGAGTACAATGACTTGGCGCCGAGTGCGTTCGCAATCAAGCGCGCACACTCGCCCGGGAGATTTATGTATCATTACGACGCCAAAACCGCTCTCGAAGAACTCCAAGAAGATGCGCTGCTTCCCCATCCGGTCAAGCTCCGCGACATGATCTTGCGTGTCCAACTCGGTCCCCAGGAAGCGCAGCTCATGAATTCGGAATTCCAAGACTACTTGACCCGCTTTGGCGAGTTGCAGCGTGTCGCGCGCGGCATCCTTGAAAAACTTGCCACCGGCAAAGCTAAGCAGTGATCTCCATGTGCCTCCGCAGAAACAAGCCGCGCGCGTGAAGTCAAAGCCTCGTGTGCTGCTGTTATCCGCATCCTCCGGCGCAGGCCACCTCCGCGCCGCGCAAGCCTTGGAGAAAGCCTTCGCGGCGCGCGGGGATTGCATCGTCGAACACATTGACGCGATGAAGTATGCCAGCAAACTTTTCCAAAGCCTTTACCACAAAACTTACATCTCCATCGTGCGCCGCGCGCCCAGCTTGATGGGCGTGCTCTACGATCGCACCGACCAGCCCTGGGATCATGCGCGCCGCCGATTGGCTCTCGATCGCCTCAACGTCCAGCCCATGATCCGCATGCTCAAGCGCGTACAGCCCGATCTTTGCGTGGCCACGCACTTCCTCCCCGGCGAGATTCTTGCCTGGCTCATCGCCAAGAAAAAACTCCGCGCACACAATGCCATCGTGGTCACCGACTATGACGTGCACGCCCTTTGGCTCTGCCACACCGTGGATCGCTACTACGTCGCGCTCCCCGAATCCGCCGAATACATGGCCGCCATCGGAGTCCCGCGCGAAAAACTGCGGGTCACTGGTATTCCTGTCGATCCGCTCTTCGCCAAATCGGTAGACCGCCATGCGGTGCGCCAGCATCTCGGGCTCGATCTCATGGCGCCGATCGTCCTCGCTGCAGCAGGAGGAGAAGGCGTGGGCCCAATTGAGCAGCTCGTCCGCGGCTTGCTCGAGCTGCGTCGCCCCTGGCAGATCGTGGCCATCGCAGGAAAATCCGACAAAATGCGCAAGCGCCTCGAAGCATTGTCGCGCGCAGCGGGCTCACTGCCTGGCGGCGCTCCGCGCCTTTGCCCACTTGGCTTCACCACGGAAATGGATCAATACATGGCCGCTGCCGATCTCTTGGTCGGCAAAGCGGGCGGCCTCACCACCTCAGAAGCTCTGGCACGCGCGCTCCCAATGGTTTTGATCGAGCCGATTCCCGGCCAGGAAGAACGTAACGCCGATCATCTGCTGGAAGCAGGCGCCGCCATCCGCTGCAACAATTTGCCCGTAGCCGCCTGGAAGGTTGCCGCGCTGCTCGACGATCCGGCTCGCCTCAAACAGATGCAGGAGGCCGCTCGCCGCATGGCCCGCCCCGACGCCGCCTCGGAGATCGCTCAAGACGCTCTGGCGCTGGTAAACTGACATGACTTTCATCCGCAAGTAAGGGCTGACGAAAAAACGCATGCGCCGCAACACTTTGCTCATCGATGCCGACGATACACTGTGGGAGAACAATGTCTTCTTCGAGAAGCTCATCGAAGATTTCATCACTCTCGTTGAGTCCTGCGGCTTCACGCGCGCTTACGTTCGTCACATCCTCAATGAAACGGAGCGCAAAAATATTCGGCAATATGGCTATGGTGTGCGCAGCTTCGGCCGCTCTCTTGAGGAAACCTATCTAAAACTCGCGGAACACATGGCCAAACGCGAAGTGCTCGCGCAGATACACACTCGCGTCGTCGATCTCGAGCGCACCCCGCCGAAAATTCTCGATGGCGTGCCCGAAACTCTCGCCTATCTCACCGAGCGCCACCGCTTGATTCTCTTCACCAAGGGTGAACCCGCAGAGCAAGCCGCCAAGGTCGAGCGTTCCGGCCTGCAAGGCTTCTTCGAATTCATCGAAATTGTTTCCGAAAAAAGTCCGGTAACCTACGGCGAGTTAGTACGCAAACACAAAATCGTGAAGGCCCACGGCTGGATGATCGGCAACAGCCCGCGCAGCGATATCAACCCCGCAATGCAGATCGGCCTGAACGCCGTCTACATTCCGCACCAACACACCTGGCAGCTCGAACACGAGCCGGTTGTCTCCGGCTCCGGCAAACTCGTCATCCTTCCAGCCTTCCGCGAGCTCCGCGCACATTTCTAAGCGAGCAATCCGCTCTCCCCTTGAAACAGATACTCCGGCCCCTTTGACGGTGTCATCCACCGTTGGGGTTATTGCCTTTTAGATTGGGGCCGGAGCGTTCTGCACAACACCAGTGAAACTATTCCTCCCGGTATTCTTTGTAGCCTCGCTTCCATTTCAGCCAATTCTTGAGGGCGGAACACATGCTCATCACGCCGACCGAGAGAGAAGCCGCGCCGCCAATGATCTTCGCAGTTTGGCTTAAGTCTGACTGCGAGCTTCCGTCATTGAGCAACGCTGCTCCAAGTGTGAACAAGACCAGCGCAAAGAACACACCCAGCGTGTCTCGCATCGAAGTTCCTACCCAGAGCAGCAGAGCAAGCCGAGAATTTTAATGTTCATCGACTTGTGGCCGATGAGGACCTTCATCTCTGAAGGCAGTTCTCGCAAAACCGGCGGCGTGTATGGTTTCTTCATTTCTGCACCGCAGCAGCATCGCGGGTTTTGTCTGCCGGTAGCATACGACTTGATTACTTGTACTTCGCTGTGACACTTAAGGTTCTGGCACCGGTAAATCTGGCCCACAATCATCGACACGATTCCCCCGCAAGGAGTATGGAACGCCTGGCAATAACTTGAATCTTGTCAAGCAAAGAGGCCGCTGTGCGCTTATTCAGTATTCTGCTTGCTATGCCAAGCAGGGTATGCGCCGCTCGCTTTTGTTTGTGTCGGTCAGCGAGCATGCAATGGGTCGGTACATAGGGATTTGTCCACGCAAAATGAATCTGTTCCTTTGATCGTAACAGGCATTTTTATCCATAGGCTATTGACTAAGCTCGAAATTAACTGTACGAGGGTTCAATGGCGAAGACAGTTCTAATAGAGATTTTAGTGACCATTGCTAGGTGTGGTGCGACCAGAAAGGGCAGAACATAAATATGGACGAGCGCAAATTTGAGGTTCGGTGTAACGCCAACGACCAGGGGCAGCTTCATGTTAGGACAAATTCACTTTCGATACAGGCCGGGCAGCTCATTCGTAGGAACGGAACCGAGGAAATGTGGAATTCCGTACTTATTCTTTGTCAAGTTAGTGAAGACGGTGTGCTTACTACGAAGGTCATTGTCTGCCACCCTGATTGGGACCAACAACTCCAGATAGCGAATATACAGTCGCGTTTACCGAATCGCGACAAGGCCGCTCCAGCTTTAGAGTTCGACTTCACGCCTGTCCACATGTGATCGCTCCAAGATCGGATCCAACAAGACCGCACTTCTTACTTTGGTTGCTATAGCAAGCAATCAACCGCCTTGTAATTATTCCCTTCCCTTTAGCTGCTCATTTTGTGCTTCCATTGCTTCCAACTGGGCTTTCTAGCCCAAATTCTAACTTTTGGAGAATAAAAATGAATGCTTGGAAGCTCTGCAGTCTGATTCTTGGTTCGTTCACGTTAGCCGTTTTGCTGTCCCTATCTTCGACAGATCGCTCGCAACATAATAATCAACTCGTTGGTACTCCTGCGCAGACCCAGCGGGTGGACGGAGGCGGTCCGGTCCCTCCGGTCCAACTCCGCAGCCTAATGGCAGATGGTGCAGGCCCGGTTCCCCCTCGTCCACCGAAGCGAGCGCTCAGCCTAATGGCAGATGGTGCAGGCCCAGTTCCGCCTCGCCCACCGAAGCGAGCGCTCAACCTAATGGCAGATGGTGCAGGCCCGGTTCCCCCTCGTCCACCTAAGTCCATAAACGCCGGCTTCCTTGCAGCCTAAGTGCAAATAAACCCGAGGCACGGGGGAAGATGAGATCCACCTTCCCCCTCCTTTTTCCTTTTATGATAATATTCTGCGCCAGTTAACGTTTGGGGTCATGAATACAAACTTCATTTGGTGGAGTGGTATCGCCCTTGAGGCCGTCATCCTCTTACGCGGTAAAAACACAGGCCTCCTGAAAAAGTACCCGCTGTTCTACTTCTACATTGGCTGTGTTCTTGCGACAGAAATTATTGGGGTGTTGATTTACCAATTTGCTTACGATTTATATGAACCGCTCTACTGGTCCACCGAACTTGCAACGATTGTGGCCAGCTACGCCGTCATCATTGAAATTTTCAGATGCTCCACCAGGCACAAACCTGGCTTGCGACGGCTTGCTCAAAACCTCTTCCTAATCGTGTTTGGTCTCACGGTTGCCTATGCTGCTTCGGACTTTGTACAAGGCGGGTTTGGTTCACTATCTGCTGCCATTCTGGAGTTGGGCCGCGATCTTCGCTACGTCGAAGGCGGGGTTCTTCTTGTGATGTTGTGGTTGTTCGTACGATACCGAATCCCGCTCGGGCGCAATCTGGTCGGCCTGATTATTGGTTATTCTTTCTGGGTGGGTTTCAATGTAGTGAATCTAGCTTTCTGGTTTCTGCCTGGGAATGAATTCTCGATTCTCCTGAGAGGACTGCTTCCCGCAACTTACGTTGTCACCCTCATCATTTGGTGCGTGACTTTGTGGTCGGCACACCCAGAGCCCGTGCAGCCTTCGGAAACCAAAATTGAACGAGACTACGAGCTTCTTGCGTCGAAGACGCAAGCGATCCTTGCTCGCGCGTCTAGCCGCGTCGCGAGGATCATGAAGCCATGAGCGGATTGCTGGCAATCGTGGTTCTCGGAATACTGATTTTGATTTTTGGTCTCCGGCTGGTTCTGCAGTCGTCAAACACAAGTACGCAGTCTCAGTCCGTAACCATGGAGGAGTTCGCGAACGCACGAGAAGCGCTGGACACAGTTTTTGTCGAAGCAAGCGCAATAGAGAGGATTTTTTCGACCGACGACATGGAATTCATCTCCCGCTCGGGTACTCCCAAGGTCCAACGCCTTTTTCTGAAGGAGCGTAAAGCCCTTGCCATCCAGTGGCTTCGCAAAACTCAAAAGCAGGTGGCCCAGCTCATGGACCTCCATTTGAGACTGGCCGGTTACACTCACGAGCCAAGTCCAAGATTTGAGCTGAAATTGACCGCCAAGTATCTGAAGTTCTCGCTTGTTTCTTATATTCTTCTGCTCTTGTTGTGGCTGCGCGGTCCATTTAAGGCCAAGCGGGTTGTTGCTTACACTTCTGGCGTAGCCGGCTACTTTTGCACCGTCTTCAGTCTCCGCCTTGAGAGCGTAGAATTCCGCCGATAGGCGCTCACGTTGACTAGCTACAGCAGTCCTACTCAATATGAAACGAGAATAAGTGGAGATTTGCTGGTATCCTCGTTGGCTCTTGCCGTTCGAGTCTGGCATCGTTGAGGACCAGAGGGAGTGTCCGTGCAAATGGACCCCGGAGAACGACTCAAGCAAATTCGCACGAAGCTAGGAATAACCACGCGGGAGGTCGCGCTTTTCAGTAAATCCATCGCTGACGCCGAAGGCAACAACGAATTCCTCGTTTCCGGACCGTGGCTGACACAGATCGAAAATGAGAAGACATCGCTGCCCAGCATTTATAAGCTCTTCACGCTAGCAAGCATCTATGGGCTGAGTTACTCAAACCTTCTCGCCTTGTATGGCGTGGACGTCAACAAAATCAACACGTTCCATGCGCGAATGCCCATCGCCAAGACTCACCTCGCAGAGCTCGATTCTGCGGCACCGTCGCCCGCATCGCTTGAGCTTCCCGTCCGCTTCGATGCAGGCCTGAATATGACCCAAACGAACCTGCTGTCACGAATGATCGAAACGTGGGGAAAAGTCCCACTGGAATTCATTCAACATCTCGACTTACGCCATCGTCTCTATGGTTTCGTCGGACTCAAGGACTACACGCTCTACCCACTCTTGAGACCTGGGTCCTTTGTGGAGATCGATCCTGAGGTGAAGAATCCTCGGCAGCGCGTGGTTCGATCCGAGTTCGACCGGCCCATTTATTTTGTTGATCTTCGGGCCGAATACGCGTGCTCGTGGTGCGAAGTAATTGACGACAAGCTCCTCCTCATTGCTCATCCTTTGTCTCCAGTTAGAACTCGCGCGTTTGCCTTCCCGAAGGAGGCCGAAATCATTGGCCAAGTAACGGGGGTAGCGATGCGGGTTGCGGTTTCTCCGACTGAATCGAGCGACGAGATTTTAAGAGCGTAATCGCAATCTTGACATTGGACCTGAACAACGCGGAGGTCAATTGATCGCAAGTGGACGGAACGGTGACTCGATACGCTTCAAGCGTTTCCCACGCATTCAAAGTTTTTTCATAATCTTTCGGCGATGATCGAATGAAGCGTTCAATCTGCCCAATGACAGAGTCTAGCGGGGCCAACGCCAAATTGTAAAACGCTTCCTGGTGAGCCGCTATTAGCGCAGCGCTTGCCACAGATTCTGAAAAAGAATGCGTAAGGCCGTCGTGATGGTACTCTCCCGTGCTGAAATCTCGTAGCGAAGATAGATAAACAAGTCGTGCAAAGTCGTACCCGATAGGCACTAACGTTCGCTTGTCTAAGTCTCTCTTCGCCGCCTCCACGTCTAGGCGTTTCAACTGCGTTTGCATGGCGAAATATTACGTCAGAATAGCTCTGTCGGAAAGCCCGAACAGACTTTGCGTTTTGCGTTTGCCTTTCGCCTTTTGTTCCGCGAACATGGTCTCCGGCCCCCTTCTGATTGCTATCTGCAACATGCCTTATCCACATTACCCAAAGCAGTGAGCCTTCGGCGAACGCCCTCGCATCTTACCTTCGAGCACCATTTGACTATCGGCCGGGCCGGGCTTGGGGCACTGGCCGAGTCCGCCGCTCCCGCGGAAATTGACATACCGTGGCACGTTCTGAGAAGAACAGGTGGGAAACGAAATGAACCAACAGCTCGCCGCAAATAAGTCCAGTCTCGCTTTCCTGTTCGATCTAGACGGCACGCTCGTCGATAGCGTCTACCAGCACGTCTTGGCCTGGCGCGAGGCGCTGGAGAAGTCGGGCATTGAACTTGCGGTCTGGCGAATTCATCGCCGCATTGGCATGAGCGGCGGCCTGCTTATCGAAGCTCTCCTGCGGGAGATCGGTCGCCGTGTTACCAAGGCGGAGGCCGAGCATCTGGCGCGGCTACATGAAGAAGCTTACGTGCGCCTTCGACCTCAGGTTCGCGTGCTCCCCGGTTCGTTGGATCTCTTAGCCTCCTTGTCGCGAGCCGGCGTGCCCTGGGCCATTGCCACTAGCGGTCGACCTGCCAGCGCTCAGCCCATGTTGGCACTGCTACAACTCGGACTCGAAGTGCCGGTCATCACGCGTGACCAAGTCGAGCGCGCAAAGCCTGATCCCGACCTGTTCTTGGCAGCCGCCAAACGTCTCGGAGTGCCCGCAAGCAACTCGGTGGTTGTGGGAGACAGCGTATGGGACCTACTCGCAGCCCGCCGCGCGAGTGCGATCGGAGTGGGTCTCCTTTCCGGCGGCTATGGCCAAGATGAACTTGAGCGCGCCGGCGCATATCGGGTTTACCAGGATCCCGCCGACCTGCTGCGGCACTTGGACGAAGTCGGAGTGCGAAGCACCGCTACCTGAGCGATCCCGCTTTGGCGTGTCGGCTCAAGACGTGCTTCTTCCCGTCCATCATCTCGTGCAGGTGTGCGGCTGCGCGTTCTATGTCGAAGTGTTTGTATTGTCCCGCTCGGCTTTCCGCGGAGAGCACTGCACAACGGTGGACTCTTTTGAAGTCGCCATAGGGAAACTTGTATCTTTTCTTGGTGTCCGGGTCCTGCTCATCATCAATCCCCAAATGCCATTTCGCATACTCACGGTAACCGTTTAAGCGGATGAACTCATTTTCCATCGCGACAGTGGGCTGATGTTCGCTCCACGCATCTCTCTCGTCGCGCACAACCTTCCCTTCCGCGACGAGTTCTTTGGCATAGTCATACGCTGTTCTGCTTAATTTCACTGACATGGACGTGTCACCTCTGGTGTTCTTTCCCAGCTTTTACGCTGCAAGGTTTGTCATGCGAGTTTGAATGGCATCCAACATCGTTTCAAAGTCGAAGGCGCCTTCGTGACGCACGCCATTGATGAAGAACGTTGGCGTGCCGTTCACACCTCTGCGCACTCCGCTGATGAAGTCTTCCCGTACGCGGGGCGCATAGACGTGATTGTCTGGCTCCGTGGCGAAGCGTTCGAGATCGAGTTCCAGTTCTTCCGCGTAGCCCAGAAGGCTTCCGTAGTCGAGTGCTGGCTGGTTTTGGAACAATGTGTCGTGCATCTCCCAGAACTTGCCTTGCGCGCCGACGCTTTCGGCGGCTTCGGCGGCGCCTTCCGCGTATTCGTAATGGTGGTTAGCGGAAAATGTCGAAAGGCAAAACGTAGGCTCTCGCGGAGCTGCCGCTGAAGCGCTTTGACGATCGGATGGGCTGCGCCGCAGAACGGACATTGATAGTCGCCGTATTCGAGCAGGGTGACCGGCGCGTCGGCCGGTCCTTGAACGTGATCGCGCGGCCCAACGTCCATCACCAGAGTGCCTTGTCTTCTGCCTCTCATGCTGCTGCCCCTTTTTGGCTCTTTTCATTCTCGAGGTCCTCGAGCGCGTCGAGAATGCCGTCCGCGCCGGGATTCACGCCGATGGGCGAGACGTAGCTCCAGCGAATGGTTCCTTGCTCGTCGATGAGAAAGAGTGCGCGTTCGCTGAAGCCGTCCTTTTTTCGGTAGACGCCGTAGGTTCTGGCGACTTCACCTTTGGGCTCGAAGTCAGAAAGCAGCGAGAAATGCAGTTTGTTGTACTTGGCGTAAGCAATGTGACACCACACGCCGTCAACGGAAATGCCCACAATTTCCGCGTTATGCTTACGAAATTCGGGGAGCACTTCGTTGAATATGGCGAGCTCGTCTCCGCAAACGGGACTCCAGTCGGCGGGATAGAAGGCAACGATTAGGCGTTTGCCCTTGAAGTCGTCGAGCGCGACCGCCTGGTCGGGAGTGGTGTGCAGATTGAAGTAAGGCGCACGCGTGCCTGGAGGAAGCGCCGTTGACCGCTGCCCTTCCTCAACTTCGGGGCTAACCCCTCTCTGGGGCTCGCGGCGCTCGAGTCGTTGGTTGCCGGTTAGCTGCATGGAACTGCTGCTCTGCCGCGCGGGTTTGCTGCTCTGCGGCGCGGCATTGGTGCTTTGCTGTCCGGTGCTGCTAGGTTGTGACGCAGCGTGGTCTCTACGCATCGGCTCATCTTTCTGCTGAAATTGAACATACTCTTCGTCGGACGGGATCGCGGCCGATTCAACCTCATTTGATTTTTGGGACTCGTGGTTCTTAGGTTGGAAGGATTCTGTTAAGTCTTTTTCCTGAGGGAGAATTAGATGAGTTTCGTTTTGTGCTCAATTCCAAATTTCGGCCCTCTATTCATGCCTTTCTGCCAGGCCTTCGCCCCAACCCGCTTATATCAACATCGGAATAGCGCACGCGCAATACAGTCAAATTGGGAAGTCCCCTTATCACCAGCGATTCGGCCATCTGGCCCTGATGATCACGCCGTCGGGCAATCATTCCTGGACCCGCCTCCAAGACATCAGCCTAGCCTTCGTCCGTTCCTTTCTGTCTGCAATTCCCGACTGCAGCGCGACAACCTGCTGTCAGCGTACTGACAATCTCCGGTTTCTCGTCGCTCGAAGGAAATTCTTCACAGCGTCGACGTTCACTAAGCTAGGCGCTTAGCCTGACTTAGCCGCCGGCCACAAACTCCCGATTTGGAACAAAGCTTGCTCGATACGATTGGAGGCGACATGCATTAGGAGATGGACTCATGACGTTGCCCACTCGTCCTCTCGGCACCAGCGGACTTCAAATTACCAGGGTGGGCTTTGGCGCGTGGGCAATAGGCGGCGGAGGCTGGGCTTACAGTTGGGGGCCGCAGGATGACGCCGCTTCCGTCGCGACGATGCGGCATGCGTACGACCTTGGCATCAACTGGATCGACACGGCCGCAGTTTACGGCCTCGGGCATTCTGAGGAATTGGTCGGACGCTTCTTGCGCGACCTGCCCAAAGCCACCCGCCCACTGGTCTTCACCAAGTGCGGGCTTATCTGGGACGAACACAACCCAATGGCGGAGCCTCGGCGCGTTCTAAAACCTGAGTCTATTAGGGCTGAGTGCGATGCCTCCCTTCGCCGCTTAGGCGTCGAGCGCATCGACCTCTATCAATTCCACTGGCCGGACGAGACTGGTACGCCTGTTGAGGATTCCTGGCAAGAGATGGTTCGGCTCGTCGAAAAAGGCAAAGTGCGTGCCCCGGGAGTGTCCAATTTCGACGTCAACCTGCTTGAGCGATGCGAAGCAATCCGGCACGTGGACTCGCTCCAGCCGCCTTTTTCGCTGATCCGTCGCGAGGTCGCGGCGAAGGAGATTCCCTGGTGCGTCCAGCATGGGACTGGCGTGATCGCCTACAGCCCACTGCAGTCAGGGCTCGTAACCGACGACTTCTCCGAGAAGCGCGTCGCGATGCTCGCCGCAGATGACTGGCGCCGCCGCTCGCCCGAATTCCAGCAGCCGCGTCTCCATCGCAATCTCGCGCTGCGTGATGCCCTTCGCCCGATCGCCCGCCGCCATGGCGCGACAGTGTCTGCTGTGGCCATCGCCTGGGTGCTCTCGTGGCCTGGAGTAACGGGCGCCATCGTTGGCGCTCGCTCACCTGCGCAGGTGGACGGATGGATTCAGGCGGCAACTTTGGAGCTCAACTCACAAGACCTCGAAGAGATGGCGTCAGCAATTAAACACACGGGAGCGGGAGCCGGGCCAGTGCAGCCGACCACGACTCGCGCGCATGCGGCTTCGTGACAGTCTCCTTGCTCTCCTAGGGCTGCCAAACGGGCCCGGTCGCATCTTCCCTCTCCGTAACGTTTTGTAACAGGTCCACAGGCCCAGTATTCCTTCTGACGCTCGGTCCCCTTCCCAATCCATTCATTTCATTACCCTTACCGTGAATTATGAATGGGTGTCCCTCATGCACTGATATACGCCAATTGCAACCTGGGGTCTGAAAATGAGACGACAACGCATGAGGACGCAACTAGGCTACTCCGTACTAGAGCTGTTGGTCGTAATTAGCGTTGTTATGGTCTTGGTGGCTTTTGCGGTTATGGGCTGGCAGGGCACCTATCAGAACTTCAAATCCACTTCCGGAATGAACGACGCAATCGGGCAACTTCGCACAGCCCGGGCGCTGGCCATCTCCAGCCGCCGCTTCGTCGAAGTGGCGTTCAACGGCGCTAACCAGATACAGATAACGCCTGAAACTACAGCAGGGGTTCCCGTGGCGCCGAACCCCTTCCTCCCGGAAACACTCTCTAGCGGCGTCCAATTTGTTTTGTATCCGGGACTTCCCGACACCCCGATGGGCTTCGGCAAGACCACTGCGGTTTCTTTCACTGCAGCGGGTGGCGCCCCGGTCGCGCCATTGCATTTCACGACTACTGGAGCGCTGACCGACAGTAATAACAACTTCGTGAATGGAACCGTTTTTCTGGGACTTCCGGGCCTTAAAGGCACGGCGCGCGCCGTAACCATTCTCGGTGCAACCGGCCGAGTGCGCCCTTATTACTGGGACGGACTAAAATGGAACGAATAGATAAAAGTGACGTGGGACGTCGAAACACCCGAAATCACCGGCATCGCGGCTTCACAGTCGTGGAAGCTTTGGTTTCCGTGGTCGTGCTCTCTTTCGGCGTGTTATCGCTGGCCGGAGTGTATACGCAAGGTATCGTTTTTGCAGGGATGGCTAAATGGGATTACATAGCCCAAAAAAAAGCGGAAGCAGCGGTTGAAACGATTTTCACTGCGCGCGACACACAATTGCTGACCTGGGCGCAGATTCAAAATGTGGCCGGGACCTCAGGCACGGACGGCGGCGTTTTCCTGGACGGACCGCAACCCTTGCTGGACCCGGGCCCCGATGGCCTGATAGGGACTGCTGATGATATTGCCGCTATTCCTGACACCGTGATTATCGGTCCCGGGCCAGACAACGTCCTAGGAACGCCGGATGATCTGGTCGTCGTTTTGAATACTGTCATGACTCGGGAGATCCAGATCGTTCCCGTTCCGAACGAACCAAACCTGCGGCAAATTACCATTACTATTAAATATACCATTGGAAACACTAGAAAGGTTTACACGCTGATCAGTTACGTCTCCGCTTTCGCGTAAGCCGGAAACAACAGGAACAAGCCATGAAGAAACAGACAGGATTCACGCTGGTTGAGCTCATGGTGGCGATTGCCGTCAGCCTCGTCGTGCTGGCTGCGGCACTGGCGACCTTCAGTGATACCGTGCGCACCAATCAAGTCCTCTCGTTGAGAGGGGACATGACCGATAACCTCCGCGCCGGACTAAATTACATCCAGCAGGATCTGCTTCAGGCCGGCACGGGAATCCCGACCGGCGGAATTCCCATCCCCAATACGCCCAATGGAGCTGGAACCTGCAACATCGGACAACCCTTAAATCGTCCCACTCTGCAAGGCGCACTTACGTTCCCCGCTTGCAATTTTTCATTGCCTGCCGTCGAACCAGGAATGGACCTCGGCCCGCAAGTCACCAGTCCCGATGTTGCCCCTGGGCCCAACTCCGACCTAGTCACAGTCCTCTATGCGGATAATGCGTTGTCCCTTGACAAGGATCCTATAAACCGTGCTGCTTCGCCCGGTGTTGCCGCTTGCAATGGCACGATCTCCGCTACTGGTGACTCTGTCACCTTCGATCCCTCGGCGACCTGCCACAACTTAGCTCTGGCAAGTGTCCCGGTTCAACCCGGCGATCTAATTATGTTCTCTAACGCGCAGGGGAATGCCGTTCAGACGGTGACCGCGGTCGCTGGCGCGCAGACTCTGAAATTTGCCAAGAATGACTCGTTTAATCTCAATGGACGCAACGATCCGCAGGGAACGATTGTCCAGTTGCAGAATCTTGACCCCGTCACCAATAAGCCCAACGGCTTTTACCCTCCAACCACCGCAACGCGCATCTGGATGATTTCGTATTACCTCGACAATATCGCTGACCCGCTGCACGTCCGATTGATACGCCGAGTCAACTTTCAGCCGGGTCAAGCCGTGGGCGACACCCTTGAGAATTTGCAGTTCACCTACAACTTCGTCGACGGCGTAACCAACCCATCAGGCCAGCAAACGATTCCTGCCGGCCTGTCGGAGAGCCAGATCCGAGCCATAAACGTGTCCTTGTGGGCCCGTTCGCCCAGGATTTGGGCGCGATCCGGCCATTACCTTCGCGACAGTCTTTCGACGCAGGTCAGTTTACGTAGTATGGCTTTCGTCAATAAGTATAACTAGGAGTGCGGCCATGAAAACTGCGACTAAACTACAGCGAGAATCCGGCATCGCTCTGGTCACTACCCTTCTGGTTCTGGTCTTGATGTCCAGTCTCCTGGTGGGCTTCATTTTCCTGATCATCAACGGCCAGAAAGTCAGCGGCGCGAACAACGATTACAGCCGCGCCTTTTATGCGGCGCAAGCGGGGATGGAAAAACTGACCGCGGACCTCGGAACCCTGTTTGATAACACGTACGCACCGTCCGCGGCGGAGCTCGCTGTCGTCAAGGCCGCGAAGCCTAATCTGGCCAACATCCAATTTCAGAAGGAAGATGGCACGACCGGGTACCAGCTCGACTATCCGACCGATGTAAACGGAAATCCTCTAGCGAGCAACACGCAAGTGAAGACCGGGCCCTTTCAAGGTCTGACCGCCCTCACAACTCCCTATACCCTCACTATAAACGCGCGCACACCATCTGGCTCAGAGGTGAAGCTGCAGCGCACCACCCAGACAGTCGCCATCTCCGTTTTTCAATTCGGTATCTTTTCCGATGTGGACCTTGGCTTTCACGCCGGACCAAACTTTGGCTTTGGCGGTCGTGTCCATACCAACGGAAACCTCTTCCTCGCTGAAGGACAGGGAAGCACGCTTACGCTCTCGGACCGAGTCACCGCCTTCGGGGACGTAATCCGAACCAATCTAATGAATGGGTTACCCCTCGCCGCCGGCAATTGGACCGGGACGGTCAACATCACGACTTCCCCAGGAACTGCTAACTTTCGCGCGCTAAAAACAAATGAAGGAAGTTTAACCGGTAATCTGGGGTCTGGCCCGACGGGGAACTGGACGAGCATTTCCATTGGTTCCACTAACTATGCCGGCAACCTGCGCAACGGGGCTAATGGATTGGTTCGCGGCACCGGCGCGAAGAGGTTGAACCTGGCCGTCGTGGCTCTAGGCCAGGGGTTGACGCAATCGATCGACATTCTTCGTCGCCCTGTCCAAGCAGAGGGTCCTGCCCTTACCGGCGAACGTTTCTTCGCGCAGGCCAGCTTGAAGATCCTGCTCTCGGACGATAAGCAGGACATCATGAAACTCCCATGTATTGACAATACCGTCCAGCCGTTTTTGCTGGACGACCTGGCCGCCGACCAGGCGGCATGGGCTACTCCGGCTGCTACCGCCCTTAGGGCTGCCATGAATGCCGCGGGCACGACTCCGCTTCCACTGGCTGCTTCGGGCGCCGGAGCCGCGTATTCTCCGAGTTTGACAGTAGGCCCCATCCTCGCTGGCGCCGATGGTTATTGGTATCCAAGCCCCCGGCCACTTATTCAGGGCTATATTAAGATTGAAGCTCAGATAGCATATGGCAGCCCCTGCGGGGTCTGGCAGGACGTTACCCAAGAGATCCTGAGCCTCGGCTATGCGGGTCGGAACCAGAATCCCGTCGTGCAATCCACCGACGGGAACAACGTGACCCCTCAATGGCTTTGGAATGGAGCAGTAGCTGGGGCGTACCGATGGCTTCCTGCGCTGCCTGGTGCAGCGATCAACCCTTCGGCGTGCGCTGATCCGCACCCCAATGCAATTATTCGACTCGAGCACATTCGAGACAATCCATCCTCAGCGCCCTACGCGCCAAAGCCGAACCCCGTGGGCGGTTGGAAACCCCCGAAGTCTTCGGCCGCACAACAGTGCGGTGTGGACGCCGCAACCGGCGCTGTGCAACCGTCGCTCCAAATTAACCCGACTGACTTTTGGCCGAACGCGTTGTTTGATACGCGCGAGGGCTTGCTTCGCGACGTCTCTCCGGCCGGAACCTTAGGAGCAATACAATTTGCGGCAATGCCGTCGCTCGGCGGCGTAATGAACTACATCGAACTCGACGCCAACAACCTCAGCCGCTGGTTCGCAGGCGCGATTGGCGCCAATGGCCTAAATACCAGGGATCCGCAAATCGCTCCGAACAATTTTTCCGTCTATATCTCCGACCGTCGCGGCAACTATACGCCCAATAAGGCCTGGGCCGGCAACTGGCCGGCGCTTTCGCCAAGCGGACATGAAACCGGCGAGTATGGCTACTCGGAATTTGTGAACTCCACCAATGCGGCAACCGGTTGTCCCAATAACGCTCTCGACGCCGGCGAGGATGTCGCTGGCACGGCACAGCTCTATACCTATGGCGGCAACGTCGCGCACGCCATGGGTGCATACGGGGCGCCTAACTATGGGCAGATGGGACCGTTTGCTGTCGGCGTGCTGAAGGGCAACGCCGTCAATTTCGCCTTGACAACTAATCCGTCCTGCCCAGCGATGGTCAACGTTTGGCCCTACACTCTGGTCGTACATGCCGCCGAGGCCCGGCAGAATCCAAACTTTTTCTTCCGGCATGCGGTAAAAATCGTCAACGGGAAGCTACTCAACCTTGGGAATTGCCCAGGGGCCGTTACTTGCGGCCTTACCTTGGCCTCAGAGAACCCCGTGTACTTTCAAGGCGACTATAATGCGAATTCCGCGAACAATGGATTTGCTGATGCTTCCGTGGCCACCGCCGTCCTTGCGGACGCGGCTACGATGCTCTCTAACCAATGGGCCGACGTAAACTCCTTCAGTTCCCCGTACGCTCAAGCGGGGCGTGTGGCCGGGAATACGTTCTATCGAACCGCGATTGTGGCCGGAAAAGGAATTGGATTCCCGTGGATCGCCGGTAACACGACGGACACTGGCAGCGATGGCGGTGTTCACAATTTCCTCCGATACCTCGAAAGCTGGAATGGAAGCACGCTCAATTATCGCGGCTCGATTGCCAGTTTATTCTACAATCGCCAGTCCATCGGCTACTTCAAGTGCTGCACGACGGTCTACGACGCACCGAACCGCCAATACAACTTCGATACGAATTTCCTGACGCCGGCTCTGCTTCCGCCGCGAACGCCCATGTTTCGCGATGTGAACACCACCGGGTACACACAGCTCTTGCTGCCGAAACAGTAACGCGCCCCGGTTCCGCGTCCACGCGCAGGGAGTTCGTTACGCTTATAGCTCGGCTGGGCCAGCTCTTTGTTTCCTGGATTTGTTGGGTTCCGCATTGTGCCAAGCGCGCTGATGTGATGTCCGATGCGGATCAGTTTTGCGTTGTCGATTCGTTGGGATCTGCAGGCGTAAATCTAATGGGGGTGACTCAAGTCATGGCGCAAAGTTCCGGAGCGGAGGGCTCCTCCTCCAATTCGCTTTTTTGGATGATGGTGGCAGTGGTTTCCGCCGTTGTAATTCTTGTGGGTGCGGGAGTTTTTGCCAGTTCCCGAGTGATTTCCTCGATGGCGTCCCGCGCTGGAGCCGAGAACTTAACGGTACACACTCCCACAGCTGATTTCCGCGTGGAACAATTGAACGACATTGGGCCCGGATTGCCCCTCTATCCGCGCGCCGTGCTGCTCCTGCCAGGAACGATCGTCGACGAAACGATGCCGCAGAGCACGCATGCTCGGTTGCAGACGACCGCGTACTACACGGACGATACACGCGATTTGGCGGATAGTTGGTATCTTCAGCATTTGAGTGCTGAATTCGCCCGCCACAAGGTTGGAGATCCACAGCCGCCCGATGAACTGAGCGAAGTAATCGTTCCCGTCGATTCCGTCGTCTTCGTAGGCAAGCGCGGTGATCAGGTCCGCATGGTCACTCTGACCTCGAACTCCAGCGGCACAAGGATTACGCTGGTGCGTTTCACCAAACGCCAAGCAGAGTGAAACCCACGATCGGCTCATTGCGACTTCAGGTTTACCCACTCATTGTCGAGCAGCGGCCGTGTAGGGTTGGAAGTCGCTCCTGGCACATTTTCAAGCGCACCGTCACGCGTTCGCGGGGAACCTCTCCACGGAAGCTTAAATATAGCTGAGTATCTCCGCAGCCCCACTTTCGCTTTCCCTAAATCTTCGCTGGTTATCCAATTTGGATGTTGCGCCAGCGCCTCTTCTCCAGAACAATCGTGGTCCGTCAAATGTAAGCAGGAGAACCTCATGGCCACTGCCTCTACCTCCGCCGTCACCGATTACCGCCAGGAATGGTTCGAAATCGAAGATGCAACCTACCTAAACCTTGCTGGACAAGCGCCCATGCCCAAGGTTTCCCATCGCGCCGTGCAAGCTGCCCTTGAATGGAAGAAAAATCCGCATCACATGCCGGACTCCGCCTATTTCGAAGTGCCCAACCGCGTTCGAGCTTCCATCGCTAAACTCATCGGCGGCAAACCCGAGGAAATTGCGCTGACTACCGGCGCCAGCACTGGAATGTCCGCGGTCGCCTATGGACTCACTTGGAAACCAGGTGATGAAATTCTTACCGCCAACGGCGAATTTCCTCTGCAGTACGCCACATGGAAGCCGATGGAAGCGCGTGAAGGCATCGTGCTGAAAATTGTCGCTCCTCGCGAACGCTTTCTGACCGCCGATGATTTCGTTGCGGCGATGACGCCAAAAACGCGCATGGTCTCCGTCAGCCTGGTGCGCTTCGACAATGGCGTGCGGCTTGATGCCGCGCGTCTCGCCACCGCGTGTCACGCGCAGGGTGCGCTGTTACTGCTCGACGTCAGCCAGTGTTGCGGCGGCATGCCGCTCGATGTCGCGAAGCTCGGCGCCGACTTTATGGTCTGTGCCGGATACAAATGGCTGCTCAGCCCCTACGGCACCGGATTTTTCTGGACAAAAAACGAGCACACCGAAAAAATGCGTCCCGGCCCGTTCTATTGGGCTGCTGCGGAAGGCGCGGAAAATTTCCATTCGCTCGCATTCGAAAATCCCAAGCCCGCGAAGGGCGCGCGCCGCTGGGACATGGCCGAGACTTCCAACTATTTCAACTTCGCCGCCATGGACGCGTCGCTGCAATTCGTTTTGCAGCTAGGACCCGAAACCGTCGAGGCGCATAACCGCAAACTAATTGATTTTCTGTTCGAACGCTTGCCGAAAGATCGCTGCGTTCCCACCAGTCCCCTCGATTCCGCGCGGCGCGGTCCCTACGGCTGCTTCGCCGCGCGCTCGCCGGAAAAAACCGCCGAGCTCTACCAAAAACTCGTGAAAGAAAAAGTCATCACCAGTTTGCGCGAAGGAAATATTCGCGTGTCCCCGCATGTTTATAATACCGAGCGCGACATCGATCGTTTGATTGCCGCAATCACGGTATGACCTCATCTGAAAATTGGCCGCGCATCGCGGTAGTGGGCGCGGGTGCCGTTGGCGGTTATTTCGGCGGAATGCTGGCGCGCGCCGGCGCTCCCGTTGTGATGATTGGGCGTCCCGCGTTTGTGGAAGCTGCCAGGAAAAATGGCCTTTTCTTGGACACGCTGCAATTCAAGGAAACCGTGCGAGTGGAAGCTTCCGCCGAACTTGTAGCCGTGCGCGGCGCGGACTTAATTCTTTTCTGTGTGAAAACAACGGACACGGAATCGATGGCGCGCGCGCTCGCGCCGCTGCTTTCTTCCTCCGCGACCGTCGTTAGTTTGCAGAACGGCGTCGATAACGCGGAAAAGATTCGCGCCGCCGGAATCGATCCGCTCAGCGCCGTTGTGTATGTCGCGGCATCGGTCCCTGAACCTGCGCATGTCAAGCATGTTGGCCGCGGCGATCTCGTGGTCGGTCCCCGCAATGCGCGCACCGAAAAATTCTCGGCTCTGTTTGAACGCGCCGGAGTTGCGTGCCGTATTTCCGACAACATCGACGGCGAGCTGTGGACCAAACTCATTTGGAATTGCGCGCTCAACGCCATCTCCGCGCTGGGCCGCGCGAAGTACGGACAAATCGCTGCCAGCGACGACGCGCGCAAAGTCGTCGAAACAGTTGTGAACGAAGTTCTCGAAGTTGCGCGCGCGGCGGGCATGCAACTTCCCGGCGTGGAGACTCCGCAGGCCGGATTGGCCGGCGCTCTCAAGATCGCCACGCAAATGTCCAGCGCGATTTCTTCCACCGGGCAGGACCTGATGCGCGGCAAGCGCACCGAAATCGATTCTTTGAACGGCTACATTTCTCGCCGCGGCGCGGAACTTGGCATTTCCACTCCAGTCAATCACGCACTCTACGCGCTCGTGAAACTTGCTGAAGGCCGCACGTAAAATGTCGTTAGTTCTTAGTTGTTAGTTTTTTGTTCCTACTTTCTAACTAGTGGCTTCTAGTTTTACTTTTTTCGTTCTGGCGCTGAGTTCTTGGTACCTCGTTTTTCTTTCATCTCTAGCTACTTCACTGCGGTTCCGGCAAGCGAAACGGAATGTGCACGATCGCTTCCAGCTCGACTGGAGTTCCCTGCTTTGCGCCGGGACGGAATTTCCACTGGCGCAGCGCCCTTATGGCATTGGCATCGAGTTGCTCATCGATTCCGCGCACGAGCTGAATGCTGTCCACTGAACCGTCGCGGCGAATCACCGCGTAAAGGATGACTTCGCCGGTGACGCGCTCGCTTATCAATGTTGGCGGATACTTGGGATCCACTTTTTGCAGCGGCACGGGCCCGGATAATTCCGCGGATGGAGGCGCGTGGTGTGTGTTTTTCCCTTCGGTACGCAGCTCGGAAAAATTCAGGATCCAGCTTCCCGTGGCGCTATTGAGATTCGGCATGTTGACGTTCAGCGTGTAGACCCGTTTATATGCAAAAACCGCTTCGGGCTTTGCGCCGGGCGGAAGTGCGGCAAAATCCGGCGGGCCGGTGCGCTCGGCTACTTCTTCGCTCTCGCCTTTCGGTTCCGGCCGCGTCATTAATTTGCGCGGAGGGGCAATTATTTTGCCGCCGCCGCCGGAAGCGTTGGCAGACGGATTGCCGCCGCTTATGCTGATTCCCACCGCGCTCTTCCCTGCACCGTTGCCTGAATCCGTCGCGGCGCTGGAGTTCCCTGCGCCGTTAGGTGTGCCTCCCGGTGCGCCGGGCTGCTTTCCCTCCGGCGAGATGGAAACGCGCGCGGCAAGATTGCCTTGCGGAAGTTCTACCGGCGCGGGCGGAGCAGGATTGGCGGAGAGCGCGATCAAGGCGTTGGGACCTCCGTTGGCGGCGGTCAACTCCGTTGCGCCAACTTCGGGTGCGGGACCGGCGTCGCCGGACCGCGCTTTCTGGGCGATGCGCGGGGCGGCTCCCGCGTTCAATTCGAGCTTGGGTCGTTCGGGTCCGGTCTGCGCGGCGGGAAGATTCATCTCCGCGACGTGCTGCTCCATATTGGGGATGTCGACGGGCGGAGCTGCAGTAGCCGTTGCTCGACGCTTTTCTTTCGGGCGCAGCTTCTTGAGCATTTCTTCGCTGATCTGCAGGCGCGGCTTGGCTGGTCCAGCTAATTGCTCGAACTGAACGACGTTGGGCAAGTTGGGAAGCAGCTTTGGCGGCTCGAAGGGAGCTTTGGGATTGATGAGCGTTTGCCGGGGGTGCGTGGGGCGCACGGGATCGGTGAAGATATGCTGGCGGGGATGAAACGCGTCGGCGCCGGGGAGAGGCGGCGGCTCTTCCGGCTTGGCTTTCGCGACTAGCTTGGGCTTCTCGCGCGCGATTTCCAGGAGCGGAAGGTCGTCGATTGGACCCGACCAGGTCAGCTCGACATTTTGCAGCAAAGGATTCCTGTAGGGCATGCCGGTAAAGAGTGAAAACGGCAGGGCCAGGAAGGCGGCATGCCACAGCGCTGCAGCGATTACTGCGCGTTTGGGAATCCGGCCTTCGACCGAACTGTCGCGAAAGGCGCTGGCGCTCCGAAAATTCCTTGTTGCCGATGGACCGAAGAGAGCGGCAACGCTGCTCCAAAATCCCTGATGGAAGCCGCCCCAGGCGATTTCGAGTTTTGGCTCGATTCTGCCGGGCAAGTGTTCGGGCGGGCGGACTTCCGTTAGCAGAGCGGGCGGCGGCGGAGGGGGAGGCGGTGCCGGTCCCAAGAGATCGATCGCGTTCTGGATGCGTTGAAATTCCATGTAAGTGGGGATTATACCGTGCTCCGTAGAGAGTGGAAGTGCGGAGTACCTGGCTGCAAGTGGATAGCCACAGGGGCACGGAGACACAGAGCGGATCGCGAGATGGGAGTCCAGAGTAAGAGCAGGAGGGACGGCCTTCGCCAAAACCGCTCCCTTCGAGGCTCAGGGCAAGCAGGGTAAAGGGGTACACCCCCGTGGTGACAGGAAGTATGCGCAATCGACTGAGGACACAGAGGATAGAGCCGCCACGTGGCGCATATGACGGGCGGAAAGCGAAGGGTGGAGCGGAAGTGTTGGGGTACCCCCACCCCCCGGTGTTTTTGTAAGTGCGTATTCTAAAGGAGTTACAAGAGGGGTGTCTGTAAGTGCAGAATCTAAAGGACTTATTTGCACCAAAATGGTGCAAAATGCGAGGTTTCACGGAAGTGCTGAATCTAAAGGGGTTACGGGCGGTAGATGGCGGGTTTGTTCGAGATAACACACGCAACTATACTACAAGTCTAGACGTATGTCAATAGTAAACTTGTAAGTTCAATTGAATGAATGCCGTGCAAGGAGAATTCACAAACCGCACCCTTCGACAAAGTGCGAAGGGATTGATTGGATAAGAGCGAAGGCTCCGATCGGTGGCCGAGTATGCTTCTGATTGGAGGACCGAAGCAATTCGGTCGAAAGGAGCCTTCGATGATCCTTATTGGATGTGATTACCACCCCAGTTGGCAACAGATTTGT
>DATNMD010000024.1:0-23197 GCA_035602505.1 Candidatus Acidiferrum sp.
TCTAAAAGTTTGCTGTTCGCACGCCAGCAAAATCGTGCGGCGAGTAGAACTTTTCGGACCGAATTATGAAATTGAATGAACACGAACGAGCTAGGCCCAACATTGCTGGACTCACCTCTCAACTGCAACAGGACGAGATGAGATTAATCCTGGCCGGTTTGTGGCCACCGCTGAAGCCGCTGCCGGTATTCAAGTACGGAGCGGATGAGTATCGCGCCGAGATTCATTTCGACAGGACGCGCGGAGAGTGGGTCTGTCGCAAAACGTCTTTACCGTCCAACAAGGTTCAGGAACTGCGTGGTGGATTGACAGAAATGACCATGGCATTACCCCATGGTCAAGCAGAAGCGTTCGCCGAATGTGCCACAGCAGAAAAGCAAGAACAAGAATTGGAGAAAGACGCCAGTCGTCGTCTCCAGGCCATTCTTGAGTGGAGAGAGAATTACGAGAACGGCGCACTCTATTCTGCACTGCAGGACTATCTTTCCGAAAGCCAGCAAGATGAAATCTACGACAGCATCCGACTGTCTCTTACTGCTCGGCAGCTTCAGTTCAACCCGAAGAATGTTGCGTTCGTCTTTGACGCACTTTCGAATGCGGGCGGCAGGCTAGCAACACTCATTGAAATCGCGCAGCGGAATAAGGCGGAGCAGGAAGCGGACGCACCGGCACAAGCGGAAGCAGCCGCACTCGAAGCCGAACGCCAGGCGCCGGTTGAGGCGATTCATCCCACGCGTGACCGCCGCCTTCAGACGCGCACGACTCCTGCTTCCCGCGTGTACGTCGAGCTCGGCGACACCAATGGCGGCATTGTCCTCAATATAAGTGAGACAGGCATGGCCGTTGCTGCAGCCGACCTCCTTGTAGTAGGTGACTGCCTCCCACGCATTCGCCTTCAATTGCCCAGCTCCAGGCAAAGCATCGAAGTCTCCGCGCAGATTGTGTGGCTAGCGGAATCGCCGAAAGGCGCAGGCATCCGATTTGTTGATCTCACCGCAGAGGCCCGCAATCAAATTTCAAATTGGATCGCGTCCGAAAAGCCAGCCCTGGAATTAGAGCCAGAAGGATCTTTGGCAACGCATCAGCATGCAAAACACATCCCCCCGGTCGACGAAATCAAACAGCAGGGTCCGCGCCCAATTCCTGCCGACTCTCACACCGACGCCGGTGATTCGGTGGTCGGTTCCGGTGTGGAAATTTCAATCAGCGACTTTCCGCAGAGCCTAAAGGCCAGCTTTCCATCGCAACGTGCAAAAAACCGCGTGCGCGAACCAATCAAGACCTTTATTCCCGAGCTAACTGAAGGCTTAACGCCAGGGCCTGTTGAGAGCTTCATCTCCGCGACCCTCGAAAACTTCCCAACAGAGCCGCTTGGGAGTGTTTTCCCTGAGCAAGACCAAACCTCCTCGCCAGAACTGATTGCGCACACTGCGTCTCAAGCATCTGAGATTGTGACGCCTGAGATTCTGGATGCGAGGCCTCTATCGCTTGTCGAAGATCTCCGGAAAAAAGGGCACCACCACACTCCAGTCGCCGGTTTTAGACCGCAAGTTCGAACAGCCAAAGTCGAGTCGTCAGGGGATCCTGTCAAGGACTCGACCTCACACTTATATGTTCTTGAAATATCCGGATTTCAGGTCGCCGCATCAATGATTTTGTTCGCGGTGATCAGTTTAACCGTTGGGCTCACAGTGGGACGCGGCCCGCTCGGAAAACGCATCCGAGACGCCCAGAAATCAATACTGACTGTTGATGCCACGTCACCGGCACTGCCTGATCGCCCAGGCGAACCGACTTTGCGAACTTCCACTCCGCCGGCGGCAAATACCTTCAATACGCCTGCAGTAAATGCGCCAGCGCCGAAGACGGAAGAATCGCGCTCAGAAAGCCCATCTGCTCAATCCCTCAATGCACGACCAGCAGATTCAGCTAACCGCGTGAGGCCGACCGGCAATGGCTCGACGGGGCTAATCGCACGAAACGCGCCGCCACCCGTGACTCCCAAACCGGCACATTCACCCAAGGCTGTCGGCCCGATAAGTGGCGCGCCGAGAAATCCCGCCCCACGCAGGGTAACGCCTGCGACGCGCGCAGCGCCGCTCCTGTCATCGCCTTCCACAATCCTTGTCACTGGCCCAGGCGACGGCAGCAAACCGTTCAGGCTGATTCTCCCGGTAAAACCGATTGCCGCCTCCTCTTCGTTTGCGATGACCTCGCAACTTTCTGTTCTTGTTTCTCCTGAGCCCGGGCCTGCACCGGCTCATAAACCCGCTCGATTGCAAGCCGGTGAGCTTGTCTCCTTCGTTTGGCCGCGTTATCCAAGGCCGGGGGATCGACATGGATCGTCGTAAACCGTAAAGGTCCGCACCACCATCGGAGAGCTCGGCCAAGTGCTGGATGTAAAGCACGTGAGCGGCTCGATCTCTCTTCTTCCTGCTGCAATGAGCGCCATACGCCTATGGAATTACAAGCCCACGCTCTTGAACAGAAGGCCTGTCCAAGCTCAACAGGACGTCACCATTGAATTCCGGCCGCCACAGCACTTGCCGCGCGTGCCCACGCGGCATCCATCGCACAACTAGCGGCGGTTTGAGATGTTGATTTTGCAAATTTAATTGCGTAATTGTGAGAGCTTCTACAGATCGTTTGGGTATTTCCTGAACTTTTGATCTGCTCGGATTGTGGCGCTGCGGAATTTACTGTTCCTGAAGCCGAATTGCGCTTGTTCGTTAAAGGCGACGCCGCTGCGGCGGGATGAATGGCAGCCAATCCAAGACGCTAGCGGGCGCGGACGCGATCCGGGATGCGGCAAAGATCCAGCGGGAATGCCGCCACGATTAGGGTAGTTCGCCCAGCCATGGAAACGCGTAGCAGGCTTACCAGGCAAACAGCATCCCAATGAAAGATTGGAGCCGGGAGCGCCGAATCAGAACTCTACGCGCAAGGCTCCTTGAATGACGCGGGGGCCGCCACCCACCACGCCTGCCGTCGTGCCAACGGCTGTAGCCACAGCGCTGCCCACCGTCGCGGTGATCTTGCCGAAGTTCCCGCTGCTTTGGTTCGATACTGGATTAGCGAAATTCGTATGGTTGAACAGATTGAAGAAGTCCACCCGGAACCGCAGATGGACTCTTTCCGTGACCATCGGGAAGCTCTTGGCAACCGCGAAATTGTAGTTCGCCAAGGTCGGCCCATAATACCGGTTGCGCCCGGAGGTGCCCACTCGCCCGACCGGCGGCACGGCTTTTGAGCAGTCCAGTTTAGGTACGGTAACGCAGCCGAAATATGTGGGGTCGAAAGCAGCATCCGGGTTTCCGTTGTTCTGATGCAAAGGTCCGCTTCCCACGACATCGGGGCGGTCGTTGAACTGGTTGAACCCGCTGAAGTCGTTGGCGTTGTTGAACACGGTGAATGGCGTGCCGGTTTGCAGCGTGGTGATACCCGAGACTTGCCAGCCGCCGAACACTTGGCGGTTCACGCCGTTGTTCCAACCTAGCAGGCGGTGCCCCGGTCCAACCGGCAAGTCAATCACGTAAACGAACACCGCGCGGTGCCGAAGATCAAACGATGAGGGTCCACGGTCGGCCGCCATGTTGTTCGCGTCGGAGAGTCCGGCCCGCTCGCCAGTCGAACCGAAGAAGGCCGAGCCGTAATCGATGGACTTACCAAACGTGTATGATCCTTCGAAAAAGACGCCACGGCGTCCCAGGTACGTGCCCGTCACGACCATGCCGTTATAGTTCGAGTTACCGATGTCTTTGCCCGTGCCCACCGAGCCGAAGAATGGATACGGGTAAACCTCCACGTTTGGTGCTTGATTGCCCCGCTTCGTGGGATCCTTCACGATCACTGATGGCTGGTTTTGGTCTACGAACAGCCCCAGCTTGTGGCCGCTCGATCCCTGATAATCCACCTCAAGGGAAAAAGCCGCCGCCAGCTTCCGCTGGATTCCCAAACTGTACTGATAGATGTAAGAGCTCCGGAGGTTCAGATCTTCGGCGCTGAAGCCCACCAGTCCGACTTGATTTGGCTTGCCAATGTTCTTTACAAGAGGCACGTTTTGATTGAGTCCCACGGCCCAGGGGAACTTGCCCGGTTGCGTGGTGCCCGCCGACTGAGTCGTCGTCAGGTTGAATGGTGCATTCAGTCCCATGTTCGCGGGGATGTTGTTGAAAATCTCGTCGTACCCCATACGGAATCCGCCACGAATTACCGTGCTGTCGTTGCCGAAGAAAGATTTCGCGAATCGCGGTGAGTAGGCGAATCCCAGGACGGGCGCAACATTGTTCTTGTCTGCGTTCACTCCGCTATCCGAAAGCGTAAACGGTGCCTGGGTAAAGAACAGCGAAGCAGGCCCGCTCTTGGTCGTGTCAATGGCGAGAACTTTGTTTGAGCCCAGCAACACGGGCCCCACGCCGGTGATGAAGTTAGTGGCCTGGTTGCGCACCTGGTGGATTGCTGAAGGATATTCGTAACGCACGCCGTAGTTCAGCGTGAAATTGTCCTTCACCTTGTACGTGTCCTGCCAGTACAGGTCCCACGGATACCGTTGCCAGTAACACAGCGTCGAGCCAAAGAGCAACGTGGCGCTGTTGACCTGAGCGAGGTCCTTGTTGACACCGCCGCCGGTGGCAAAATCGGGGAAGCTGGAGAAACTGAAGTTTCCGCGTGCGGAACCATCCAGGAACCGGCGTGCATCCTCACGCCGGATGTGGGCTCCCCATCGCCAGGAGTGCTTCGAGGCACCGAACGGCGCTATCAATGACATATTGTCGTAAATCTCGTAGGTGTTGGTAATGCGTCCTTGCGGCAAATTGCTGGTACTGCCTAGTGGCGCAAACCCGCCGCTCACGTTGATCGTCGGCAATCCTGAGTCCAGTTGGTTCGCGCTCGCCAGCACCACGCCAGGAAGCGGATTTCCACTCGCATCGACAAAGATCTTTGACGCGTCAAACCCGGAATCCTGTACGGTGATGAATGTTTTGTTGCGCGAGAAGCCCACGCGCACTTCATTCAGGAATCGCGGCGAAAAGGTGTGCGTGTAATCGATCACGCCAGAGTCGCTGACGGGCGCGTTGGCATTGCCGCCGAGTAATGGCAGCGCCCCCGGGGTAAATACGGTGCCCCCGTACTGAGCCCACCGCGCTATGAGGTGATCTTTTTCGCTGAAGTTGTAATCCACTTTCGCGAGACCCGTCTCATCGAAGGTCGTAGCTCCCACGTTGGCGATGTAATTGATCGTCGACCCTGCCGCCGGCGTGGTATTGGCAGCCGGCCAGAACTTCAGCAGTGACTTAGAGATGGGATCGGTGACTGAGGCACGCTCGGCGTCGGTGGGTACCCGTGTGGTGCTGACCGTCGGAGCTACCTGGCGGAACCCTTCATAGGACAGAAAGAAAAACATCCTGTTTTTGAGGATCGGTCCGCCAAGCGTCCCACCATATTGATTCCGATGGAGGGGATTCTTCTTGCCCCGCTGCTTGTTGGTGAAGAAGTCCGCGGCATCCAGCACGTCGTTGCGCAAGTACTCGAACGCCGAGCCATGAAACTGATTGGTGCCGCTCTTGGTGACGATGCTCACCTGTCCGCCGGTTCCCCGGCCGAATTCTGCGGTGGCTACGCTGGTCTGCACAGCAAACTCCTGCACCGCGTCCGTTATCCGGAAGTTACCCAGCGCCGAGTTGATTTGCGTATCGATGTTGCTCACTCCATCCAGCAGGAACACGTTCGACTGCGAGCGCGCACCCGCGACATTAAATCCCCCGCCCTGCGTACCCGTCGCCGAGGGCACCACGCCCGGAGTTATCAGCGCCAAATCCAGATACTGCCGAGCATTGAGCGGCATGTTCGATATCACTTGGCTGTTCACTACGCTGCTCAGCGTGCTTCGGTCCGATTCCAGCAACGGCGTCGCGGAGTTAACTTCAATTACCTCCAAAACGCTCCCAATCTGCAAAGTCACATCCACGTGCGTGATCTGGTCGACCTGCACCACGATGTGTTGTTCTGTCACCTTCTTGAAGCCCGGAAATTCCGCAACCAGCGAATACTCCGCGGGAGCTAGCTGCAAAAATTGGAAATTCCCATTGGTGTCGCTCACGGCTTCCGTCTTGGCATTCCTAGCGAGGTCAGTGAGCGTTAATTTGGCGCCTGCAACTGCACCGCCGGTTAGGTCTTTCACGGATCCAGCAATGCTTCCGGTAGGCGAAGCGGACACTGCGGTGGCAACTAGAAACACAATGAGTGCGCGGGCGCTGAATAGCAGCCGCCGATAGACACGATTACTCAAGAGGCGAGAAATAGTACGAGGCATAACACCCTCCACTCGGGACAGCAAAGTGTGCGCAGCCTACAACCTCATGGCGTTACGTGTCAAGGTTTACAACCCGCGTAAACTTGAGTAAATGGAATGACAGCAGGTCGCGGAGATTTCGCGGCTTAGAAGTACTTGCGACGACATATAAGAGCACGAAAGGCATTGCTGCAGTCATTGGAAGTAAGGGATAGAGCAGGTTAATGCCTATCGCGCGGAACACCAGTTCGGTCAATTTGGTTCAACGGCTATTGCTGCCAACCGCCGCCCAAAGCTTGGTAGAGCTGAACTAGAGCCAGCAACTCATTGAGTTGAGCCTGCACGAGTCCGAGCTCAGCAGAGAAAGCGTTCGTTTCGTTGGTCAACACTTCGAGGTAACCCGTAACGCCGCCCGTGTAGCGCATGTGGGAAAGACGCGCTGCGTCCTGGGCTGATTGGAAAAGAAGTTCTTCCTGGGCGCGGAACTCGCTTGATTTACGATACGCGATCAGCGCATCGGACACGCTGCGGAAGGCGCCTTGAATTGTCTGCTCGTAGAAGAGCAGCGTGGCTTGCTGCTGGGCTTCTACGAAACGCACGTTGGAACGGAGTTTCCCGGCGGTGAAGATGGGTTGTGCTAACGACGCTCCGAAGTCCCACGTGCCTGCTGGGCCGCTGAACAAATTGGTGAGCGCCGCGCTCTGGAATCCGGCGGAACCACTCAGGGAGATCTGGGGAAAATAAGCGGCTTTGGCAACGCCGATTTGAGCGTTCGCGGCGATCAATTGTTGCTCCGCTTCGCGAATGTCGGGCCGGCGTTCTAACAGTGAAGAAGGAAGGCCCGCCGGAACAGCAGGGGGACGTCTCTGCTCTGTGAGAGCTTGCCCGCGTATGACAGTGTCTGGATTTTTCCCAAGGAGAATACTGATCAGGTTCTCTTCCTGTTCGATCTGCTGTTCCAGCGCCGGGATTTCTGCGGCTGCAGTGAATACCAACTGTTCGGCCTGGCGCACGTCCAGCATGGAGGTAGAGCCGCGATCAGCGAGAATAGTTGTCAATCGCAGCGATTCCCGGCGTGAAGCCAGCGTGCGTTTGGAAATTTCCAGTTCCAGGTCCAGTGCGCGAAGCTGGAAGTAGGCGCCGGAGACATTAGCCACCAAGGTGAGCATGACTTCCTGGCGGGCCGATTCGCTGGCGAGAAGGCTGGCGCGCGCGGCTTCCGTCGCGCGGCGGAATTTGCCCCAGAAATCAAGCTCCCAAGCCGCGGACGCATTCACGTGTCCGGTGCTTCCTTCGAAAGCCGGGAAAAACTTGGACTTGGCACTGCGTTGATCGGTTATCCCTGCGCCCGCACTGACGCTGGGAAACTGATCGGCGCGAGTGATTCCGAGTTGCGCCTGTGCTTGCAGGATGCGTGCTCCCGCGATGCGCACATCGTAGTTCTGCTGCAGGGCGGTTCGGATGAGAGACTGGAGTTGCTCATCCTGGAAAACCTCCCACCATTTTTGATCGCCAAGTGAGACCGAATCGGATTTCCCGCTTTCTTCCGGCGCCAAACCGCGATAGGCGCCTGGAACATTTGCGGTGGGTTTCTTGTAATTTGGACCGACGGTACAGCCGGAACCCAGGATTGCGACGCCTATGAAGGCGATGAATTTGTTCATCTCAGTTGCCCTCGGCGGGAGTGGGTCTGGGCTGCAAAACGGCTTGCTTGCCGGCGCCGGACCACTTTTCAACCACATAGAAGACCACGGGGATGAAGAAAACTCCGATGAAGCTCGCGGCCAGCATGCCTCCGATAACGGTGGTGCCCATGATCTGACGCGCAACCGATCCTGCGCCGGAGGCCGTCCATAGCGGGACGGTACCAAGGATGAAGGCGAACGATGTCATCAAGATCGGCCGGAGCCGCAACCGGGCGCCTTCCAGCGCGGCATCGACGAGAGGCTTGCCCTTTTCAAATTCCTCCTTGGCGAACTCGACGATCAGGATCGCGTTCTTGGCTGCCAAGCCGATCAGCATGACTAAGCCGATTTGTGAGTAGACGTCGCCTTCGATTTGCACCATGTAGCTCGGCAGGAAGGCCGACAGGATCGTGCGGCGCAACCAGAGAATCGCGAAGGCCCCGAAAACTGCGATTGGAGTGCTTAACAGCACGCTAAATGGAAGCGACCAGCTTTCGTATAAAGCCGCCAGGATCAGGAAGACAAATAGCAAGGAGAAGCCAAAAACAACTGACGGTGGAACGCCTTGCTGCGCCTTCTTCTCCTGGAAAGACATGCCCATGTAGTCGTAGCCCATCTCGCGCGGCATGGTTTGCGCGAAAACTTCTTCAAGAGCGGCCATGGCTTGTCCGGCGCTGTAACCGGGAGCAGCGGCACCGTTGATTTGCGCGGCGCGATATTCGTTGAAGCGCATGGTGAACTCGGGTCCTGGGCGCGGTTCAAATCGCGTGAGCGCAGAAAGTGGCACCATCCCGCCCTTATTGTTTCGTACGAAGAAGTGGCCGACATTTTCAGCCTTGGTCCGGTAGTCGCCTTCGGCCTCGACGTAAACCTGCCACTGCCGGCCGAAGCGGTTGAAGTAATTAATAAAGAGGCCGCCCATGAAAGCCTGGATTGTCTTGTAGACATCGCTGATGGGTACACCTTGCTTAATGACTTTGTCGCGGTCCACGTTGACAAATTGCTGCGGCACACTGGGCAGAAAGGTCGTGCTTACGCCAGCGATCTCAGGGCGCTTCCGTACTGCTGTTAGGAATGTTTGCAGATTGGATGCGAGAAATTGCACGTCCCTGCCGGCTCGGTCCTCGAGCGCAAACGTAAATCCCCCGGAGGTGCCGACCCCGGGAATGGCCGGAGGTGAAAACGAAAAGGCGATGCCTTCCGGAATCTGGGAAAGTTCCCGGTTGATGCGCTGCTTGATCTCCTGAAACTGCTCGGCCCGAGACTTGCGCTCGTTCCAGGGCTTCAACGTCACGAAAAAGAATCCGTTGTAGCTGGTGCGGACAAAGCTAAGCAAGCTGAAGCCGACAACGCTGGTGGTGTACTCGACACCTGGCGTCTTGGCCAGCGCATCCTCGATTTTCCTGGCGACCGCATCGGTGCGCTGAAGGGAAGCAGCATTTGGCAGTTGCAGATTGATGTAAAGGTAGCCCTGATCTTCGTCGGGCAAAAAGCTTGATGGAATCTTACTGCTAAAAAAACCAGCCGCTGCGCCGAAGGCGACAAGAAGAATGAGCGCGATCGCGCTTTTGCGAATGAGGACCCCGCAGAATCGAACGTAAGCATTCGTGGCACTGGCAAAGCCTCGGTTAAACCAGCCGAACAACTTTTTTAGAAGTCCTCCGCTCGCGGTTCTCGGCCGGAGCAGCAGCGCCGAGAGCGCCGGGCTAAGAGTGAGCGCGTTGAACGCAGACAGGATTACCGAAATCGCGATGGTCACGGCGAATTGCTGGTACAGACGTCCGGTGATGCCGGGTATCAAAGCCGTGGGAATGAAGACGGCCGAAAGAACAAGGGCGATGCCCACGACAGGGCCAGAAATTTCTTCCATGGCTTTGAGAGCCGCCGCTTTAGGTGAGAGGCCTTCCTCAATGTGGCGTTCTACCGCTTCAACGACAACGATGGCGTCGTCCACCACAAGACCGATGGCGAGCACGAGCCCGAATAAAGAGAGCGTGTTCACAGAGAAACCAAAGAGCGGAAAAAACATGAATGTACCGACCAAGGAAACGGGTACAGCCAACAGGGGAATCAGAGTGGCGCGCCAGCCTTGCAGGAAGATGTACACGACGATGATCACAAGAACGATGGCGATGACCAGGGTGAGGATGATTTCCTTCATGCCCTCGGTAACTGCACGGGTGGTGTCCAGCGAGACGACATAGTCCACATCGTGCGGCAAGCGCGTCTTGACTTCAGCCATGAGCTTCTTGACGCCATTGGCGGCTTGCACCGCATTTGACCCTGGCAACTGGTACACGGCCATAATGGCTCCGGGTTTACCGTTCAAGCGGCCCAAAGCGCTGTAATTCTGGGAGCCGAGCTCGATGCGCGCCACATCTTTGAGGCGGACAACTGCTCCTCCGAGGGATTCGCGGACCACGATTTGTCCGAATTCTTCGGGAGAAGTGAGCCGACCTTGGGCGCGGACGGAGTAGGTGTACTCCTGCCCTGGAGGCACTGGCTCGCTGCCGACCTGCCCGGCGGGATTCACTGTATTTTGCGACTGAATGGCGGTCACTATTTCTGGAACGGTGATCGCAAGCTTGGCCAACTGGTCGGGCTTGACCCACAGCCGCATTGCATACTGGCCGGCGCCGAAAACTTGCACGCTTCCAATACCGTAAAGGCGAGTGACTTGATCGGCGAGATTGATATACGCGTAGTTGGAGAGGAACCGCGCGTCGTACGTCCCTTGCGGAGAGTACAGGGTCAGTAGCATGAGGGGAGCGGTGACCGTCTTCTGGACGGTGACGCCAAAATTCGTAACGTCCACCGGGAGCTGGGACGCGGCTTGCGTTGAGCGAATCTGCGTCAGGATAAGATCGGTATTGGGGTCGGTTTTCACGTCGTAGTCGACGATCAGTCTCATCTGCCCGTCGGCCGCGGAGTTCAGCGAATACATGTAGTTCATGTTGTCCACGCCGCTCATCTGTTGCTCGATGGGCGTCGCGACGGCCTGCTCGATCGTCTGCGCATCGGCGCCTACATAGGTGGCGAGCACTTGAACCTCAGGCGGAACGATATTCGGGAACAGGGCGACCGGAAGGCCCGTGATCGTGACTGCGCCCACGATCACCATGAGAATGGCGATGACCATGGCCACGATGGGACGGTTGATGAAAAATTTGGACATGGCTCAGTTGCCTTTCGCAGGGCTGCTCTGCTTGATCTTCACAGGGGAGCCGTCTCTAACTTTTTGCAAGCCCTCGACAATGACGACATCCCCGGCCTTAACACCGCTTTCGATGATCCACATCGTGCCCACGCGCTCGCCAACCTTGACGGGCAGCAAGGCCACCTTGTCGTCGCCTCCTACTACGGCCACTTGATAGGTTCCCTGAAGTTCCGTTACGGCCCTTTGCGGAACAAGCAGGGCGCCAGTTCTGGTTTCTCCGGCGGCGCGCACGCGTCCGAACTGGCCTGGGCGCAGAATGTTGTTGGGATTCGGAAATGCGCAAACCACTCGGATGCTGCCGGTTGTCACATCCACCTGCCGATCCGTTAGAAGGAGAGTTCCTTTGCGCGGATAGACCGTTCCATCGGCGAGTATGAGGTCAAAGGGCGGCGCATCGGACGGCACTGCCTGCTGATTGTGAGCGTTTATCCTTGCCGCATAATGCATGTACTCCTGCTCGCTGATGGGGAAGTACGCCTTTATGGGATTGACCTGAGAGACTGAGGTCAGCACGGTGGTGGGACTGACCAGGTTGCCGATCTGCACTTGCGCGATTCCCGCGATGCCGTCCACGAGGGATGTGACATGCGTGAAGTCCAGGTTCAACTGCGCTTGTTCCACTTGAGCCTCGGCGGACTTTACCGATGCCTTCGCGGCGAGATTCGCCTGGATGTCGTTGTCCAACTGACTTTGCGCAATGGCCCGCTCCTTCGCCAACGGCGTGTCGCGGTCCACATCGAGCTTGGTTTTCCCCAACTGCGCCTCGGCTTGTGCGAGTTGTGCCTTGGTTTGATCGAGCACGGCCTGAAAAGGGCGAGGGTCAATCTGGAAAAGGATTTGCCCCTTCTGGACGGACGATCCTTCCTTATAGGTCTGGTTGACAATGTATCCGGTTACTTGTGGCTGGATCTGTGCGTTGACGTAGCCATCCAGCGTCGCGACCCATTCACCGTATATCGGGACATCCTGTTGTACGACGCTGACGACTTCGACTTCAGCGGGCGGCAGCGGGGCAGCCGCCTTTTCGCTCTGGCAGCCCGGGAGCGTGGACGAAGCGAGCACGGCCAGCAGAGCCAAAATGGGCGAAGGGCCTTCGGAAATGATAGGTGATCTCCAACCTGGGAGACTTTTTATACTGAACATAGTTTGACGTTCCTTGCTTGCGATTTCGACGTGGAGTTCCCATGCACGAAGTCGCTCATGCGGCGTCCTGTTCGCCGCGACGAGCGTTGTGGGCTGTATGTTGAAGGGATTAGATGCCCGGTTCTCCTTTTTGTAAGATCCCTCAAAATTGGGCCGTGTTCAACTCCGATGCGCCGGCGCACCCATAGGCGCACCGATCGCTCCGCATCCACTGCGAGCCCTGTACCTTAACATAGGAGGAATAACCGGAGGCCGGGAACAAGGCAGCCTTAGCGATATCTTCCGCCGCGCCCAACCGGCCGAGTGGAATCTGGCTTGCGAATCGCTTTAGGCGTTTGGCCGCACCGCTCGATGTTCCAGCCGGAACACCACTCCCCATATCGGGGTCGCCGTTGCGCGAGGAACAACAACATTTACGCGTATCACTTTGGCGGCTGTACTGTGTGCGGATCCGGCTTCAGCTAGTCTGCTGCAATTTCCTGCGCTTCCCGCGAGTGCTGCTGGCGCAGCTGCGTCTGGAGTGACGGTCACCGTGGGACACACATTTGTGCCAACAACTTCAGCAGCGGCGTGTGCAGAACGTCATACGTGAGAAAGAAGATGGCGTTCAGGGGCTTTTTGCGATGCTTCTCCTGAATGAGATTGTAGACGTGGGGAATTCCGGTCTTCGCTGGAAAGCACGGGTCGGCACCACTCCCTTTATGGCGATCTGCATCCAATTTGCCCGGGTTTTCGGCGATTTACGTCGCGTTTTCGTGACAGCTAGAGGCTAGAGGCACATTTAGCTCGGTACGCCTCCCAGAGCCTTGTAAAGGGCGATCACCGCCACATAGACATCTTTCTCGCTTTCGGCGACAGCATCTTCGGCTTGCAACTGCGTTCGCTCGGCGTCCAGCAGCGAGAGAAAATCAACTACGCCTTCGCGATAGCGCAGGCGGGCGATATCGGCGGCACGCTTGCTCTCGCGAGCCTGATCGTTCAATTTGATGAGGCGTGCTTGCTGTGCATGGTAATTCGCTAGTGCATTTTCCGTTTCTTCAAGAGCCCGGAGCACGGTTTCTTCAAAGTTGGCCAGAGTCTCTTCGGTAGCGGCGTTCGACCCGCGCACGCGAGCGCGTGCCCTGCCCAGATCGAACGCCGACCACGACAGCCCGGGCGAAACAGACCATGCACGCGAGTCTCCGGTAAAAAAGAGGCTTCCGCGCCCCGCTACGAAACCGAGAAATCCGGAGACACTGACTTGGGGAAAGAGACTCGCGACAGCAACGCCTTGACGTTCGGTGGCCGCAGCCAACCTTCGTTCCGCGGAACGCACGTCGGGCCGGCGCTGCAGAAGTTCGCCCGGGTTGCCAATAGGCAGAGCCTTTGCGATGGCGGGATAAGCACGCGGTGAAAGATCCGCATTAAGTTCGCCGGGGCGAGTCCCAGTGAGTACCGCCAAGCGGTATTCCGCACGGGACACATCGAAGTTCAGAGATGGAATTGTGGCCTCAATGGCTGCTACACGGGCAGCGGCACTGGCAACGTCCTGTTCTTCCCCTACGCCTGCGTCACGGCGTAGCTGCGTCAGCCGCAGCGTCTCACGTTGGTTAGTAAGGCTGCGCTCGGCCACTGCGAGACGCCATTGTGCTCCTCGCAGCTCGAAATAATTGCGGGCGAGTTCAGAGACTACGCTGACCTGTACATCGTGAAGGTCGGCCTCAAACGCTTGGTTCTCGGCCCGAGCGGCCGCGACTCCATGGCTAACTCTTCCAAATAGGTCCGCTTCCCAGAAAGCGTCGAACCCGCTGGTAAAGTTATTGATGGTGCGGCGCTCGTCACCGAAGCCAGGTATCTGCTGTTTGCTGTGCTGGTACGACGCGACGACGGGCACTGTGGGGAAGCGATCGAGTTTCCTTTCATCGAAGACAGCGCGAGATTCGGCAAGCCTCGCACGGGCGATTCGAATGCCGTTGTTTGATGCCAGAGATCGATCCACGAGGGAGTCGAGAACGGGGTCTTCAAACTGCTTCCACCAACGGGCATCAAACGGCTCCTCCGTTACCAGGTTCGCGTCTGCCGCGTGGTATTTGACCGCGGCGGCAGGCTGCGGCGATTTGTAATGGGGGCCGACCGCGCATCCGCTTGCCAGCAGCAGAGCAACGAGCAGAAGGGAGACTTTTTTAAAGCGTGTCAACACAGGCTTAGGCCTCCGCCGAAGCGCTGGACGAGAGTCCTGCGCTAGCAGGCGATTTCTTGATCTCTCGCCCTTCCACAAATCGCTGAACTACTACGTAGAAGACGGGAGTGAGCACCAAGCCAAACGCAGTGACGCCCAACATCCCGAAAAATACGGCAACTCCAATCGCACGGCGCATTTCTGCTCCGGCTCCGGTGGACAGCACGAGAGGAATGACGCCCATGGTGAAGGCAAGAGAGGTCATCAAGATGGGCCGCAAACGCAATCGGCACGCTTCCAGCACCGCATCGACTCGGTTCATCCCCTCTTGGAGCTGTTTCTCTCGGGCAAACTCCACGATAAGGATGGCGTTCTTGCAAGCCAGCCCGACCAGAACGATCAGACTGATCTGGGTAAAGACGTTATTGTCGCCATTTAGCAGCCAGACCCCAGCGATGGCGGAAAACAGAGTCATCGGAACGATCAGGATGATTACGAGGGGTAACGACCAGCTTTCGTACTGAGCAGCAAGCACGAGGTACACGAGGAAAACAGAAAGTGGGAAAATGTAAACCATCGTGTTGCCGGCAAGAATCTTTTGGTAAGTGAGTTCGGTCCATTCGTATTTCATTCCGTTTGGCAATTGATCGTTAAGCACCTTGGCGATGGCACCTTCGGATTGGCCGGTGCTGTATCCGGGCGCAGCCGCCCCATTGATTTCCGCCGCTGGAAATCCGTTGTAATGCATGACCCGGTCCGGTCCATAAATCGGCTTAACGGTGACCACCGATCCCAACGGAATCATTTCTCCGGCCAGGTTTCTTGTCCTAAGGTGACTGATATCTTCGGGCTGGAGCCGGTACGGCGACTCCGCCTGCACATTCACCTGATAGGTTCTGCCAAAGCGGTTGAAGTCGTTGACATAAAGCGAACCGAGGTACACCTGCATGGTGTCAAACACGTCGCCGAGGGGGATTCCGTAGGTCTTCGCCTTTTCGCGGTCCACATGAGAATCGATTTGCGGTACGTTGATGTCGAAGCTGGAGAACACTCCTATCAGCCCCGGTGTCTGGTTGCCTTCCTGCAGGGTCGAAGTGGTCTCCTTGTAGAGGGACTCCAAGCCCATGCCAGCCCGATCTTCAATGTAGAGTTTGAACCCGGCCACGGTGCCCAATCCCTGGACAGGTGGCGGAGGGAAAATTGCGATAAATGCTTCTTGGATGGACCCGTATTGTTTGTTCAGATCCGCTGCGATGGCATTCGCGGAGAGTTCGGGAGACTTTCGCTCCTCCGAAGGCTTCAATGTAGCGAACACAATTCCGGAATTCGGACTGTTGGTGAAGCCGTTGATCGATAGGCCAGGAAACGCAACGGCGTTCTGCACTCCCGGATGCTTCAAGGCAATATCGGACATCCTGCGAATCACATCTTCGGTGCGATCGAGCGTCGCGCCGTTGGGTAACTGCGCCAACGACACGAGATATCCCTTATCCTGCGTGGGAACAAATCCTGCGGGCACGCGCGAGAAGCCGAGAATGGTAAGCCCGACCAGGCCGGCGTAGACCACAACAGCGATAACACTGGAGCGCAGTGTGTGCGTTACAAGCTTTCCGTAACCGCCCGATGCGCGGCCAAAGAACCGGTTAAACAGCTTGAAAAACCAGCCAAGCACGAAATCAATCGCCTGCGTAAGGCGATCTTTCTTTGCCCCATGAGGTTTCAAGAGCAACGCAGCCAGGGCGGGACTCAGAGTGAGCGAGTTAAACGCTGAAATCACCGTGGAAATGGCGATAGTCAGCGCGAACTGTTTATAGAACTCTCCCGAAAGTCCCACGATGAACGCGGTGGGAACAAAAACCGCGCACAACACCAAAGCGATTGCGACGATCGGTCCGCTAACTTCTTCCATCGCGCGGCGGGTAGCTTCATGCGGTTCGTGTCCTAACGCGATATTTCGCTCCACGTTTTCGACAACGACGATCGCATCGTCCACCACGATCCCAATCGCCAGGACCAGCCCAAACAGCGACAACGTATTAAGCGAAAAGCCCAGCGCCAGCATGATCGAAAACGTTCCAATGAGCGACACCGGAAGCGCCAGCAGCGGAATGATGGACGCGCGCCACGTTTGGAGAAAGACCAACACCACAATCACGACCAAGATCAGCGCTTCAACAAAGGTATGTCCGACCGCTTGAATCGATTCGCGCACGAAAACCGTTGGGTCGTAGACGATCTTGTAGTCCACGCCTTCCGGGAATGATTTCTTGAGACGTTCCATCGTCTCACGCACCTGTTGCGAAGTTTGGAGTGCGTTCGAACCGGGCCGCTGCGAAATTGGAAGGGCGGCAGCCGGCTTGTTGTCCAATAGACTTCGGAGTGCGTATGTGCTGGAACCCAGTTCGACACGGCCCAGATCGCGGATACGCGTAATCTGGCCATCCTTGGCGGCGCGCACAATGATGTTGCCGAATTCTTCTTCCGTCGTGAGGCGCCCCTGCGTGTTTACAAGCAATTGAAACGCTGTGCTTCCTGTATTTGTCGGTGGGGCACCAAGCACGCCCGCCGCAACCTGCACGTTTTGCTCGCGAATCGCTTGCACGACGTCCGTGGCCGTCAAGTTGTGTGAGGCCAACTTGTTTGGGTTGAGCCACACGCGCATGCTGAAATCGCCCGCGCCGAAGACCTGTACGTTACCGACGCCGGGGAGGCGGCCCAACTCGTCCTTCACTTGGAGAATGGCGAGATTCGCGAGATACAACATGTCGTAACGGTTATCCGGAGACTCCAGGTGCACAACCATCAGCAAATCCGGTGAGGTTTTTTCCGTCGTTACACCGAGGCGCTGGACTTCCTGCGGCAATCGCGGCAGCGCCTGCGATACACGGTTCTGCACCTGCACTTGCGCTTTGTCGAGGTCCGTGCCCAGTCCGAAGGTGATCGTCAGAGTCATCACGCCGTCGGCTGTGGCTTGCGAAAACATGTAGAGCATGCCTTCGACGCCATTGATCTGTTGTTCGAGCGGCGAGGCCACGGTGTCCGCAATGACAGTGGGATTTGCGCCCGGATAGCTTGTGCGTACGACGACAGTGGGCGGTACGACTTCGGGATACTCGCTCAGGGGAAGGCGAAAATAGGCCAGTGCTCCGATGACAAAAATGATAATGGAAATTACCGCGGCAAAGATGGGGCGCTTGATGAAGAAATTAGAGATATTCATGGCGGTCCTGGCCTATTCCCGCACTTTCGGCTCGCGTGACTTCTCTTCGTGACCTGCAAGGGCGGATTGCGTGGACGTATCACTCGATGAGTTAGGTTGGCCCGCCATGGAAACCTTCTTGGGTGTGACAACGGCTCCGGGACGCACGCGCTGGAGGCCGCTTATGACGATGACGTCGCCCTCGTGCAAGCCATCACGCACGACACGCAATCCCTCCGCCATGGGGCCAAGTTTCACAGGGCGATACGCAAGCGTGTTGTTCGTGCCGAGCACAAAAACGTACCTTTGATTCAAGTCTGTAACCACGGCCTCGTCTTTTGCCAGGCAGCCACTGTGCGCGCCGACTCCTTGCAACCGAATCCTCGCAAAAAGCCCTGGGGTTAAAGCCAAATTCTTGTTCGCAAAAGTGGCCCGCAAGCGGATTGTTCCTGTAGAGGAGCTGACCTGGTTGTCCACAAAGCTCACCTGGCCGAGGTGGGGGAATCCGTCTTCGTCGGCCAGGCCTAACCGCGCTGTGCTGCGCAGCTCGTGCGAACTTGTCCCGTGGCTTTCCGTCAGCCGCGCATACTTGAGATAAGTCTGCTCATCGACATCAAAGTAGACATAGATCGGATCGAGCGAAACCAGAGTCGTCAAGGGCTTGACCTGCGCGGCGCCACTCTCGACCAAATTGCCTTCCGTGATCTCCGCGCGTCCCACTCGACCGGTAATCGGAGCCGTGACGCGCGTGAACTCCAGATTCAGTTCCGCTCCACGAAGAGCCGCCTCAGTGGACGCGATGCGAGCTTCGGCTTCGTTGCGAACCGCGGCGCGCCGATCGTACTCTTCGGCTGACATCCCATCATTGTTATGAAGGCGTTCGGCGCGCTGGAAATCGCTTTGCGCTCTCGAACGCTGCGCTCTCGCTTGCGAAAGATCGCCCTTTAGACGGTCCACCTCCGCCTGGAAGGGACGTGGATCGATCTGAAACAAGAGGTCGCCCTGACGAACAATCGCGCCTTCCTTGAAGTGCACGCTCTGCAAGTAGCCGGAAACGCGCGGGCGCACCTCGACTGCATTGACAGCTTCAAGGCGGCCGGTGAACTCATCACTGTCGCCGATTTGCTTGCAGACAACTTCCGCTACGCTCACTTCCGGCGGCGCTGGAGCCTTAGGTTGAGCCGAACTGGAACAACCGGCATTTAGGCCGGCGAGAGTCGCCAGGCCGATGACCAGCATCAGCCGGGTCAAGAGGCTGTCGTTCTTACTCTTTCGTGCGTTCTTTGTTTCCAGGTGCATGTGCCTCTCCCAGGTTGTTTCCTGCGTGTCACGTTCCGATTTCAACGTTGTTTCCTGCGTGTCACGTTCCGATTTCAACGATTGATGATTTACGTGTTTAAGATAGATGACCAGCGGACCATTCTGGTTACATGGGGATACGTAACACCTGGACACAACATGGTATATAATATGAAACTAGGTATATATGGCTAAGCGTCCAGAACTCTGTCCCGTGGAAACCACCGCACGTATCGTGGGTGGGCGCTGGAAAGGCGCCGTTCTCGAGCAACTTTTCCAAGGCACCAAGCGATTTTCCGAACTGAAGCGTGCTATTACCGGGATCACGCAACGAACGCTCTCCCAGCAACTCCGCGAATTGCAGAGTACGGGAATCGTTGAACGTACCGTTTACCCCGACACGCCGCCGCGAGTGGTATACACCATTACTCCCCTCGGACGGTCTCTGCGGCCGTTGCTGGAAGCGATGTGTCACTGGGGCAAGTCGCACTCGGCCACCATGGCGTTAAAAAAGCTCCGGGCCTCGGATCGCCAGCAATAAGACAGTCAGTGGTAACTGCCGACCTTTGTCTAAATCCCCATTGATCAGATATGTTTGACTCGCCTCATGCGAATCGGCGGGGACGCAACTCGACAACACGGACCCCGGGCGAGGGTCTGCTCACAAGCCGTCGTGCAACTCGGTCATGAGGGCGCCAGGCGGGTGTTTCTTGTTTGCGCCCTGCCTTGTGCATCTGGACCTCCGTTCCTTCTCGCTCAAAAGAAATTTCGTCCATAGCCAGTTTCATTAAGTGGATGCCGCGCCCGTGTTCGGCGCCGATGTTTTCAAACGCCCGAGGATCGGGAACATTATTGGGGTCGAATCCATGTCCCTGATCTCTGACGGCAATGAACACTCCCTTGCCGCGTTCGCAGCAGCAACGGACGTGAACCAGCTTGCGAGCGTCCAAGCCATTGCCGTGGAGCATCGCGTTACTCAGGGCTTCCCGAAGCGCGAGTTCAACGAACTGCTCCTCTCCGAAAACACAGCGGGATCCAGCTATCAGGCTCATGAGCCAGTCCACCAGAGGTGAGATCAGGCCGATCTCGCTCCGCACCCAGGTGTGCACCTCTAGCGGTGCATCCGTAAAACGAAGTTTGGGGAGCACCGACTGCAAAGATTTGAAACTACCAACCCAAATCACTTCTGCAACCTCCTTTCAGGCCTTGCTGCTCGGCTCTTAGTGTCCGGTGCCGGGGCCAGCCGACCTGAATTTGCGTGTGATGAGAATTAAGGGTGCCCCGATCATGCAGGCGCAGCCTAGCAGCCAGAAACAATCGAGAAAGCCAAGGAATGCCGCTTGCTGGTGGACTATTCGCGCCAATTGTGCTCTGGCGTGCAGAGTCGCGTCCGGGGCAGTGAAACCGTGTGTCACAAAATATCGCGCCAAGGTGGCCAGTGTTTCTTGATAGCGCTGCTGGAATGGTGTGGCGTGAGCAACGAGGACCGACTGGTGATACTGCGTTCGTCGCGCAAGAACGGTTGTAACGAACGCGATACCGACGCTTGCCCCCTGATTCCGGAATAGATTGGTAAGACTCGAAGCTTTGTTGTTCTTATTCTTTGGCAGGAAGGAATAGGCCAGCTGACTTATCGGCACAAACAGTGGGGCAATCCCAAGCCCCTGGATCGCACGGGCGACCGCTACATGCTTGTAGTCTGTGCTCAGGTCAATGCTGGCATAGCGCCACATGGCGATGGCGAAGATGATGTATCCGGTGAAAATGAGTGGCTTGATTCCAACTTTAGGGAGGATTTTCACGATCAGCGGAGCCAGGGCGACGATGACGAATGCGCCGGGTCCAAGAACGAGTCCTGCATCGGTAGCGGTGTAGCCATACAGGCTCTGGAGCATCTGGGGAATCAACACCGTAGACCCGAACAGAGCAAAGCCGAAAAGGAAATAGTAGACGTTCGCGATGGCAAAGTTCCGATCTGCAAGCAGACGAATTTCGACCACGGGGTCGGGATGGCGCCACTCCCAAAAGGCAGCCGCAATCAGGGCCACGAGCGCAACCAAGAAGAAGAAAACGATAAAACCGCTTTCGAACCAGTCTTCGGTTTGTCCGCGATCCAGAACGACCTCCAAACACGCGAAGCCGAGGGCCACCAGAAAAATCCCGAGGCCATCAATTCGAAGCTTGCCGCCTTTCCGGGCCGCTTCGACTTCACGCGTGAACTCTGGCGGGTCGGAAACGAGCCGGTTCGTCAGGATCAGAGACACAATCCCGATAGGAATGTTGATAAAGAAGATCCAGCGCCAACTCCAGTTGTCTGTGATCCACCCACCGAGTGGCGGGCCGATCACCGGGGCAGTCACGATGGCCATGCTGTAGAGAGCGAAAGCCGCGGGTCGCTTCTGCGGAGGGAACGTGTCCACAAGAATGGCCTGCTCCACCGGAGCGAGGCCACCGCCTCCGACGCCCTGCAGAACGCGAAAGAAGATGAGCAAGCCCAGTGAGGGAGCAAGTCCACAAAGCATGGAACTGAGCGTGAAAAGCACGACGCAGAGCATGTAGTAACGCTTCCGCCCGAAGACGCGGCTGAGCCACGCAGAAAGCGGAAGCACGACAGCATTCGATACCAAATAGCTCGTCAGGACCCAGGTGCTCTCGTCATAGCTAACGGCGAGGCCGCCGGCAATATGGGGCAAGGCCACATTGGCGATGGCCGTGTCGAGGAGCTCCATGAAGGTCGCGAGGGTGACGGTGACAGCGATGATCCAGGGATTGATCGCCGAACGCTTGGCAAGGGCATACGGGGCGGGAATGGAGGCTGTAGCAACGCTCATGTCTGTGCCAGCTCTCTTCGATGCAACAAGAGACCGCACGGTCTCATCAAGTATCTGGTATGATGCAGTAAGCGACCAATCGGTCGCACAGTAGAGGGAGGTCGGATATGCGGAAAGGCGACCAGACGCGACAGGAAATCATCCGCAAGGCGGCGCCGATCTTCAATCAGCGGGGCTATGACGGAGCGGCTCTATCCGATCTGATGAAGGCGACCGGCCTCGAAAAAGGTGGGATCTACCGGCACTTTGATAGCAAACAGCAACTCGCAGCCGAGGCATTCGACTATGCCTGGCGAGAGACTTTAGACGCACGGATCCACGATCTCGACACCATCCCGAACACCGTCGACAGGTTAAAGCAGTTGGTTGCGAATTTTGTTGAGCGCCGCGGAACCATTCCCGGCGGCTGTCCGCTGCTCAATACGGCGATCGATAGCGATGACGGAAATTCTGTTCTGCGCGAGCGCGCACGCAAGGCCTTAAGTGCTTGGCGCAGCTACCTTATTTCGGTGATCGGTGCTGGAATCAAAGCGCGGGAAATCCGCCCAAGGATCGACGCAAAGAACCTCGCGACGCTCATCATTTCTTCCCTCGAGGGTGCAGTTATGCTCTACCGCCTTGAACGAAGTGAGGAAGCACTGCGCGCCATCCAGGCCCATCTCGACGGCTACCTCGAAACAGAGGTGCGAGTTCCGTCTAAGTAGCCAATGGGCTGGAGTCTAGCGTCCCTTGGCGCGCTCACCTCTCAGGGCCATGCAAGTCGAGGACGCCTTGGCAATCAGAAGCCCGCCGTCGTCCGTGATTTCACACTCAATGTAGCCAATGGTGCTGCCGCGTCGCACCACTTTGCCCTCGGCCCGCAGGTGCGCCTCCCACACGGGGCGGAAGAAATTGATCCTTAGTTCGATGGTTGTGAAGGATTCGCCGGGCGCGAGAGTGCTGGCAAACGCCATTCCCATTGCAGCGTCAGCAATATCACAAAGAATTCCCCCATGGAGCGTTCCCATGGGATTCGCATGTTGTCGCCCGGCTGCCAGCGTGACGACCGCACGTCCATCAGCAATTTCTTTCGCTTCAAATCCGATTAGCTGCGCTACCGGAACGTCGTTCGTCTCCGCGTGAGCCATAAATCCTCGCCGATGCATAGGTTGCGATGGCATTCCCATTATTAGTGCGACCGACTGGTCTCTAGAAACGACTCTAACACAAAATAAATGAAACCGACCGGTCTCATTGTACATCGAAGGGCGACCGCTACATCAGCATCGCTGACATAACGCGTCTTATTGAGGACATGCGAAACGGTGGCGGTCGACACGCCCGATAACTTGGCGACGTCTTTTATTCTAACGCCACTCATAGTGAGGCTTTTC
>DATNMD010000037.1:0-47204 GCA_035602505.1 Candidatus Acidiferrum sp.
CGCGGCGAGATTGCTCTTGTGTTCGCCGGCGAGAATGATGGCGCCCACCACGGCGATGGCGTCGAGCGCGTTGGTGAGGGACATCAGCGGGGTGTGCAGCAGCGGGGAAACGCGGCGGATGACTTCAAATCCGATGAAAGCGGCGAGCATGAAAACGTAGAGGCTGGTGATTAGGTCCAGCTTCATTGAGCGCTCCTCCTCGAGTGCAAGAGCGCCCGCGACGGTCCGCGGCCGCTACAACTGCATGCGCGTAGCTTCATTATGCCCCTCCCTTGGTGGCCAAGGCTGGCAGCTGGAAAAATTCGCGGAGGCGGGCATTGACGACTTCGCCGGATTGGGTCAGCAGCGTGTCACGAATAATCTCGTCGGCGGTGTTGAGTTGGAGCTTGCCGTCTTTGACCAGTAGGAGCAGGAAGGCGGTGAGGTTGCGCGCGTACATCTGGCTGGCGTGATAGGGCACGGTGCTGGCGAGATTGTACCAGCCGATGATGGTGACGCCATTGACGCTGATTTTTTCTCCCCCCTTGGTGAGCTCGCAATTGCCGCCGCGCTCGGAAGCGAGGTCGACAATTACGGAGCCAGGGGCCATTCCGGCGACCATTTCTTTGGTGACCAGCACTGGCGCGGTTTTGCCGGGGATGACGGCGGTGGTGATAACCACGTCGCTATCGGCGACGACTTTGCCGAGGAGCTCGCGTTGGCGGCGGTAAAAATCTTCGCCTTGTGCACGTGCGTAGCCGCGTTCGTCTTGGGCGTCCTTGGCTTCGATGGGGAGTTCGACGAAACGTCCGCCCAGGCTCTGCACTTGTTCCTTTACCGCGGGGCGCAAATCGTAGGCGGAAACCACCGCGCCCAAGCGGCGCGCCGTGGCGATGGCTTGCAGTCCAGCGACGCCGACGCCGATGATCAGCACGCGCGCCGGCGTGATGGTGCCCGCTGCGGTGGTGAGCATGGGGAAAATTTTTGGCAGCGCGTCGGCGGCGATGAGGACGGCTTTGTATCCGCAGATGGTGCCCATGGAGGAGAGGGCGTCCATGCTTTGCGCGCGCGTGGTGCGCGGCATGAGCTCGACCGAGAAGGAGGTGACCCCTTTGGAGGCGATGTCGGTGATGGTTTCGACGGAGCCGAGGGGGCGAAGAAAGCCGATAAGGATTTGGTTGCGGTGGAAGAGCGGAAGGTCGGCCTTGCCGGTGCGATCGTTGGAGCCGTAGCCAAGAACTTGCGTCATGATATCGGCGGCGCGAAATACTTCGGCGCGATCCGGGATAATCTTTGCGCCTTTGGCTACGTAATCGGCGTCGGGATAACCGGCCTCGACACCGGCACCGGCTTCCAGCACGACTTCCAGGCCCGCTTTGGCGAGATTGGGAACCACCGCGGGCACCAGCGCAACGCGCCGCTCCCCCGGAAAAGTTTCGCGGGGAACACCAACAATCATGAAACTCCCTCCGATACTCAAGAACTAAACTTGATTCTGATTCGGACTCTGGCCGGGCCGCATTGTACACCGGCCACGCGAATGGGCGTCGTCACAAACCAGCGCGAGTCTAAGCCGCGACAAGGGCGGCATTGTACACCGAGTTGTGTTCTCTCACGGCCCTTTGGCGGATTCCTGGAGTCGTAGCCCGTAACTGTCTGGGATGCTTAACTGTTATCGTAATGGCATGGCGGGAACAAACCCGGCGGGCTGAAGCAGGCTGCGCCATGCTCACATTTGCCAAGTGGGAATATTTTCGGTGGGCGACGGGGAGTGTTGAAGGTCATGACCGCGGAGTCTAGGCGATCTGGTTTAGTCTTACCAAGTGTTGTACGGGGTTCCGTCGAAAGGCGAGGCTTTGTCCGAATTGGAATGCACGTCCACAATGCCGGTGGTCGACTGGTCGGGGCTCATCACGGTATCGCCGAAATCCACGTGCCACTCTTTGGAATTTGTCATCGGGTCGGTAGGAATCTCGCGCAGGTACTGCGATTGTGGATTTACCAGGTCCTCGAGGGACTGTGGCGCCGCTTCTTTGTCCAGCGTGTAATTGTCGATTGCCCGCCGCATCACGCTGAGATCGCTTTTTAGCGTCGCTTCCTTGGCACGCTGCACAGATTTTAGATACGCACCCGCCGCAATGCCAATCAAGATCATAATGATCGACACCACAATCATCAGTTCGATCAGCGTGAAGCCGCGGGCTGTTACGGTGCTGGGTCGCTTTGCGCTACCAGTCTGCATATCGCGTCCCATCGCTGGCTGTGCCCTGCGATTTCGAATACACGTCGAAAACATTCTTTCCTGCCCAGCTGCGAGAATCCGGGTCATCTTGTACCGCGCGCAAACCCCAATCAGCCTGCCCCGTCATCGGATCAACCGGAATGCGGCGCAAAAATCGAATTCTCTTGTCGTCGCCGGCACCCAGCTTAACGCCCTTGACCAGCGTTTCCAGGTCCGGCGGGTAGCCCTCGCTGCCGACTTCCACGCGAATCTTGTTTGAGTCAGCGAGATCCTTGTAGCGATCAATGGCATCGCGCATCTGCCTCAGCTCGTAGTGCAGCAACTCCTCTTTCTTGTGCACGATGCTGTAACGCGCAATTGGCAGCGCCGCCGAAGACAAAACCATCAGGATTGCGCAAGCCAAAATCAATTCCAGCAAGGTCATGCCTTGTTGCGAACGACCTCGCCTGCGATAAAAAGGAATTCTGCGCATATTACAAGCTCTTGCGGACTACGGCTGCACTTGCAGCGTGGCTTCGACGGTCACCAGCGGGATGGGCCTTTGCTGGGAGTCCTTGGCGTTCACTTGCACAATGGAGAGGTTCGAAACGCCCGGAGCGATCCCTTTCACGACGATCCCCATGATCGTCCCGGTGCCGCTTACTCCCGCCGTGTTCGGCTGGCGCGTCGCGGAGATAATCGCCTGCCCGTGTTCTTTATCAACGCGCTGCACGATGGCGATTTCTTGATTTCCGCCGGACAAAAATCCTCCGTGCTGCACTTCTTCAATGCTGATCACCGCTGGGTTGTATTGCAGCAGAAATGGAATCGAGAACAAATCGTTCACATTCTCTACGACGATTCCGATGGTTTGCTGCTGTCCAACTTTCAGAGTCAGGCTGCGCGGCTCAAACCGGATTTGCGCGGCGTTCGTACCGCTCGGCGCGGTTGTCGGAGCCCCCAAAGAAGGCGGTGCTGTTGGAGGCGCTCCGGTCGAGGGAGGAACGGCATTCGGCGAGCGCACTTCCGTTTCGCGCCGCACCTGTACTTGCGACTCCGAGCCGGTGTACAACGGCCGCAAATTCGCGCGCGTCCATTCCGGCATGCGCACGATGTGCGGCGTCAGAATGATCAGAATCTCGTCATCCTCGGTGTTGTGTATGCTCTCGGAGAAGAAGTAGCGCAGGAACGGTATACGCGCCAGCCCCGGCCAGCCGCTCAGACTCTTCGTGTCGCTCCGCGTGATCAAGCCGCCCAAAACGTTGGCTTCGCCCTCTTTCAGCCTGATTTCGTGATCCAGTTTTCGCTGGCTGATAATCGGCTGCTGAATTCCCCCAATGGTCTGCTGCCCGGTTACCGACGACACTTCCACGCTCACCTTCATGCTGATTTCGTGGTTAGGATGCACGCGCGGAGTAATGTCCACGTTTACGCCCACGTCTTGATACTGGAATTGCGTGTTCACCAGCGGGTTCACGAAGCCCGTGCCGGCTGTTCCTCCCACGCCAACGCCGGCTTGGAAGCTGCCCGTTGCGATCGGCACACGATCGCCGATGCGCAGCTTCGCCGGTTGCCCGTCCACCGAACGCACTTCCGGATTCTGAATGATCTTGGTCGTCGAATCGTTCAGCAGCGCGTTGGCGGTAAAGCTAGGCAAGGTAACTGCGTAATCGGCTCCGGTAAGGTGCCCGAGTTGTTGGAGGGTGATCGAATTATTGGTGGGAGTGGTTCCGGTGGTGGTGGTCGTCGTTCCTGGCGGCACGACAGCGATGCTAGCCGTAGTCCCCGGAGAAATTCCCAGGCTGCGCGCCTTGTCTACGCGCGCTTCCACCACTTGAACCTGGATCACCACTTCCGGCTTCGCTTTGTCGATGTCGTTGATGATCTTGGCCGCAACGGCGAGCTTGTCCGGCGAATCGCGGATGACGATGGCGTTCTGCGCATTCAACTGCTGGATGCGCTTTAGATCCAGCAATTGCCGCAAGCCGGTCACGATTTCCGTCAAATCCTGCGCCTGCACCGTATTGGACAGATAGAAGGTCCGCACAATGTTTTCTTCGAAGTCCCGGCGCTTCGCCGGCTGGTCTGGAATCACGAAAATAATGTTTTCCGTCACCGGCTTCCAAAATGCTTTGCTCTCCAGCGACACGATCTCCAGTGCCTGCTCGATCGTCACGTTGTTCAGTTCCGCCGTGATTCGCCGCGCAGGGAAGTCCGGATCGTAAATTACCGTCAAGCCCGCCAGCTTCGCGATCGTTTCGTATACGATTTTTGCGTCATTGGTCATGTGCAAACTAATTGACGCTGTCGAGAGCGGCTTGAGTTCCGGGGGCATGGAGGCCAGCTGCGGTCCGCTGCCGCTCTCATCTTTGGGGGGTTCCGTGGCCGCGTTGTTCGCCCGATTCTTCTCGCCGATCATCCCCAGCGTTTTGCGCAATTCCTGCTCGGCAATCGGGCTGGAGGGATCGATGGCGACTGCGCGCTGAAACTCCGAAGCCGCGGCTTCCAGTTGCCCGCGCTCGCGTAACTTCACACCGTTTTTCACGTGCAGCGAGCTGGCCTCAAACCTTGCCTGGTTGAACTTAATCAGGTATTCGGCGTTCTCGGGATCGCTCTTCAGCGCTTTCTGGTAGTAATCGTACGCGGCATCATAATCCAGGAGGTGCTCAGCCTTCCGCCCTTGAGTGTAGTCTGTCTTACCTTTGGGGCAGCCCGCCGCCATCAGCCCGGCACCTAGGCAAAAGATCAGCTTGCTACAACGGCGCATGCATTCTCCAGATTCTGTTCAAGATAAGTATTTCGAGTCTAGCATCCGATTAGAGGTCGGGCAAGGTACCGCGGGTTGGCTGTGTTGCATCCAGTATCCATGGCAGCTAAGATTTAATGCTGCTGCAAAATATGACTGGATCTAGTGCCCAAACCACCCAAAAAGACCGAAAAGGCCGAAAAAAGCAAAGAGCAGGTCGTGGCGCAAAACCGCGCAGCTTCTTACAACTACCATTTGCTCGAGAGATATGAGGCCGGCCTTGTTCTCCACGGCACGGAAGTGAAAGCCCTTCGCCAAGGAAAGGCGAATATCCGCGATGCTTTCGTGGATTTCAAGCCTAGCGGCCCTTGGCTCGTCAATGCTCACATCGCCCAATACCTGCCCGGCGGCCCCTGGAACCACGAACCCCTGGGATCTCGGAAGCTGCTGCTGCACAGGAATGAAATTCACAAGCTGGCCGGCCGCACCGAGGCCAAAGGTTTGACCGTAATTCCCCTGCGGATATACTTCCGCGACGGCATCGCCAAGTGCGAGATCGCCCTGGCACAAGGGAAGAAGACTTGGGATCGCCGCCAGGACGAGCGCACCAAGGAAGCGCGCAAGGAAGCCGAACAAGCTATGTATCGCAACCGGAGGCGATAAGGCAATCATGCAGATCACGTTGGAAACAAAGCCGTTTGCTATGCTCGAGACCGAAGCTCTGGTCTCCTATGTGTTTGAAAATGGGGACCCGATCCAAGGCCGCGTCGCGGAAATCGATCAGTTCACCGACGGCCTGCTTCGCAAGCTGGCCACCAGTGGCGAACTGACCGGCAAGCCGCTGGAAATGACCTTGGTGCACGCGCCGCGAGGCCTGAAAGCCGCCCGCCTGCTGCTGGTCGGAGCAGGGAAGCGCGAAAAATTCGACACTGCCGTGCTTCGCAAGATCGCCGGCGCCGCCCTTCGCTACCTTAAGTCTCGCTCCGTGAAGCAGTTGGCGTTCGTTCTGCGCGAAAACGAATCGGTTGAAGCCGCCGCGCAAGCCGTTGCCGAAGGCGCCCTCACCGCGAACTTCGAATCCGACAAGTACAAGACCGAGAAAAAAGACGCCAAGTCCGTTGACTCCCTCATTTTGGCCGGCTTTTCCGAACAGGATCGCGCCGCTGCCGAAAAGGGTTTGGCGCGGGGCCGCGTCATTGCCGAATCGCAGAATTTCGCTCGCGATCTAGTCAACGAGCCTTCCAACAAACTGACGCCAAAGATTTTAGGCGAAAAAGCGGAGGCGATGGCCAAAGAGGCTGGGCTGTCCGTCGAGATCCTGGACGAGAATCGCATCGCCGATCTGAAAATGGGCGCCCTCCTCAGCGTTGCGCAAGGCAGCGTCGAGCCGCCTCGCGTGATGGTCATCACGTACACGCCGCCTACTCCGAAGCCCGGCGCGCCCGTAATCGGCCTGATCGGAAAAGCGGTGACGTTCGACACCGGGGGCATTTCCATCAAGCCGTCCGAGGGCATGGAAAAAATGAAGTACGACATGGCTGGCGGCGCCACCATGCTCGGCGTCATGCGCGCCCTCGCGGCGCTAAAGCCCAATGTCAAAGTAATTTGCGTCGTGCCCAGCACGGAAAACATGCCTGGTGGCCGCGCGCAGAAGCCCGGCGATATTCAGACCGCCATGTCCGGCAAAACCATCGAGGTGCTGAACACCGACGCCGAGGGCCGCCTCATCCTCGCCGACGGCATCCACTACGCCAAGCAGCTTGGCGCCACGCATTTGATTGATGCCGCTACACTTACCGGCGCGATCGTCGTTGCGCTTTCCAACATCAACGTCGGCGTCTTCGGCTCCGACCAGCCTTTCACCGACAAGCTGCTCGCCAGCGCCAAAGCCGCGGGCGAAAAAATGTGGCAAATGCCGCTAGACGACGACTATCGCGAATTCATCAAGGGCACTGTCGCGGACATCCAGAACATTGGCAGCGGCAAAGGCGGCGGCGCCATCACCGGCGCTATGTTCATCAAGGAATTCACCGGCGACTCGCCGTGGATCCATCTCGACATAGCGGGCACCGCCTGGAACGATGACGCCAAGCCCTGGCTTGCCAAGGGCCCGACAGGCGTAGCGCTGCGCACGCTGATCCACCTCGTCATGTCCTATTGATTATGCGTAAGTGGACCAATGCAATCTGGCTGCTTGGGCTGGTAACAGTTGCACTGCCGGCATCGACGCGAGCGCAAACCGCCCCGACGTTCGTCGGCATCAGGACGTTCCTCAGCGCGCCGTACCAGCCGGATCTCGACAAGCTCAACGCGGACTTCGCGGTGCTCGGCGTCCCATTTGACGAAGGTACTTGGGGGCAGCCGGGGGAGCGCTACGGCCCGCGCGATTTGCGCGAAAATTCACAGGAATACGCGCACGATCTCACCGAGGGCTTTTATTACATCGACGGCGACCGCACCGTGCTCAAAGGCAAGCGCTGGGTGGATGTCGGCGATGTAATTGTCTATCCCACCGTGCCTGCTGAAACGGGTCAGAAAATCACCGAAACGGTCAAAAGGATTCTCGCCAAAAAAGCGTTTCCGATCATCTTGGGCGGCGATCATAGCATCACGTTCCCTGTAATCCGCGCGTATGACCTGCCGCTCACGGTCGTGCACATCGATGCGCATCTCGATACTTGGAACGGCGCGAAAGGCAACCTCGATCACGCTTCGTGGGTGCTCCGCGTTGCGAAACTGCCATCGGTTAAGAAAATTGTTCAGCTCGGGATGCGCGGCATTGCCAATGACCCGGAAGCGGCCGGTAATGCCAAAGCGCTAGGCACGAAGATTGTAACGGGCGAGGAAATTCATCGCCGGGGCGTTTCGGCAGCGATTGAGGCGATTCCGCAGAGCGAAAACATCTACGTTACCTTCGACGTCGACTCCATGGATCCCACGCTCGCGCCTGGCACCGGAACACTGGAACCTGGCGGCCTAACTTTTTCTGAAATCGACGAGCTGATGCAGGGGATTCCGAAGAAAGGAAAGCTCGTAGGTCTTGATATCGTCGAGGTCAATCCCTACCGCGATCCCAGCGGGCGAACCGCGCAGACCGCCATCCGCTTGATGGTGGACCTGCTTGGCGCCGCTTTTCACTAATACGCTATACCGCTACATCTTCTCCGGCGCATCAATGCCCATCAGCGACAGCGCGCGCACCAATTGCGCTTCCACCAATTCCGTCAAGGCCAGCAAGAAGGCCCGCTTCTGCTCATCCGCTTCCGACAAAATATGGTGCTTGTGGTAAAAATTGTTGAACGCCTGCGCCAACTGAAACGCATATTTAGCGACAAACGCCGGTTCCTGCGCGCCGATCGCGGCGTCTACGGCGTAATCCAGCGATCCAATTGCTAACAATACTTCCCACAATCCGTTGCCTTCCGCGCCAGCTAGCAGTTTCTGCGCCGTTCCAGGGGTCACCGCGACACGTGCTGCGCCAGCTTCCGCGCCTTTGCGGCGAATTCCGCGGATGCGCACCACGGCGTACTGACAATAAGGTCCCGTCTCGCCCTCAAAGCTGAGAGCATCCTTAAAATCAAACGCGATGATCGCGTTGCGCGTGAACTTCAACAGGAAAAATCGCAGCGCGCCCACGGCGATCGCATGGGCGGTGCGCCTCTGCTCCTCCGTGCTCATCTCCGCGTGGCGCTGTTGCACTTCCGCGAGCGCCGCGGCTTCGAGCCGGTCAATAAGGTCATCCGCCTTCACGCCAAACCCTTTGCGCCCGCTCACTTCCACGTATGGTTTCTTCGCTTCCTCTGGCGACAGCTCATATCCCATCTCCGCCGCGCATCGCGGCGTCAGCGCCACGATCTCATACGACAAATGAATCGAATTCTCCGCCGCTTCGGCATGCCCCAAGCCCCGCAAGCCTTGCGCGACCACGTCCTGCAAATACGCCTGGCGCGCGTCGATCACGTTGTAGACGGTCCTTGCCGGCGCCCCAAAGGGCGGAGCGTTCGGATCATTCGGACCGCTCGTCGTCGCCCAAACTTCCTCGCCCTCGTGCGCGTTCGGCCATTTCGCGTAATGAAAATCTTTCCCGAGAAGCCCAAACTTCCAAAGCTGGTAAGCAATATCTTTCCCGACGTAAGTAACCGTGCCATTCGAGCGCACAATAATCTTGTCCTGCGTATTCTCATCTTCTGTTATCTCGGCGCCCTCCGTGCTCTCTGCGAGCTCTGTGTCCTTTCCCTCCTCTCTCCAAGGGATGATCCAGCACCCTGCCATCTTGCCGTAGCGCACATATTGGATCACTCCCGATTCCTTCAGCTTCGCAAACGCCAAATCCCAAAAATGCAAATGCAAAATCTCGCTCTCGCGCGCAAGCAACTCATAGAAAATCCCCAGGCGCGCCATGGTTCGCAAATGGCAACTTACAACCGCGTCCGCCACTACTTGTCCGACTTCCGCTTCTTCGCCGCGCCCTTCTTCGATTGCCTTTAGCGTCTCGCCGCGCAGCTTCGCGGCGCGCTCCTTGTCTTCCGCAAAATATTGCGTGGCTTTAGCGTACAAATCCCAACAGTAATAATCGAAGCGCGGGTCCATCGCCAGCGTTTTCACGGTCACCGGCGTGCGCTTCTCCATGTGCAAAAAGCCGATGACCACGTCGGCTACCTGCACGCCGGTATTATCGATGTAGTTCTGCACCTGGACGTTGTGCCCAGCTTGCCGCAACGTCCGCGCCATCGTGTCGCCCAGCACCGCATTCCGCACGTGCCCGATGTGCGCAGCCTTATTCGGATTGATGCTCGTGTGCTCCACAATAATTTTGTGGGACAGCGATTTTTGGCTGTCCTTCCCGCTTGCTCTTTCCGCTTCGTTCTGAGCAGCTTCCCAAAATGCGCCACGATCAAAGTACGCATTCAAATAGCCCGCCCCGGCTACCTCTAACCGTGCGATGCCGGGGACAGGCGGCAGCGCATTCTGAATTTCCTGCGCAATCTGCCGCGGGGGTTTTTTGAGGCGCTTGGCCAGCTCAAAGCACACCGGCGAAGCCGCTTCGCCCAGGTCGATCTTCGGCGGACGCTCCAGCACAATCGGCAACTCAACGCCGTATCTGGCGCGAATATGGTTTGCAAGCGCCTCGCGGAGCCTTGTTATGATTTCTAGATACACCTAGCCTCAGCCAATTCCCACGTAGGTTTCCGTGCAAGATAAGGCCCAACAGTATAGAGACCGCGCACCTTCGCGTCAAAGATGCGTTGAGAGCTCTTCCGCAAATTCGCCCGTAACTCCATTCTTTGCCAGGCTTCCAAATCTACCGGATTTAAGGGACTTTGTTTGCCACATCCGCGCAAAGCGGTGTCCCCGCGGAACCGTCAACTAGCTCTCTCCGGCTGGCTCTTGTTTGACACTCCTGCGCTGCGCCGATACTATCGAAATGCTTCCGAAGATTTGTTTTTCACGGCGTTGGCACCACCGCGCGGCGGCCTGCCACCGTGTTGGATCGTGGCGTACTCCCATGAAACTCGCGTATTTTGATTGTTTCTCAGGCATCAGCGGCGACATGACCCTGGGCGCGCTGTTGGATGCCGGCTGCGACCTCGAGCGTCTGCGGGAGGAGCTGCGTGGCTTGCAGGTGCCGGGCTGGGAGCTGTCGGCCGAAAAAGTGTGGAAGAACGGCATGGCGGCGACGTACGCGCGTGTGAAGACGGAAGACCAGCAGAAGCACCGTTCGCTCAGCGCTATTTTGGAAATCCTGAAGAATTCGCAGCTTGCGCCGCCCGTGCGCGAACGCGCCGCCGCCATTTTTCAGAAGCTGGGCGAAGCCGAAGCGCGCGTGCACGACGTGCCGCTGGGGAAAATTCATTTTCACGAGGTTGGCGCCGTGGACGCCATCGTTGATATCGTCGGCGCGTGCATCGGCTTCGACGCGCTTGGCGTCGAGAAGTTTGCGTGTTCGCCGCTGAATGTCGGCGGCGGCACGGCGAAAACGGCGCACGGAGTCCTGCCGGTGCCGGCTCCGGCAACCGCGAAATTGCTGCAAGGCAAGCCAACGTACTCCAACGGCGTGCAGCGGGAGCTGGTCACGCCCACGGGCGCGGCGATTGTGGCGACGTTGTGCGATTCCTTCGGTCCACAGCCGCCGATGACTGTTTCGGCGATTGGCTACGGCGCAGGCACCGCCGATCTCGAAGGCCAGCCAAACGTGTTGCGCCTGATGATTGGCGAGGCGGCGGAGAAAGTTGTGCCGGGGTACGACCAGGAGATCACCGTCATCGAGGCAAATCTGGACGACATGAATCCGCAGATTTACGGCTACTTTCAAGAGAGAGCACTCGCGGCTGGCGCGCTCGATGTGTTCACGACGCCGGTGCAGATGAAGAAAAATCGGCCGGGCACACTGCTCACGGTTTTGTGCCAGCCAGCGGATGCGCAGGCGCTCATGTCGCTGATTTTCGTGGAGACCACGACGTTTGGCGTGCGCACCTATTCAGCGCAACGGCGCGTACTCCCGCGCGAGTCCGTGAAAGTGACCACGAGCTTCGGCGAAGTGCGCATAAAACTGTCGCGGGTGAATGGGCGCATCCTGCACGTTTCTCCTGAATACGATGATTGCCGGAAACTGGCAGAAGAAAAGAATGTCCCCTTGCAGCGCGTAATCAACGAAGCCCTGCGCAGCTACGAAGGCAGCAAATCGTGATCTGCTGTAGGGGCAACTGAAAACTAAAAAATGGCGCAAGCGAAACCCAAATTCTATCTGACTACGCCGATCTACTACACGAACGGCCTGCCGCACATCGGCCACACGTATACCACTGTCGTGGCCGACACCGTGCGCCGCTACAAGCGCATGCAGGGCTACGAAGTCGTGATGACCACCGGCACGGACGAGCACGGCGTCAACGTCGAGCGCGCCGCGCAGAAGGCTGGCGTCCCGGAATCGGAATTCGTCGCCAAGATGGCCGAAGCGTGGCGCGGGTTGTGGGACGAACTCGGTGTTCCCGCCGATGAGTTCATTCGCACCACCGAGGTGCGTCACGCGCGCACGGTGCAGTGGCTGTTCCGGTTGTGCAGCGAACATGGCTACGTCTATCCCGGCCACTACACCGGGCAATACTGCATCTACGACAACGCCTATGTGGATGTGAAGCCGGGCGAAAACTGTCCCGATTGCGGCCGGCCCACGGAGACGGTCACCGAAGAAAATTATTTCTTCAAGCTGTCTGCGTTCCAAAAACCGCTTCTCGACTTTTACAAGAAAAACCCGAATTTCATTCAGCCGGAAACGCGGCGCAACGAGATTCTGAGCTTCGTCGAAGGTGGTCTTCGCGATCTGAGCATTACGCGCACTTCGGTTCGCTGGGGCATTCCGGTGCCTGGCGAAGAGCCGCACGTCTTTTACGTCTGGTTCGATGCGCTCACTGCATATCTCAGCGCTGTTGGCGGCCCGGAGTACGAACGCCAAGGCTTCTGGCCGGCGGATTTGCACCTCGTGGGCAAAGACATCATTCGCTTTCACACCGTGTACTGGCCCGCGTTTCTGATGGCCGCGGGACTTCCGGTGCCGAAGCAGGTTTGGGCGCATGGCTGGTTTTTGATTGACGCCGGCAAGATGAGCAAGTCCAAGGGCAATGTGGTTCAGCCGCGTCCCATCGCCCATGTGCTGGGGATGGACGCCCTGCGCTACTACATGCTGCGGGAGACGGTGTTTGGGCAGGATGGCAACTTTAGTTATGACGCGCTTGTGCAGCGCTACAACAGCGATCTGGCCAACGGGCTCGGCAACCTAACAAGCCGCACGTTGACGATGATTGAGAAATATTTCGAAGGGAAGATGCCCGCGCCCTCGGCGGACGGAGCGCAAGAGGCCGAAGCGCCGGTGAAGACAATGGCTGCTTCCGCAATCGAAAATGTGAGGCAGCTTTACGACCAGTATTCGTTCTCTCGGGCGCTCGAAGCGATTTGGGAGATCGTTGCGGAAACGGACAAATATATTACTGCACACAAGCCTTGGGAATTGGCGGAGAAAGCCGAGGATACAACGAAGCTTGCGAATGTGCTGGCAACTGCGGCGGCAGCGATCCGAATCGCCACCGTGCTCGCGCATCCCGTTATTCCCGCATCGACGCAGAAAATATGGGAGCAGTTGGGGCTGCCTGGAAACGTGGAGCAGCAGCCCATCGGCCAATTAGCCTGGAACTATATTCCGCCCGGGACAAAAATTGGGAAGATTGGTCCGGTTTTCCCACGCATAGAAAAAGCAGAAGCCATAGAGAGGATGGAAGCGATGGAAAGCGAACCACAGAAGCCAGTAGCGGCGCCAGCGGCAAGCGGCAGCAGCGCGGTGACAGGCCCATCGGGTGCGGCGGCGCAGACCGCTCCTGAAAAAATCGCGATTGAAGATTTCGCAAAAGTCGAGATGCGAGTGGGCCAGATCAAAACCGCGGAGCGCATCCTTGGCGCGGACAAACTGCTCAAGCTCACGGTCGATATCGGCAGCGAAGTTCGCCAGATTTGCGCGGGCATCGCGCAATATTACGAGCCCGAGTCGCTGGTCGGGCGCAAGGTGGTCGTGGTGGTGAACCTCGCGCCGCGAAAACTCCGTGGCGTGGAATCCAATGGGATGATCGTTGCCGCCAGTGTGGGACCAGAAGGACGCCCGGTTTTGGCAGCGTTCACAGAAGACGTTGAGGTTGGGGCGAGATTGAAGTGATTTGGCCTTACGGGCTGTGCCACCGAAGATAAATGGAATTGATTGATTCGCATGCGCATATTGATTTTCCGCAATTTGCGGAGGATCGCGAGGCTATGCTCGAGCGCGCTCGCGCTGCCGGCGTGACCACTCTTCTGGCCATCGGTTCAGGGCCGGGTCCCGAAAAGCTCGATGCCGCGCTGCCTTTTGCAGAACAGCATGATTGGATTTACGCCACGGTCGGCACGCACCCGCATGAGGCGAAGGAGTTGACGACTGCGCACCTCGACCGCCTCGCCCAGCTTGCGAAACATCCCCGTGTGATCGGTTATGGCGAAATCGGGCTCGACTATTTCTATGACCATTCGCCGCGCGACGTGCAGCAGCGCGTCTTTCGTGAGCAGATGGAAGTGGCGGCGAAGGCGAAGTTGCCAATTATCATCCATTGCCGCGACGCCTGGGCCGATTGCCTGGATATGCTCGAGCAGGACTGGCGCCCCACGGGACTCAGCGGCATTTTGCATTGCTTCACCAGCACTCTCGAAGACGCCAAGCGCGGGCTCGACATGGGTTTTCTGATTTCCTTTGCGGGGAATTCGACCTATCCGAAAGCGCAGAACCTTCGCGACGTGGCGAAAGGTCTGCCGCTGGAGAATCTTCTGATTGAAACGGACTCTCCGTTCCTCGCGCCGCAAGCGTATCGCGGCAAACGCAACGAGCCGGCCTACGTCGGCGAGGTGGCCAAGGCTATCGGTAGTGTGAGAAACTTAGCCGCAGAAGAAGTTGCGTTGGCGACGGCAGGGAATTTCCGGCGGTTTTTTGGCCTAACCGCGAATTCGCCGGCAAAGTCCGCGGCAGCGGACCTGCAATAATTCGCTCGTGCGTGCTTGCGCGTGATATTGTCCGATGCCACCTGACACAGGATCGAAGCAGGCCAGGGAGAAAGTCATCGCACTGCTGACGGCCAGGGAAATTTTTGACCTCGTCCGGGACGACCTTGTTCTGGTCGAGCGGGAGTTGGCGCGGCAGACCTCCCGTGCGTTCGAGCCGGTTTCCGAAATCACCAGCTACCTTTTGGGCGGCGGCGGGAAGCGTTTGCGCCCGGCGCTCCTGCTGCTTTCCGCGCGCTACGCCGGCCGGACCAACAGCGAAGGCGCGATTCGACTGGGCGCCGTGGTTGAGCTGCTGCACAGCGCGACTCTGATTCATGATGACGTGATCGACAGCGCGAACACGCGGCGCGGGCGGCCTTCGGCAAATTCGCGGTGGGGCAATCATCGCAGCGTGTTGGCGGGCGACTGGTTGTACATGCTCTCGTTTCAGATGGTGCTGGAAGAACGCAACTTCCGCATTCTGGACATTCTGATCGACCTCACGCAAAAAATGGTGGAAGGCGAGCTGCTTCAACTCGAAAAGATCGGCAGCATCGACGTGACCGAAGAGGACGCGCTGCGCCTCGCCACTTATAAGACGGCATGTCTCTTCAGCGGCTGTGCGCGATTGGGCGCGGTGCTCGGCGGCCTGGAATTGGCCGGCGAAGAGGCGCTCGCCGAATACGGCCGCTACGCGGGACTCGCTTTTCAGTTGGTGGATGATCTATTGGACTTCACGGCGTCGGCCGAGCAGCTTGGCAAGCCGGTGCTCAGCGATTTGAAAGAAGGCAAAGTCACGCTTCCCCTGATCTACGCCATGGAGAACGGCCACCGCGATGCGCGGGAGCTAGTGGCTCGGGTGCTCGAGGAAAAGGAATTTGATTCCGTACGCCCAGAGACGATTGTGGCGTTGGTGCAGGAATCTGGCGCGCTCGACCGGGCGCGGAACCTGGCGCATGAGTACGCCCATCGCGCCAAGGCCTGCCTGAATGGGCATGGCGATTCGGAATACGCGCGGGCACTGCGGACGTTGCCGGATTTTATTCTAGAGCGGGAGAACTAGCCGCAGCGGATTATTGGGCGCTCCACGGATTTGATCTTGCCTAGCCTGAGTGCAGCAGTGGTGCACCCCTACAAAGAAATGCTTCCATTTAAGCTTGTCTATCACGAACGATATGACTTAAATCTCGGCCCACACGTCTTTCCTTCGCAGAAGTTCCGGCTCATTGCCGAAACGCTGATCGCCGAGAAGATTGCCACGCGCGAAGATTTCGTGCAGCCGGAGCCGGCGACTGACGAAGATATCCTGCGCGTCCACACTCCCGAATGGGTGCGCAAACTTAAGACTGGCACGCTGACGGCGAGCGAAGTGATGCTGCTGGAGATTCCGTACTCGCGCGAGCTTGTGGATGCCGTGTGGCTCGCTGCTGGAGGGTCCATTCTTGCCGCGCAGTGCGCGTTGCGTGACGGTTTCGGCGCGAATCTTGGCGGTGGATTTCATCACGCCTATCCCGATCACGGGGAAGGCTTCTGCGCGATTCACGATGTGGCCGTGGCGATCCGCCGCTTGCAGGCGGACGGCGCGATTCGAAGGGCCATGGTGGTCGATACCGACGTGCACCATGGTAATGGCACTGCAGCCATTTTCCGCGGCGATGCTTCGGTTTTCACGATCTCCATCCACCAGGAAAACAATTATCCCGCGCACAAACCGCCATCGAGCATCGATCTAAACATGATGGATCGCGCCGACGACGATGAATATCTGGGCGCGCTGCTGCCCGCAGTGGGAAAGGCGCTCGATGAATTTCGTCCGGAGCTTTTGTTTTACCTCGGGGGCGCGGACCCATTCTGCGAAGATCAACTTGGCGGATTGTCGCTGACAAAGAGCGGATTGAAGGAACGCGACCGGCGCGTATTTGAGGAAGCACGCCGCCGAGGCATTCCCGTGGCCACCGCGCTCGCGGGCGGCTACGCGAGACGGGTTGAGGACACCGTCCGAATCCACGTAAATACGATTTTGGCCGCGCGGGAAACAGCAGAGAAGTTTGCTATGAAGACCGCGAGCGCGTTGTAGGGGCGTCCTTCAGCGCGTCGAGCGTTACGAAGCGCGCAAGCGAATCTCGCCGGAAACGGTGTGAACCTCAACTCGCCCGCCATCGCCGCTACCAACGCGAGCACGCAGGGAATGCTTTCCTTGTTCTTCAACTACCACCGGAATGTCCGTCTTGATTTCTCCGGAGACGGCCTGGGCGGCCAAGTGAAAACTTGCATTAGCCGGCACGCCTAACTGTACGCTCCCCGAGGCGGTCTTGAGATCCCAGTAACTGTTTGCGCCCGGATTCCCCTGCACGTTCACGCGGCCGGATGCCGCATGTGCTTTCACGTCGCTGGTCGCGCCTTCGACGTCGACCGAGCCGCTAGCGGTCGAGGCCTCGACGCGTCCGCCCGGCTTGATGATTTGTGTCGACCCGGACAGCGCGCTGATGCGTACATCGCCCTTGATGTTGGAAACAGTGACCGTGCCGGAAGCGCTGGAGGCGCGGATGTCGTCGCCGATATTGTCGGCGCGAATCGAGCCGCTCAGCGTCGAAAGCTGAGTCTGGCGTTCGATGTGGCTCACGCGAATAGAGCCGGACGCCGCTTCCGCCTTTACCGGGCCGCGTACATCTTGAATCGTTTGCGCGCCCGAGAGCAGAGAAGATGCAACTTCCGTCTCACGCGGGACCTCGATGGTGTACGAGACGCTGACATTGCGCAGGCGGCGCATCTCTTCGCCAACGCGAATCGTATCGCCATGCTGCTCGATGGGCGGATTGGCGAGTAGCTCATTGAGGCGCTTCTCAGGGCTTTCAAATCCGATGCCGGACGCGTGGGCATCCCCATGAACGTGCACTTTGCCGTCGGCGCTGCCGGTGATGGAAACGTCGCCGGAAGTATTGTTGAGCTCGAGGCGAATCGGCCCTTTGACGCTGAGCGTGCGGTCGAAGCTGCCGCTGACCGATGGCCCCATCGCGCAGCCCGCGCTTGCCAGAGCGGCAAACAGCAAACCTGCCGGGGCCGCGAAATTACGAAGTCTCATCGTTCCTCCCATGCGAGTTTCGGCGGACGCCGAGTGCCTAGAGCGTCAGTCTAAAGCCTGTCTAAAGGAAGATACGCAGTTGTGCAGAATTATGTTCCGAACGCGGCGTGTGCTCAAGAGTGTTTCTTCTGCGGGAGCGTTTCGTTCAGCGAACCCTGACGGTAGCCTTCGAGGTCCAGCGCGACGTAAGTGAATCCGGCGCGCTTCAGCGCTTGTGAGATCGCCGCGCTCGTTTCCTTCGAGAACGCGCGGTCCATTTCTTCCGGCGCGATTTCGACGCGCGCTAGGTTATCGTGCAGACGCACGCGGAATTGCCGGAAGCCGAGTTCGCGCAGCGCCGCTTCGCCGCGTTCGATTAGCGTCAGCCGCTCGGGAGTGACTTCGGTGCCGTAGGGCACGCGCGAGGCAAGACACGCGGAGGCAGGGCGGTCCCAAGTCGGCAATCCAACACGCTGCGAAAGCTGGCGAATTTCCGCTTTGCGCAGCCCGGCATCCAGCAGCGGCGCCAGCACGCGATGTTCTTTCGCGGCGCGATGACCGGGGCGGAAGTCCAGCGTGTCGTCCGCGTTGACCCCATAAGCTGTAGCTGTGAAGCCGCGCAGCTGGGCCATCGCATCCAGCACCGAAAAAAGCTCGTCCTTGCAGTAAAAGCAGCGATCGGCGGCGTTCGCGCGATAGGCGGGATTCTCCATCTCGTGCGTCTCGACGAATTCGTGATGGATTCGGAAGTCGCGCACGAATTCGTCAACGGCGGCGCGGTCATGCGCAGAGAAGCTGGGGGAAAGCGCTGTGACGGAAAGCGCGCGCTCGCCGAGCACGCGCTGCGCGGCCCAAGCCAGGTATGCGGAGTCAGCGCCGCCGGAGAGCGCAACGATCAGAGAGCCGGCCTCGGCAAGGCGCGCGAGGAGCGAAGTTTCCTTTTGCTCCGGTGAAGCAGCCGAATTTTCCGCACTGCGAATTGGAACGAATGCGCTCATCGCGAATCAGTATAACGCACTGTTAAGATGCATCGCGGCTTTGAAAAGCCTCAACCTCAGAATCAGAGCGCTTACTTGAAGTCCAGGAGCACATCTACAGTTCCCTTCGCTTCATCGGGCTGCAGCCAGTGGCCTACTTCATCGTAGTGTACCGGCAGATCCCTGAAAATCTCGGTTGAGTGCGCTTGCAGCTTGGTCAAGAACTCTTCGAACTTCGCTTTATCAAATAGGTGGCCTGTTGGAATCGGCCACGCGTCGCGCAGATGTCTTTCGGCGTTAATGGACAATCCGGTGATTACCATCGAGCCGAAGTGGAACGGCTTTCCCTCATCGATGCGCACGCGATACACAACCGTGTGCGCCGCATCGTCGTACACCGCCGCTGGTTCCACTTTTGCTTGCATGTACCCGCGGTGTGCATACTCTTCGCGCACGCGATCCCACCCGGCTTCGATGGCCATGCCATCGGCGACATCGCCGGATTTCAATCCTAGGCTGTTCGTGAGAGTGATTGACGACAACACATTGTTCCCGCTCCACTCCACGCCCTTCCAGTGATATACCGCGCCAGGGTTCACCGGCACGTATACCGGAATTTGCTCCGGCAGCTTTTTATTCGGGTTTCCCGTTAGTCGCACCTCAGGTGGCCCAAGCCTTGCCCGCAGAAAACCCCTCTGTAAAAAAGTCGGGAGAATCTGCTCGGCCAGGAACATGTCGATGGCCGTCCGTGAATACGGCTTGCCGAGCAACTCAGGAAGCTGCTGCCGAACAATTTGCGAGGAATTGAGCGCCGGGTCGCTGAACTCGACTCCGGCGATGTGCAGCGCCTCCGCATTGATGTGGAATTGCTGCACGCTGCCGTCGCCAATCGGATTAGCCACGACTTGGTGCTCGACCGCCGCCTGCAGCCCATGTGTAACAAGAAACTGCCCCATGGCGTCGGCGGCTTGGTCAACTACGCGGCCGGCTTCGGGGAGCGTGCCGTCATAAAACGGCAGCTTCGTGCGAATCGTGTCGTTCAGCTCGCTATCCGCGAACCATGGAAGATTGTCGAAGTAGACTGGAATGCGCGGCGCCTCCTCCACGTGGAAGATCACCAGCAGGCCGTCCGTGCGCGACTGAAAGTTGTATCGCACCTTGGCAAAGAGCCCGCTCTGGACCAATTTGTCCGCAGCCGCTTGCAGGTCGTCTTTTCCCACCTCCACGCCGGTCTGCAGTCCGGTCAGGGTGACAACCTGCGGCTCGGGGAGGGACTTCACTCCGTCCGCGCGGATTTCACGAAGCGGTGCGGTCGCGACGATGCCGCTTTGCGCCCATGCCGAAACTGCAAAGGCGGCTGCCAGCATCAAAGTGATCGAACAGACGCGCACACGCATGAGCTTAGTCTACCGAAAAAACTTTTTGCATGCTGAGGCTGAAGCCAGCGGCCACAAGGTGGCGCGAGTACAGCCCGAACGGCGGACGGATTACATAGCGCCGAGCTGGGGTGCAGCGTGCTGCGCCCCTACAAGAATTCAGCGCACATCATTCAACCGTGACAGATTTCGCCAGGTTGCGGGGCTGGTCCACGTCGCAGCCGCGTCGCACCGCGATGTGATACGCGAGCAGTTGCAGGGGAATAATTTCGAGCAAAGGCGACAGCAGCTCCGGCGCTGGGGGAATCTCAATTACATGGTTGGACGCTTCGCGGGCAAGATGATCGCCCGCGGTCACCACGGAGATCACGATGCCGTCGCGCGCGCGCACTTCTTGGATGTTGGAGACGCTCTTCTCATAGCGCGTGACCGAATCCGGATCATTTTCGTCGTGAGTGGCGAGCACTACGACTGGAAGGTTCTCATCGATGAGCGCGTTCGGCCCGTGCTTCATTTCGCCCGCGGGATAGCCTTCCGCGTGAATATAGGAAATTTCTTTTAGCTTCAGCGCGCCTTCCAGTGCGATCGGGTAGTGAATGCCACGTCCGAGGTAGAGGAAGTCCGTATTGCGAAAGAATTGCCGAGCCAGCGTCTCATACAAGCCCGTTTCGTCGCCTTGCAGCACCGTCTCGATCTTATGAGGGATGCGCGTAAATTCCTGAAGCAAATTCTTGGCGGCATCGCCGCTCAATTTGCCGCGCACTTGCCCGAGGTACGCGGCCAGCAGCAGCAGCGCGGTCATTTGCGCAGTAAATGCTTTTGTGGAAGCAACGCCAATTTCCGGCCCGGCGTGCGTCAAGATCGTCCCCGCAGCTTCGCGAGTTACCATCGAGCCCATGACGTTGCAAATTGCCAGCGTCGGCGAACCTTTCAGTTTTGCCTCGCGTTGCCCGGCCAGCGTGTCCGCGGTTTCACCCGACTGGCTGATGCACACGGTTAGTGTTTTGCTGTCGAGAATTGGGTCGCGATACCGGAACTCGCTGCCGTAATCGACCTCCACCTGCATCCGGGCCAGCCGCTCAATCATGAATTTTCCAGCCAGGCCGGCGTGCCAGCTCGTTCCGCAGGCCACGATGCGCACTTGCTCGAATTGCCGGAACTGTTGCTCGGTAATCTGCATGTCGTCGAGGAAAATCTTTCCGGTATCCTGCGAGATGCGGCCAAGCAGCGTATCGCGCACAGCGCGCGGCTGCTCGAAAATCTCTTTCTGCATGAAATGCTTGTAGCCGCCCTTTTCCGCCATGATGGGATCCCAGGTGACGTGTTGCGCGGTGCGCTTGACTGGGCGGCCGTCATGGTCCATCACGCAGACGCCTTGCTGCGTGAGCACGGCGATGTCGCCATCCGCGAGGAAAAAGATTTCTCGGGTGTGCTCCAAGAGCGCGGGAATATCGCTAGCCACAAAAAATTCGCCATCACCCAGGCCGATCACCGACGGCGGACCCAGGCGCGCCGCCACGATCTTGTGTGGGTCTTTCGCGGACATGAACACCAAAGAGTAGATGCCGCGCAGCTCTTTCAACGAGCGGCGCACCGCTTCCTCAAGCGGCGCGTTCTTGGAATGTTTCTCCACCAGATGCGCAACGATCTCGGTATCGGTTTCCGTGACAAACTTATGTCCTTCGCGCTGCAACTGCTCTTTTAGCTCCAGATAGTTTTCGATAATTCCGTTGTGCACAACCACGATCTGACCGGTGCAGTCGCGATGCGGGTGGGCATTTTCTTCCGTAGGGCGGCCATGTGTGGCCCAGCGCGTGTGACCGATTCCGTAGGTGCCTTGGATAGGAGACTTCTGTAGAACTTCTTCGAGATTGCGCAATTTCCCGGGGGCGCGGCGAACTTCCAGCTTGCCGTCCTGCGTGACGACGGCGATTCCCGCTGAATCATAGCCGCGATATTCCAGCTTGCGCAGGCCTTCAATGACGACGGGAACGACCTTTTTCGGTCCGATATAACCGACAATTCCGCACATAAGGCGGTTCTCCTGGGGGAAGCTAGTCTTGAAAGCGTAACACGGAGTTTCTGCGCGCCGTCACGCGGTGCTCAAAAAACTGCGGGAAACAGCTAAGTCCGAGCATGCGCGAGATCGCAGAGAGTTCAGTCCACAATCTCGAATCGATATTCCTCAATCACGGGATTCGTGAGCACTTCCTTGGAAATGCGCTCGAGTTGCGACTGAGCCTCGTCGCGGCTCCAGCCGTCGAGATTGAGGACGAAGAATTTGCCCTGCCGCACATCGCGCACCTGGTTATAGCCGAGCCCGGAGAGCGCGTGTTGGATAGTTTGTCCCTGCGGATCAAGAACCGTGCGTTTCGGCATCACCCAAACATGTGCTTTCATAACGCCAGTATATCAGTGGGAAAGCGTCCGGGTGTACATTGGTCCGCTAGGATGGAATAACCATGACGCCAGAGGCTATTCGTAGCAGGGCCAGCGATAACGAGGTGCTACCCGCCCTGCCTTTCGACTCTTGGAAGGACACGCTTGGTACGTTGCATATGTGGACGCAGATCGTTGGGAAAGTGCGGCTGAAATTGTGCCCGCTTGTAAACCACTGGTGGAACGTGCCGTTCTACGTCACCGCGCGGGGCATGACCACCTCGGCGATGCCATACGAGCAGCGCGACATCGAGGTGCAGTTTGATTTCATTGAGCATAAGCTCAGCATCGCAAGCAGCGACGGTCGCGTTATTACGCTGGCTCTGGTGCCACAAAGTGTTGCGGAGTTTTATGAGAAGTTCATGGCCGCGCTGGCCGAACTCGGCGTAATTGTGAAGATATGGACAATGCCGCGCGAGGTTCCCAATCCCACGCCGTTTGAGCAGGACCACCTTCACGCGGCGTATGATCCGGAACCTGTCCATAAATTCTGGCGGATCGTGGTCTGGGTCGACCAAGTATTAAAGGAGTTTCGCGCTGGCTTTCAGGGAAAGACCAGTCCGGTACATTTCTTCTGGGGAAGTTTCGATCATGCGGTTACTCGCTTCTCCGGGAGAGCCGCGCCGGAGCGGCCCGGCGCCGATACAATTACGCGTGAAGCTTATTCTCATGAGGTTAGCAGCGCCGGATTCTGGCCCGGTGGAGGGGACATTAAGGGACCCGCTTTTTACTCCTACGCTGCGCCTGAACCTCTGGGTTTTGCGGAACAGCGCGTTCGGCCGCAAGCAGCGTTCTACCAGCCGCAGATGAAAGAGTTTTTGCTTATGTACGACGACGTGCGAGCCGCGGCCTCTCCGAAAGGTGCGCTGATGGAATTCCTCAAGAGTACGTATGAAGCGGCCGCTGACTGCGGGAAGTGGGACCGCAAAGCACTGGAACGCTAAGCAGCCCTAGTGGTGATGCAAGGCGGACAGTCAGAAATGGCTGTCCCACTATTTCGCCGGCAATCCCGTAAACCGCACTCCAGCGCTATGCACCTTGTACCGGATATTCAACCCAATCAGCAGTGCCGTGATCGATTCCACGATGCGTGCGTTCTCGAGCTTCCCGCCATTCAGTGCGCGCACTCCAGGAATCTTTGCCGCCAGCTCCATAGCCACCTGCTTGGCTTTTTCGTCATCGCTGCACACCAGCACGTCGCAGTCGACCGGCGCATCTCCCGCCAACAACTCGGCGCCCAAATTCTGAAACGCTGCCGCAATACTGACTCCCGCGGGCAACAATTCCGCGGCAGCCTGGGCGGCCGAGCCTTGCCACACGCCAAGCATGCGCGTCGGCGATCCACCCACAGTCGCGGCCAGCGGCACGGTCGTGTCAATCACCACGGTCCCCGGCTTCCACACGCCTTTCAATTGCTTCAGCAACGCTGCTTGGCCGGAGAAGGGAACTGTCAGCACCGCAATGTCGCATTGCGACGCAGCGGCGGCATTGTCCGCGCCCACGATCTGCACCGCGCCACCGATACGAGTGCGGAGCTGCCGCGCCGTTTCCTGTGCGCGTTGTGCGTCGCGCGAGCCAATCACGATGTGCTCGCCCGCACGCGCAAGCCGGTTCGCCAGCCCCGAGCCCTCGGGCCCCGTGCCCCCCAAGATCGCAATCTTCCGCGCCATCGTGGCACTCCTTCTCGCTCACCGCTTCGCGATAATTATACGTGACGCAAGGACGCGACCTTGTCCTTGGTCTGTGTTATCTTCAAAAACTTCTACAATGGCGCCGACAACCCCAACTACATCGGAGTTCCGCTTAGCGCTCGGGCAATTTGCCACTGGAGTTACCGTGGTCACCGCGGAGCGCGCCCCCGGCCAGGTGCACGGTATGACCGCAAACGCGTTCACATCTGTTTCGCTAGACCCTCTGCTCATCCTGATTTGCGTAAGTCACAACGCGCAATTGCTGCCTCTCGTGAAGCAGCAAAAACGATTCGGCGTGAACATCCTCAAGGGCAATCAGCGCGCAATCTCAGAATACTTTGCGCGCACGGAAGAAAGCGCCGAAATCGAAAAGCAGCTCGGCATTCGCTATCGTTGGACGCGGACAGGCATCCCGCTCCTCGAGGATTCTCTCGTGCATCTGGCATGCAATGTCGTCGACTCTCACGTTGCCGGCGATCACACCATCTTCATTGCGGAAGTTGAGAGCGTCGAAGTTTACGAAGGCGAGCCGCTGCTGTACCTGCGGGGCAACTACCGCGACGTCGCGCGCTAGACGCCAACCGCCACTACTCTAGTGGTGCCCTCCAAGCGGATCGCGCTTCACGCCATATTCCGCGCCCCACTTGTCGGTCATGTGCGAGCGGATCTCCCACAGCTCCGGGAAAAATTTATGCCGCATGCCTTCTTCGAGAATCTCCACCGGCCGCCCCTTTAGCGATTTCGACCCGAAACCGATGGTGCGGTGAATCAACTGCATGTGCTCGTAGCGAAATTTCTGAAACAGCTCATCAAATTCAGCCAGTGCCTCCGCAACCACGTACGCGTCGCCATGCGTGTACTCCGTGTCGTAAATCTTCTCGAGCGTCAGGCCGTGCCTTTCCAAATAATGTTCCTTGAACGAACTCCAAATCGGCTGGTACATCTTCAGAAGCACGCGAAATCCCGGCGACTCCTGCCCGCTGCCATTGCCGAGCCGCAAGCGAATTTGCTGATATTCCTTGGGCGACATGATTTCGAGCAGGGCGATCTGTTGGATCATCAATCGCTGTACGGTGTGCACGCGGCGGAAAAGCGTGACCACCCGATTGGTATTTTTCTGCTGCAAATAGTCGTCAATATCCAGCAGCGTGTATGCGATCAGCTTCATCCATAGCTCTTCGACCTGGTGAACGACCTGAAATTGCAATTCGTCCGCGTTGCACAGCTCTTCGAATTTCGTCTGGCAAGAAAGCAGCGTCTTGGTATTCAGATACAGCTCATAATCCCGTGTGCCGTCGCCGCCCATGATCGCGTAGAACTGTTCGCGGTTCACAACCACCCTCCGTCCAATTCGAGCCCTCTTCGTTGAAAATGTATCCTTCCGAGGTTACCGCAAATGCAGAGAGTCGGGGTAAGGTGTGAATTTCTGGTGAGGAAACTTTCTAGCGCTCCGAATTTCCCGAGGGCCTCGTCTGCTCCGTATCGCCCACATCTTTGCGATGGCTCTTCACTTCGCGAAGCGCATATACGGGTTTGTTCTGCGATTCGTAGTAGGTGCGCGCAATCAATTCGCCCAGCAATCCCATGGACACTAATTGCACGCCGCTGATAAACAAGGCCACCGCCAGGAGCATCAGCGGCCCGTGCTGCGTCATCACGTTCACGCCGTGCGCGAACTTTTCGAATGCCAGGTAGCCCGCAAGGGACATTCCCAGCGTCGCCCCGCCAAATCCCAGCAGACCGAAAAATTGCAGTGGGCGCGTCGAATAATCGAGCAAAAATTTCACGATCAGCAGATCCAGAAAAACACGAATCGTGCGTCCAATGCCGTAATTGCTCTTCCCGCTCTTTCGCTCACCGTCCGTAATGGGCACTTCCGTGATGCGCGCGCCCGTCGAACTTGCCAGCGCGGGAATGAAGCGGTGCAACTCGCCGTACAACTGAATTTCCTGAATGATTTCGCGGCGGTAGGCCTTAAACGTGGTACCAAAGTCGTGCAGCTCCAAACCGGACAGCTTCGCCATCATCCAGTTCGCCACGCGGCTCGGCACCTGCCGCAGCAGCCAATGATCGCGCCGCGCGTAGCGCCAGCCGCTGACCAGGTCGTAGCCCTCTTCGATTTTCTCCAGGAAGCGGGGAATCTCTTCGGGGTCGTGCTGCAAATCACCGTCCATCGAAATAATCACTTCGCCGCGCGCAAAGTCGAATCCCGCCTTCAACGCAGGCGTCTGCCCAAAATTTCGTCGCAGCCGCACCAGGTTCACGCGCCGGTCATGTTCGTAAATATCGGAAAGCACCTTGAAGGAATTATCGCGGCTGCCGTCGTCCACAAAAATGAGCTCGTAGCTTTCGCCGATGGAGTCCATCACCTCCGTAATCTTCATGTAGAGAGGTGGAATGTTCTCCTGCTCGTTGTAGAACGGGACGACGATGGAATATCGAACGCTGGATTCGCTTCTCATACCGCGCTGGTCACGAAGCCATAGTCTATCAGGCGTATCCCCTGGGAAGCGACAAGATTTCGTATTTCCGTGTCCGTCAAAATCTCCACCTCTTTTTGCCGGGAACCCTGCAGCCGCGTCGCGGTTTTGCGCAGAGCCTCGTCCGCATATCCTGGGTGGCACATCAACTCCGTTGTGCCTTCGGGCAAGCTCCGCAGCAGGCGGGCCACGCCTTCTTTCGTCAACTCGCCGGTCTGCGCGATTCCGCAAAAATAATCCGCTGTGGACACTCCCGCGCGCTCCGCCTGCTCCCGCGCGTCTCGCGCCAGCAACTTCAGCCCGCGTGCTTGCACACCCTGCTTGAGCACGACAGCGGCGCGCAAACCGCCCGTGGAAAGCGCAACCCGCAAACTTGACGCCTCATGCGACACGCGAATCGCCCCAATTCCGTGCCGCTTCGCCAGTCGCAACGCAATCTCAAAGAGCCCCGGCAGCATGTGCACGTGTTTGTGACCATCCAAATGCGTCGGCTCGACTCCCGCATTGCGGACCTTGGAGATTTGCGCCTCCCACTCCGTCTCCACTTCACGCATCGACAGTCCGCGTGTCGCGATCTTCACCAGCAGGCCATCCGGTCCACCTTCAAACTCCCCTGAATCATTTACCAGACTCGGCAGCGACGCGCGCGCGCGCGGCGCGACCGGTGGACCGTCGTTCAAATTCAAGTGCACACCCACGCCGAGCCCGCTCTTATCACGCGCCAGGGCCACCGCCTCGTCAAAGGCCTCGCCGTTCGCCAGCAGGGACGCGCTGGTCACAATCCCGTTGCGATGGGCTTCCGCCACGCCGCGGTTCACTCCCGCGGTCCACCCGAGGTCGTCCGCATTCACAATTAGATTCCTGGCCACCTGTACTGTTCCTTTGCGTAGCCCTGTCCTTTAGGCCAGCTACACAGTCGTGCGCCCTCACGCTTCCGTACCATTGACCCTCTCGGACCCCAACTCTAGCATGGCCCTTTAGAGGTAGGTATGTCCGTTCAGACCAAAGAGCCGAAGAAAGAGCCGAGGCAGGCGAAGCTTGCCGAAGCTCGCTACAAAGAGCAGCGGCGCGGCCATCGCATGAATTCGCGCGTGCCCGTGCGCCTGGAGTGGGATTTGTCCTCCGGCAAGCGCATCAAGGTCGAAGCGCATACTCGCGTGGTCAACCCGTACGGCTGCATGGTGGTTCTCGAGTACGATCTCCCGCTTGAGCGCCGCGTGGCCCTCACCAATGTGCCCATGAACACCAGCAACGCCGCCGTGATTGTCTGGAAAAGCGACGAGCGTCCCGAGGGCGGCTGGGAATACGGCGTGGAGCTGGTCGCTCCGGCCATGGATTTCTGGGGGCTCGAACTGTGAAGCCTCCCACGCCCATGAAGCCCGCAATGCCGCACCCATCAGCGCGGCCCGCCGTCACGCGTCAGCCCACCGCGGAGGAGCGTCGCCGCTCCCAGCGCGTGCTTGTACGCATGCCTGTGGTCATTCATGTCGCAGGCAAAGTGCTGCCGGGCAACACGCACACCGTCAGCGCCGGCGGCGCGATGGTCATTCTGAAGGAAGGAATCGGCGAAGGCACCAAAGTCACCGTCGAAAATCCCACCACCAATAACAAGGTTGAGGCTAAAGTCGTCCGCCCGCCGCAAATGAACCAGGAGGGTTCCCTGGTTCCAGTAGAATTCGTTACTCCATGCCCTACGTTCTGGAACATCTTCTTCCCGCCCTTTAGTAATTAACTGCTTTTTGGGGAGTGCGCCGGTTTTGTTTACCCTGAGCCTCGAAGGGCTGCCGCTTTTGTCGACGAAGCAACACCGAGCCTCCTACCCTCGGCTCTCTACGCATTCTACGCCTCTGCGTTTCTTCCCTCCGACAAAAAGAAAACGGCCCCAAGCACCGGGGCCGTTTCCCCTTACTGTATTTCTCGCTAACGGATCGTGATCGTAGTTGCCGCCGAGGTGGACCCAGTGTAATTCGCGTCTCCGCTATACGTCGCAGTAATACTGCGCGTCGTGGCGCCTCCTCCGCTGCTGCCGCCCGCACCGCTGCAGCCCGTGAACCCCGCAGCAACACATGCAAACAAGACCAGGCCGGCCGCCGCGTATCCAACTCGTTTGCCCATCGACAAGCGCCGCTGCATCGCCAAGAACGCGATCAGCAGCAATGACGCAATGCCGAGCGGTAGCACCGGAGCTTGAGGCCGCGTCCGCGGATCGCCCAAAGGAACAAATTCCGACAGCGCCGTCGTCAGCGTCGCGGTGCAAGACGCCGATCCCGTAGCGCTCGCCGCCTTCGGCGTGCAGGTCGCCGCAGCGCCCAAATTGCTGGAGCCATTCTTGAACTGCACCGTGCCTGTTGGTCCGGCGCCGTTGCTGGTCGTGGAAATCGTCGCCGTTAGCGTAACGTTCCCGCCAGCCACGACGCTCGCCACGTTGCTGGTAACCGTCGCTGTGGTCGCCGCCTTCGTAATGGTCACCGAGAGCGTATTACTGTTGCTTCCGGTATAGCTAGTGTCTCCCGAATACACAGCCGAGACACTGTATGCTCCGGCCACAAGCTGAATCGGTTGGTCTTCTGCAAAACCTCGGTCGTTTAGCTTCGCGACGTTAGTTGCGTTCGGTGTTTGCGCGTTTGGAAAATCGTTTAGCGCGCTTCCGTTGCTCGTTAGGGTCACAGTGCCTGTCGGGCACACGATTGTTGTGACGCTGGAGCATTGTTGGCCCGCGGCATCCTGCACGTCTGCGCGAAGAATGTATGGTGATCCATACGCAACCGTCTGCGCTGAGGTACTCAACACGGGATTTCGACCGCTAAAGGTGACAAAGCTCAGTACCGTTTTACTTCCCTGAGTCCCAACATTTACGTTGACCGGAGCAGAGTCGCTCGACCCGAATGTTCCGTCGCCACCATAGTGCGCAATGACTTGATATGCGCCACCTGGCAGAAGTGTAGTAGCAGAATTGTTGAAGCTTCCCGCCGCGAGCGTGAAACTGTCAATAATCGGTCCCGTACTATTGGAGCCCTTGATTATGTAGATCTTTCCGGTTGGAGTTCCCGACGCCGAAGAAACTGTGCCGCTGAATGTAACACTCTGGTTGAGGGCCGGCGAGGCCGGGGAAGGGCCACTTGTAATCGTCGTCGACGTATTAGCAAATCCCGCAGAAGTCCATTTTGCAAGGAGATTTGCCACATTCAACGAGCCCAATCCTGTCGCTAAATCGAATCCCGGCGAGGTCTTGAATGCCGGGGTCGTGCCTCCCTTTGCCGTTGCCAAAAAGCCAAACTGATTTGCCGTCGTGCTGATATTGCTGCAGTTCGCGCTGCCTCCAGTGCACGCGACAGAAATGTTACCCTTGGTGATGTCATAGAAGACGCACGTATTCGAGATCAGCTGCGCTGGTGTGAGGCTACTCGAATCGCACACATTGATTGCGGACTTCGCAAGGGCATACAGAACGTAATTCGCGTTGCCCTGTCTCTGTCCAGTCTTTTGATTTACCAGCGCGATGATGGCCGCAAACGCCGGGGTTGGCGCGGAAGTCCCGCCGACGGCTTGGAAATCATGATTCGGCGAAGTCGGGCTAGTATTCAAGTTGCAGTTGGCGCCCGGCGTGGGGTTCTGGTTCGACTGGCAGATGATGTAGAAGCTTTTGTTGTTCCCGTCGCTAGCAAACAGAGAAACATCCGGAACGTCTCGCACCCCGTCCGCCGGTGTCATCCCCTGTTGCCAGCTAGGCTTAGGATATCCCGCGCTGCAAACCCCGCTGCTGGTCGAGGTCGCGCAGTTGCTCGGTCCGCCGCTGCCGGCCACCAGGTCGCTGCCGCCGCTCTTCACGGTCGAGCAAGTGGCAGGTGTGTTCGCTGCACAAGAATCGTTCCACGTCGTCTCGGGGATGTATCCTTTAGCCGAAGCCTGTCCCGGTGTCGCATTGTTGGCATTCCAGAACTGCGTCTGGGTGGTCGCGTCGTCAAAGTCTGTGCCGCCCACTCCAACGTTGAACGGGGTCGAAGCAAATCCGCTAACAGCGGTTCCGTGGGTCGCCGAATTTTGCGTGTTGGGGTCGTCGCAACCCGCCGATCCATTGTCACCGCTGGAAATCACTACCGTGATTCCCTGCGCCGCGGCCTGCTGCCACAGAGCGTTGTAGAACGCATTGAAGGTGGTACCCAGATTTGCCTCGCATGATCCATAGCTCTCGCTCAAAATCGGTGCGACGTTGTTGTTCACGATATACGTTGCAGAAGCATCGACTCCCGAAACGAAGTCAGTCTGCGTACTCATCGTCGTCACAAAGATAATTTGCGCGTTGGGCGCCACCGCTCCCGCCCATTCCACATCGAGGTCCGATTCCGTCTCGTCGCCGGAGACCAACCCGGGGTCCGGCCCATTCAAAATAATCTGCGGGTCTTTCGCTGGCAGGTTGAACATCGTTCGGAAGTCGCGCACATCTTGAATGTTGATGTTTGACTGTCCCACGACCGCAATCGATTGCCCCGTGCCGTCGCAAACGCTGGCGCCACAAAGCCCCGTGATGTTGTAAATCTTTGCGAAGTCCGCCGGCCCAACGGCGTAAAACGTTCCGTTGCTGCTGGTATACGTGAAGAGTGGCCGCACCTGCCCGCTCGCGTCTCGACGGAACGTCCCTAACTTATGTGCCATCGATTTCGGCCGGAAATTGTGCAGCGCCACCACGCCGCGCACTACCGGCGACAGCGCGGCTGGTATCTCCGGGTCCTGCACATTCGCGAAGTGCTCCTCGCCCTTGACGTTGTATGCGTGAATCTCCGTCGCGAACGCGTTGCGCACCTGCCCCACGTTACCCGCAAACTCCACAACCGTCTTGCCCTTTGCCACCTTGATGTTCTGGAAACCGTGCGAGGTCAGCCAGTCCGTCACCGCCTGCACATCCGCGTCGGCAGGCCCAAACTTTTTCCCAAACTCTTCCGGCGCCAACCACGCGTGATAATTCGGCGAATTCTTCGATTGCTGCTCTTCCATCAACTGCCGCAGCGCCGCTTCCTGTTCCGCGCTGCGTTGCAAGAGGAGCAGCATTCGCGTCACCGGCTGCGCGTCCGCCACCGTCCCTTGATCGAACTCCGCCCGCGCTTTCGGATGCACGTTCCCGCGCAGCACTGTGCGGTTGGCATCGTCCACCGTCTCCCTGACTCGCGCTGCCACCTGGTTCTTCTGCTCCGCGCTCGATTGCGCCGCAGGCGTCTGCGCGCTTGCTTGTAAACAGGAAAATGCCAGCAGCGAAGCCCCAGCCAATACACCTCGACCCAAGCTAGTTTTGTGGATTCTCATAATCCGCCCAACCGCAGAATTTGCGTACGCATCACCTATGAATGTCGAACAACGACAACGCCATCGAACAGTGGCAACCCAAGGTACGAAGCATGCTGAGAAGATAGATTTAAACCCAAATTGGTTGCCTGTGGCGTATTTTCCGCTGTTACTTTGCTCATCAGGCAACGACGCAGCGGCCACTCTTGGACTGGCCGCTCGGCCAGTCTGTATGCTCGTAGTTTGCGCGTGACGATGACCATACCCGACCGCGCATCGCCCACACCCGTCTATAACTCTTCCGTTAATATTCCAGGTAAGTTCCCGCGCCGACGCGGATTCGCGTTCAGGCAACGTGGCAGCCGCGGGAATCGGGGCATTGTCAAATTCGCGTCACGCCCCGGCAATTCTCCCTTGCCAGTTCTACTGTTAGTGACTAAGCTACCCCCCTCGCAGTTATGAGGGTCATCGACATGCCAAAAGAAAAGCCGCGCGTGAACATCGGCGAAGTCATCAAAACCTACCGCAGCCAGCGCGGATTGTCGCAGGGCGACATCGAGCGCCGCACCGGCCTGCTGCGCTGCTATCTCTCGCGCGTCGAAAACGGCCACACCGTGCCCTCGCTCGAGACGCTGGCGAAAATTGCCGAAGCCATGGACATTTCGCTCGCCGACTTTTTCCCCGGCACCGAAACACCGCGCGACCGCGAGACCCAAAAAATGCTCGGCGAACTCTCGCAAGACGAAATCCGCTTCCTCGGCGAAATCAAGCGCTTCAGCACCACGCTTTCCGACGGCGACAAGCGCCTGGTCCTGGCCATGATCCGCAAAATGGCCACGCTAGTCCCGCCCCCGACGGCGAAGAAGGCCTTAGTCCGCCGCCCCACCGCATAACTCTTGATTACCTGCTTTGTCCCCGAATAATCCGAATCGCGTCTGGTAGTGCTGCGTCCGCGCGCTCAGAGCCATTGGCCTGGCCTTCTGCGCCATTCGCATCGCCTTGCAGCACGTCGCCTTCGCCGGGGGCTAGGAAAAGATTCGTTTCCACGGCGTGCTGTTTGGTGTAGAGGTCAAAGTAGCGGCCACCCGTGGCGTAGAGGGACTCATGCGTGCCGCGCTCGATGATGCGGCCAGCTTCGATCACCAGGATTTGCTCCGCGCGGCGGATCGTCGAAAGTCGATGCGCGATCACGAACGTAGTGCGACCGCGCATTAGGTAGCGCAGGCCTTCCTGAATCAGTGCTTCGGATTCGGAATCGAGGCTGGAGGTGGCTTCATCGAGAATGAGGATGCGCGGGTCGGCAAGAATGGCGCGCGCAATGGAAACGCGCTGCTTCTGTCCGCCGGAGAGCTTGATGCCGCGTTCGCCGACGACGGTGTCATATTTTTTCTCGAAGGATTCCGCGAATTCATCGACGCGCGCGATGCGGCAAGCCGCCATGACTTCGTCTTCAGTGGCTTCGGGTCGTGCGAACGCCACGTTCTCGCGGATCGTTCCGTCAAACAAAAACGTTTCTTGCAAGACGACGCCGAGCTGCGTTCGGTAGGAATCGAGCTTGACCGTGGCGAGGTCGACGCGGTCCACTAGCACACGCCCGCTCTTCGGCACGTAAAACGCCGCGATCAATCCGATGATGGTCGATTTTCCCGCACCCGATGGGCCAACCAGCGCCGTCACAGTTCCCGGCTCGCACTGGAAGCTCACATCGTGCAGCACTTCCTTGCGCGAATCGTAAGCGAAGTTCACATTCTCCATCGCAACGTAGCCCGTAATCCGATCCAGATTTACGGTCCTCCGCGGATCGGAGTCTTCTTGCGTTTCGTTAAGAATTTCTCGCGTGCGCTCCAGTCCAGTAATCGCTTCGGTAATCTGCGTGCCGATGGCCACGATCTGGAAAACCGGCGCCACGAGCAGGCCGAGGAAAATGTTAAAGGCAAAAAACTGCCCAAGTGTCATGCCGCCGGAGAGGACCTTGTGCCCGCCAAACTCCATGATGAGAGCGCTCACCAGGCCCATCAGCCCCGCGCCCGAAAGACTCATCAGCGAGGTCGCGGTCAGTGTCTTGAGAATGTTGTCGAGCAGTCGCTGCACGCCGGCGGAAAAGACTTTTTCCTCACGGTCTTCGGCGTGATAGCCCTTGACCACACGCACGCCGCCAAGCGATTCAGTCAACCGGCCAGTCACTTCGGCATTGATTTTGGGGCGCGCCCGGAAAATGGGGCGAATGGTCTTGAAGGCCTTGTTGATTCCGACGCCAAAAACCAGAAGGATCCCAAACGCCAGCGCCGTCATCGTCACGCTGGTGTGAATCAGGTACACCAGCGCAAAGATCGCCGTCATGAGCCCGCCGACGAATTCCACCAGGCCGGTTCCGATGAGATTTCGCACGCCTTCCACGTCGCTCATGATGCGAGAGACGAGCACCCCGGTTTTGTTCGCGTCATAAAACGAAATAGGCAGCCGTCCGATGTGCGCCTGCACCTGGCGGCGCAGCTCGGTAATCATTTTCTGCGCGGATTTGGAAAGAAGCTGCGTCAGCGTGAAAGAAGTAAGTCCTTGCAGAATCGTTGCGACCAGCACGGCAAGAACGATGGGCGTCAGTAGCTGGATTTGGCGCTTACTGATGACGTTGTCGACGAAATATTTCGTGGAGGCGGGCAGAACCAGGCCGGCAATGCGGTTCACCGCCATCAGCAGGAAGCCGAGAGCAAGTAAGCCTCGCCTCGGCTTAATCAGCGCCCAGACGTCCGGGAGATTTTTCCAGGCATTCTTGCGTTTTTCTTTTTTCTGTTCGTTTTCCGAGCTCATTTGGATTCGTCGAGTATCTTAGCCCTTTGGATGCGACGGGCGGCGCAAAAACTATACGCAACGCGCCTAGCCATTCGGCTAGGTGACGGCATCTGTAGCTGTTGCGTGAGAAGGGAACTCGCGCTAATCGCTAGTCCGCGGCAGCTCCGCCACGGGGAAGATGAGCAGCGGCCGGTCGATCAATGTTGAGGACGCTGGAAATGAACTCGCTCAGCGTGATCCCGAGGTGGCCCCAAAGGCGGCGCTTCAGGCTGGTGTAATCCTGCGTACCGCTGAAGAGGTCGCCCATCAGTTGCCGGAATACGGGGCTGCGCCGCAGGAACTGCACCATGCGCGTGGTCACCGCGGTCCCCAAGAACGAGCCGCGATAAAAGCGGCGCACGATGCGCGCGGCAAATTCCAGTTCCGCCGAAAACGCGGCCTTCACTCGCGCCGGATACTTCTCCGGGCAGCCTTCCGCAAGCGCGCGTCCGAGCAACTCGCCGGACCGCATGGCGTAGAAAAGCCCTTCGCCGGTGAGCGGGTCCACCCATGCTGCCGCGTCGCCAATCATCGCCCAATTCCTGCCCAGCACGGTGCGCTCCGAAAATGTTCGTTCGCGCGGCGACGGTAAAACGTGACTATAGAATTGCGCTCCCTCAGTGGGGATATTTTTTTTGTGTACAAAGCTTTGTAAGTGCGAACGCAACTCCGTGCTCGTGTGTGAAGACATGCTGCCGCAGATGCCAACCGATAAATGGTCGCAGCGCGGAAACGACCAGATGTAGCCCTCAAAGTGCGGAAGAAATTTCACGGTGATGGCGTCCGCGGTCTGCGGAACGAAATAGCCCTGCGTCATTTCCAGTTCATCGCGCTCCAGCGGGCGCGTTTCCGGCAGCAGGCGATTGCGAGCGCCGGCCGCCAACACCAGAAAATCCGCGGTGCGCCACTCGCCGTCAACACAATAGCGCGGTCTGGCGGTGGAGGTGTCCACGCTAATAATGTGCGACCGCTGCACTTTGCAGCCGGCCTCAACAGCACGAGTGAGCAGCATGCCGTTCAGCACTGTGCGCGAATAGATCACGATGGGATGGCTCATATCGAGCATCACGCTCTGCTCGTTGCTGCTGATCAACTCGATCGAGCTCACCAGCTTTTTGGGATAAGGATTATCGAGAAGAAAAGGGAAGCATTCGATCGCTTTGTGGGTCAGACCACCCCCGCACGGCTTTTCCCAGGCCAGATGCTCATCAAAAATATTGACGCTGTGCCCGGCGAGCGCCAACTGCTCGCCACACATCGCTCCGGATGGTCCGCCACCCACGATTGCAATCTCTGTCATGTTCTTGGTAGCTCGCTGAGGCCCCGCATTCGCTCCCTGCTCGCGAATTTGCAGGCGGAAGGCCCTTTCCGTCCAAAGAGCCTGTTCAGGTGACGGGGAAAATCACCAGGCAGAAACCAGCGAGAAGTATAGCACCGAAGGCCGCTGCGGCAATTGCAGATCCGGTCTGGCGGCGCACAAGGTCCATGCCGAGGCGCTGCAAAAGAGAAAAGAGGGCGAGGTATAGCGCCAGGAGGATCACGAGGATGGCTCCGCTGTGAAGGACGAAGATGCCGAAGACGAGAGCAACAAATGCAATCAGGCGCAGAGTCAAGGCTAGCCCGAGGCGCACCCCGTTGCTGCGCGCGGTGGGCGGTCCAAGCAATAATTCCTCAGCAAGCAGGTACGCGAGCGCTGCCACAAACAAGACTGGGACACGCGCCCAACGTCCCCAGGAAAGCCATGCCTCCGTAAATGTAGCGTCGGACCACCCCGTAACCAGCAAATGCAGGATTACTCCAGCCAGCAACGCGAGCAGCAGAATGTTGATCTTCGTCGGCCACAGCGCGCGAACCGACTTGTGACGTGCCAGCAGCAGAGCGAGGCCAGCGATCAGCAGGAAGCTGGCGAAATACGACCCGTTGTACAGCCGGACGAACGAGAGCGGGTTCCAGAATCGTAGGAGCGCCACGGCCAGGAAAGAAGCAGTCGCGGTTTCGAGGAGTGCGCGGGAAGCCGCTACCGCTGTCGATGCGACGCTGACCTTTTGTGGATCAGCTGCCGCGGCTTCTTCAGAGGCCGTTGCTGGGCGCTGCATTCCCGCTATTTCGCGCACGAATGGGCCCGCGAGCAGGAGAATGCCGGCGAATCCAGCAAGTGCGCCTGCCAAGGGAGCGGAAGATGGCGCGCCAGACGGTGCGCTGGACCCGGCTGGAAATTTCAGCGTTTCCGCGGTCCATTCCTGGGACACGCGCACGACGCGCGGATCGAAGAGCACGCTGACGTGCGTCGCGCGCGGGACGAACAAATACTTGCTTGTCGCACCGCCTTCCTCAGTGACTAAATCGCGTGTGATTTCGCGAATCCCCAGTGGCTCCCAAGCAGCGCTTATGGCCAGCGTATGCGGAGGAATCGGCGGCGGGTTGCTGTAGGGAAGCATGTCTGGGGGAACGCCGTGCGCCGGCCGCTGCGGCGCTGGGGAAATTGCGATGACTCCGGCGACTCCAACGCGCGATGCCACTCGCAGCGCAATCGCGCCGCCCATCGAATGTCCGGCAAGCATTGTGTGCTGCGCATCAATCGCTCTGCGCGCAATCAACTCGCGCACCAAAGTCTCCGCGCAAGTCTCCGCGCGTTCAAAAGAAAACGGCCCCGGCGTCCGCCCGTGCCCCGGCAAGTCCGGCACGAAAACCCGCAGATTCTGGCTGGCAAATCCGCGCGCCAGATATGCCATGATCTTCTTGTTGGCGGCCAGCCCGTGAAAGAGCACAACGTAGCCCTGCGTATCGTCGTTGCCCTGATCGATCACGTCGGTGACCAGCCGGCAGCCCCCGGCGCCGATGATCACCGTGCTTTCGCGGTACGGCGTGGCGCGCGCCAGCACAAAGCCGACAATGCAAAGCACAACGCCGAGACCGGCCCGCAGCTCCTTTCGCCACTTCATTGCGGCGGGTGCTAGTGGTGTCATTGGAATGTAGATTTTCGTGGCGGCCTCGCCAGAGTGGGCCGCCAACTGCTCACTGCGGATGTCCCGCCATACGCAAGAATAATGTCTCGCCCTTGAGCCGGCTTGTCCCCTGAGCGGCAACCGCTGCAACGCATTGCGCCTCGGAGATTCCGATGTCCTTCTGGGGCTGCACAAATTGATTCTCTCAAGTACGCCTACCCTGCGGTACGGAAATTCATTGAAAAATATCTCATGCGCTGCTCGGGCGATAGCTGGGAAGAAGTCGCGCAAAAAGTTAGTCTATTTGGGCAATGGGAATTTGAGATACGATTCTTTTCACAAGGCTCATCGCTGAACAGGTTGAAGGGGTAGCATGAAAGCCGCCTCACGATGTCTTGTCGTTGCGATCACACTTGTGGTCGTTGTGGCCGCGCAGGCCCAGATCGTTCAGGATATGACCCCAGAACGGATTCGCGAGGCGATTGCATTTGGCGCCAGAGCTAAGGAATTGAGCCCGTACAAGATTCAAGAAAAGGCCCGGTGGAGCTGGCCGCCTTTGATCGCCGTCTACACAACGCCATTCCTCCGAGTCGCACTCGCGGCCAACGTGGCGAAGAGGCACTACAAGCAGTTCACGGAGGCAGACGTGACCTCGGAGATGATAGCGCCAGAGATCCATGTTTATGCGCCGTCGCAGCACACAGAGGGCACCTCGATCGCAAATGTGGAGACAATCGTAGTGCTTCCGTACAACAGCAAGGACAACAGCCAAGCAGTACACCCAATACGAATGAACGAGGCATCCGAACAATACAAGAACCTTTTCGGCTTCAGTGGAGAAGGGCGCGGGATGCTCGCCGTGTTCCCTCTCGAGGTTTGGCGAGAAGACAACGAACTGCATGTGGTCTTCGACAGGGGAATTCCTGGCTCGCAGGGGCTGGGAGCAGTGGGTGGGTGTGCTAACTGTAAATCACGGATTTATCTCAACAAGATCCGTTAAGGCCGCCTTCGCACCTCATCTTTTTGATCCGACGATACTTCCCCCTAGAGAACTGATCTGTCCGGCTCTACTCAACCAGAACCTGGTCAGGGCAGTGTTCCGTTTGATCTAAAGCTGGCGAACGGTTTTAGCTATTGAGACCGCTGCAAGTGGACTTCGAGCAAGTGTTGCGTCGACCCATTGAGACCACCCGCGTAATCGGAAACTGATGACCCACTACCGGCGAGCCTTGTGCTGCGCGCCGCCGCAACGCGCCCGCGTGATAAACTACACGTTCCGGCTTCACGATTTGTTCCGGCAGCGCTCGCACGGAGACCCTTTGGATTCCATCTTCACACTGGAGCAAGCGATTCTGCGGTTTGGCCGTGGGAAACGCAATGGCCGCCGGGTCGTCTTCACCAACGGCTGCTTCGATTTGCTGCATCCCGGCCATATTCGCAGCCTGGAGTACGCGCGCAGCCTCGGCGACGCACTAATCGTCGGCTTGAACAGCGACGCCAGCGTCAAACACCTCAAAGGCGAAGGCCGCCCGGTGATTCCGCAGCGCGAACGCGCGGAGATTCTCGCCGCGCTGGAGTGTGTTGACGCCGTCGTGATCTTCAACGATTTGACGCCGCAACGCGTCATCGCCGCTTTGCTTCCCGACGTTCTCGTCAAAGGTGGAGACTGGCCTGGAGACCAGATTGTTGGCCGCGAAGAAGTGGAGGCGGCGGGCGGCCGCGTCGTATCGGTGCCCGTCGTGCCCGGCTACTCCACAACCGAAATACTGAAACAAATCCGCGACGGCGTCCCGGCGTCTCGCCCAAAATCCTGAAATTCCGCGAATGATCCTTCCTGCAGTCCGCGAGCGACTCGAAAGTGTGCTGCGCCATCCGTCGATGGACGGCGCAATCGCCGCATTGCGCGCGGGCGGCCAGCATGTCTCGCTGGCGGGCCTTCATGACGTTGCAAAAGCGCTGGTGGCGGCTTACATCGCGCACGAGCTGCGCCGCCCGGCATTCTTTGTCACCGATTCAAATCGCCGCGCAGAGGCGTTGGCGGACACATTGCGCTTTTTCTCCACCATTTTCCCCAGCACTCTGGGTGGCGTAGCCACGCTGCCCGCGTTCGACACGCTGCCCTGGCAATCGCAAAGCCCTCACGCGGACATTCTCGAGCGCCGCGCTGCGGCCCTCTTCCGCCTCACCGATGGCCAGATCTCACTCTTGGTTGCGCCGGTGAGCGCGGCGCTTTGGCGATACCAGGATCCCTACGTTTATCTTTCGCTGGCGCGCACATTGGCTACCGATGCGGAAATCCCGCTGGAAGAGTTGATTACGCATGTGGGCTCGGTCGGCTACACGCGAACAGAAATGGTGGAGATGCCCGGACAATTCGCGCTGCGCGGCGGCATTATTGACGTCTTTTCCCCGGAGTCGCCGCGCCCCGTGCGCATCGAACTTCTCGGCGACACAGTCGAGTCCGTCCGCGAATTCGATCCGCGCACGCAGCGCTCCATTGCGCCCGTTGTGCGCACAACGCTTCTGCCCCTGACGGAATGGGCAGTGCCGGCGGAAATTTATTCGGCGGACAGCGGAGCGTCTTGGGAGGCGCCCTCCTTCTTCGGCCCAAAACGTGACCCTGGCCCATCGTCGCTGTTTGAGCTGGCGGAAAGCTCCTTACGTCCGATTGTGTTCCTCGATGAGCCGGCAGCGATTCGTGAAGCCGCGACAAAACAGCTTGCCGCGGCCGTGGAAAATTACGAGCGCCACGGACAGGCGAATGCACCCGCCGTGGAGCATTATTTTTGGAATGAAGAGCAATTTGCCGCGGTGCTGGAGAAAACTTCGCAGGTCAATCTTGAGCACTTGGCTTTAGGCATAGGGTCGCATCCGCAATTTGAATTGTCCTCGCGGCCGAGCGCCCGCTTCCACGGCGACGTCGTCGCCTGCATGAGCGAAGTGAAATCGCAGGTAGCGGCGGGCGGCAGAGTTTTTCTAACCGCCGCCAGCACCGGTGAGCTCGAACGCCTCGCCGATATCTGCCGCGAGTATGAAGTGCCCTACGTGCTCGGAGAATCCGAGGACGCCGCCGCCGGATTCACGGCCGAAACGGCGCAGGAATCAGCCGGGCTGTTGCTGATGCGCTCTCCCTTTGCGGAAGGCGTCGCTTTTCCGGAAGCGAAGGTCGCGCTGTATGGCAACGCCGATCTCTTCGAGGTGATGCCTGCGCTTGAGCGCCCCGGCAGGAAGATCCGCACCTCGGGCTTCTTCAGCGACTTCGCCGAGCTGAAGCCCGGCGATTTTGTTGTGCATGTGGACCACGGCATTGGGCAGTTCGAAGGCTTACGCCAGATTGAGTCCGACGGCCGCCGCGGCGAATTCATGCTTCTGCGCTACGCCGAGGACTCTCGCCTCTACGTTCCGCTCGAGCGCATGGACTTGGTGCAGAACTATCGCGTCGTCGAAGGCGCGCATCCCACGCTCGATAGACTCGGCGGCACCGGCTGGAACACGCGCAAGACGCGAGTGCGCAAATCGCTGGAAGACATGGCCGACCAGCTTCTGACGCTCTACGCCGCCAGGAAAACCGCTCCGGGCCTCGCGTTTTCTCCGGACGGAAATTTTCAGCGCGAATTCGAAGACGCATTTGAGTTTGAGGAGACTCCCGACCAAGACGCCGCGATTGCAGACATCAAGCGCGACATGGAAAGCGCCACCCCGATGGACCGCCTCCTGTGCGGCGATGTCGGTTACGGCAAGACCGAAGTGGCCATGCGCGCGGCATTCAAGGCCATCGCGGATTCGAAGCAAGTCGCCATCCTTGCGCCCACCACGGTCCTCGCGTTCCAGCATTTTGAAACCTTCAAGCAGCGTTTCTCAGCCTTTCCGGTGCGCATCGAGATGCTCAGCCGCTTTCGCACCGCCGCCGAACAAAAACAGGTCCTCGCCGCCCTCGAAGCAGGAAAGGTCGACGTCGTCATCGGCACGCACCGCCTCCTTTCCAAAGACGTGCGCTTCCACGACCTCGGCCTGCTAATCGTCGACGAAGAGCAGCGGTTCGGCGTGGCCCACAAAGAGCGCCTGAAAGAAATCCGCAAAAACGTTGATGCCTTAGCGCTCTCCGCCACGCCGATTCCGCGCACCCTGCATATGTCGCTGGTGGGCCTGCGCGATATGTCGCTAATTGAAACGCCGCCGCGCGACCGCCTGGCCATTCAAACCGTTGTCGCGCCATTTCAAGAAGAATTGATTCGCAGCGCCATTGAAAACGAAATGGCTCGCGAGGGCCAGGTCTACGTCATTCACAATCGCGTGGAATCCATCTACTCGCTGGCCACGCTGGTGAACAAGCTGGTCCCGAAAGCCCGGGTGGTCGTCGCCCACGGCCAAATGGGCGAAAAAGAACTCGAAAGCGTCATGCTCAAGTTCATTCGCGATGAAGCCGACGTCCTCGTCGCCACCACCATCGTCGAAAACGGCTTGGACATTCCGCGCGCCAACACCATGCTCATCAACCGCGCCGACCGCCTCGGCCTCGCCGAGCTGTACCAACTCCGCGGGCGTGTTGGCCGCTCCAGCCAGCGCGCCTACGCCTATCTCTTAGTCCCGCCGGAGACGACCCTCTCCGACATCGCCCGCAAACGTCTCGCCGCCATGAAGGAGTTCAGCGAACTCGGAGCCGGATTCCGCATCGCCGCGCTCGACCTCGAACTGCGCGGCGCCGGCAACATGCTCGGTCGCCAGCAGCACGGCCACATCGAATCCATCGGTTTCGACCTCTATTGCCAAATGCTCGAGCGCGCCGTCTCCAAGCTGAAGGGCGAAGAAGCCGCCCCCGAACTTCGCACAACTCTCAGCCTCGGCTCTGACGTGCGCATCCCGCACGACTACATCCCCAGCGAAAATCTCCGCCTGCGCACCTACAAACGCATCTCCTCCATATCCACCGACGAAGAAAAGCTCGACGTGCGCAAAGAGCTCGCAGATCGCTTCGGCCCGCCCCCCAACTCCGTGGATAACCTTTTGGAGTATGCCGTCCTCAAATCCATGAGCGAGCGTCTGCGCATCTCCTCGGTGGAGCGGCAGGGAAGCCGCATCGCGATTCGCTTCCATCCGGAGACGCCCATCGATCCCGCCGCGCTGGTCTCGGTGGTCCGCTCGCGCAAGGGCATCAAGCTGGACCCCAGCGGCGTCTTATGGATGGAAGTCACGCGCGGGGAGCAGGTTTCCGCGGCGGTGAGAAACGTATTGCTCAGCCTTCGCGGGCAGGGCTAAACTGGTGTTGTGAGGAAAGTAATGCGTAATATGATTTTGCTCGCGGCGTTCTGCGCCGCCTTGCCGCTGGCCGCTCAGGATCAGCCGGCCTCGTCATCCAAGCAGCCCCCTAAGTCGCAGGCCCCCGCGCTCGAAAAGCCTGGTACCGCAGCTCCCCAGCCCGCGAAAAAGCCTGCTGAGGTGAAAAAACCGGCGGAAGCGAATGCCAAGACGGTTGAGGAGATCATCGCGCGCGTCAACAACGAGATCATCACCCGTTCCGAGCTGGATAAAGCGCGCGTCGCCGCGGAAGAGGATGCCAAGCAAGAATGCCAGGGTAAGTGCACGCCAGAGCAGTTGCGCACTGACATCGAAGACCGTCAGAAGAACACTTTGCGCGATTTGATCGACCAGTCCTTGCTCGTGCAACGCGGCAAGGATATGGGCGTCAACGTCGAGCCGGAAGTCATCAAGCGGCTCGACCAGCTCCGCCAGCAAAACAAGATCGACAGCATGGAAGATCTTGAGAAAGCGGTCAGCGCCCAGGGCTCGAACTGGGAGGATTTCAAGAACAATATCCGCAATGGCTTGCTGACCCAGCGCGTCATCGGCAGCGAAGTCGGCTCGCATATCACTATCGGCAAAGATGAAATCGAGAAGTATTACAACGAGCACAAGAAAGAGTTCGTCCGCCAGGAGCAGGTGGCGCTGCGGGAAATTGAAGTGAACACGGAAGGGAAGAAGGATGAGGAGCTACCTGACTTGAAAAAGAAGGCCGAAACGGCGCTGAAGCGCGTCAAGGACGGCGAGGACTTTGGGGGAATTGCCAAGCGTTTTTCCGATAGCAGCACGGCGAAGCAGGGCGGCTTTCTTGGCGTGTACAAACGCGGCGAGCTCTCGAAACAATTGGAAGATATCGTTTTCAAGATGAAGAAGAATGAACTCACCGACGTCATGGACACCAAGCAGGGCTACCTCGTTCTACAAGTCCTCGAACGCTATGAAGCAGGCGAGCAGCCGCTCAGCAAGGTAGAAAACGAAATTATGGACCACCTCTATTCCGAGCGCATGGAGCCAGCCATGCGCAAATACCTGAAAACGTTGCGCGAGCAGAGTTACGTGGTCATCAAACCGGGCTACCAGGACATTGCGGGCGGCGGCAATTCGGAAATTCAGGAAGTCAGCGCCACACCGGAAGCCAGCAAGTCCAAAAAGGGCCACAAAAAATATCTCTTATTTGGAAAGAAGCCGGCCTCCGGCCAATGAAGACGTCGTACGTCACGGATCTCCTCTCCGAGCAGAACATCACTAGTTTTTTCCTCGTTCACGAAAAAGAACTGCGCAACACGCGCGAGGGCCGCGCCTATCTTCGCCTCGAGCTCGGCGACCGCAGCGGCACCATCGAAGCCCGCATGTGGGACCAGTTCGAAGCCGCCGCGAAAGATATTCAGCGCGACGATTTCGTGAAGGTGCAAGCCCGCGTCGAGGTCTATCGCAACAAGCCGCAGCTCGCGCTCATCCAGTTGCGCCTCGCCAAGCCCGAAGAGATCGACCTCGCCGACTACTTGCCGCACACCACCGCCGACGTCGAAAAAATGTTTGCCGAGCTGCGCGGCTACGCCGAATCCATCTCCAATTCCTGGCTCAAACAATTAGTCCTCGGCATCATCGCCGATCCCGAAACCGCCCGCTGCTACAAGCGCGCTCCCGCCGCCAAAGTCATGCACCATGCCTATCTCGGCGGCTTGCTCGAACACGTCATCTCTCTTTGCGGCATGGCCCGCCGCGTGGCCACCCATTATCCGGAATTGGACGTCGACCTATTGCTCACGGCCGCGATCCTCCACGATGTAGGTAAGCTCGAAGAGCTCTGCTATGAGCGCGCCATCGGCTACACCACGCCAGGCCAGCTCCTCGGCCACATCGTGATGGAACTCGAAACCGTGACCCGCGCGATCGATAAAATCGACGGCTTCCCCGCGCCGCTAAAAACCGTAGTGCAGCACTTGCTCATCAGTCACCACGGCCAATACGAATTCGGCTCCCCCAAGCTGCCCATGATTCGTGAAGCCATGGTCTTCCACTACCTCGACGACCTCGACTCCAAGCTGGCCGCCGTACGCGTCGCCCTAGCTACCCCCTCCGGCGACGAAGAATGGTCCGCCTACAGCAGTGCCCTCGGCCGCAAATTCCTCAAGCTCGACGAATTCCTGCAAGGTGGCGCAGCGAAATCCCAGAGCGCCAGCGCGTCTGCGTCCGCGGCAAGCGAAGCGCCCAAAGCTGAGCCGAACCGCGAAGCTCCCAAACCAGAACCCAAGCGCGAAGCCCCCAGTCTGCTTCGCAAGCTCTTTTCGTAGCTCTCGCTGCAAATCGATAGTTGTTTCAGTGATGACGATTGGTGCTCGGCGGTCGGTTAGGTGCGGGGCAAAAACTGCACCCTCCTCCGGTGGGCAAGCCTGAAAACCGGAGGGATGCGGCACGCAAAGGCGTTTTTCGGAATTAAGGCGTGGCCACTCGCCACCCGCCAGTCAGTCTGACTTGGCCCGGCTGGCTGGCGGCACAATCCCGTTCATGCGCAAGTACTCGACCATCTGCCCGTAGTGATCATAAGCGTGGGCGACGCCGAAAGTAGCCAAGTACAGCCGGGTCGACTTGCTGTGCTCCGCGGTCTGCAACATGTTCTCCGCCGTCAACGTAGCCGCGGCTTTGTGACCCAGGGCAAAAGAATCCTTCAGGAACTTGATAATGTCCGCTTTGCTCTTCAAGTCCGCAGGACCGTTCCCGTCCTTTATGTTTTCGGGCACCTTATCTCCGGTAAGCGGCGACCAAATGAAATAATTGGAAGAGGCGATATGCTTGACCTGCACGGCGAACGTGCGCACACCCTTGTAGTCGTCGCCCGGAATGTTCAAGCTTTCCGGAGTGAAGTTGAACCTATCCTCCGGCATGGCTTCCGCAACTTCCACGACTTGCTTTTCGATGGCGCTGATTCCCCGGTCCACGACGGAAGCTACGGTTGGCGAAGGCTGCTGCGTTTGTTGCGCCTGAGGCGTATTCGCGGCTGTGGCGCCCTGTAGGCGTTGTCCCAAAGCGCCCACGGCGAAGACAATCGCCGCCGATAGCAAGAAGCTTCGCATTCGTTTCATTCGAGTCTCCCCTCAACAATTTGTTTCCCGCCCCCGCTTAGACGAAGCAAACGCTAACTCGTCTTATCGAAGTGCATCTGTTAAGGATGCGCCAGCGGCCTCTCTTTGACAGATCCACTAGTGGGTGACCGCCGCCGCTTTCGCCGCGGACTGAGTGAGCCAGGTTTCGAAACGCGTCTCGCCGAGTCGTGCGTCATCGCCGGGAACGAGTGTCCCCTCACTCAGCTCCACGCCGTAGTAACGCGCGTGCGGGTCAGCGACAACCTCGCGCGGATCATTGCGTGCGGCTAGACCTCGCCGGACGAGTTCATCGAGACGAAACTTTTCTGGCCCACCTACTTCAACGGTGCCATTCACTGGTGAGCCCATAGCGATCCGGGCTACCGCACTGGCGACATCGTCGGCCGCCATGGGCTGGATGAGCGCAGATGGCAGGCGCACTTTGTTGCCATCAGTGGAAAAATCGGCGATACCCTTGACGAATTCGAAGAACTGCGTCGCGCGAACAATTGAATAGGGGATGGAGGAACCCTTGATTAAATTCTCCTGAGCGATTTTTGCACGGAAGTAGCCGCTTGCGAGCAGACGCTCAGATCCTACGACAGACAGCGCAACGTGATGTCCCACGCCCGCGGCCGCTTCATAGGCGAGGAGGTTGCGGGTTGATGTCTCGAAGAACTTCATCACAGCCGAGTCTTCCCACGAGGGAGAGTTCGACACGTCAACGACCACTGACGCACCCTTCAGCGCTTCGGCCAGTCCCTCGTCCGTGAGTGTGTTGACGCCTGAATTGGGAGATGCGGCAACCGCTTCGTGCCCGTGCTCGCGCAACTTGGTAACGAGCTTTGATCCGATCAGTCCACTGCCGCCGATCACTACGATTTTCATGATTGCCACCTCTATTATCGGTGTACCTCCATGCGTGTCTTCCGTCAAGCGAACGAATACGGTTCCTTAAAGCGGTAAGTCGGGAACTCGGGGACAGACAGAACGTTTTCTGATATTTGTTTTGAGAAGACTGTTTGACTGATAATGACGGGGGACTTTCAGAGTAAGGGAAACTTCCCGTCTGTCCCCATCTCCCCCGGTTAGTAGACGGAGAAAACGTCCCGTCTGATGGCATAACGAAGTCGGCCTCACAACGAGCCGAGTAAAATGTTGGTGCTCTAACCACAGATTGCTCGGAACGAAGGAGGCCGAGATGAAAATTATAGGCGTGGATTTGCACACACGACAACAGACCATAGCCA
>DATNMD010000056.1:0-11223 GCA_035602505.1 Candidatus Acidiferrum sp.
AGGATGGTTTTCCTTAGTTTCCAACGATTGCCGAGTTTAAATGCGGGAATCTCGCCTTCAGTGATGTAACGATACAACGTATCCGGGGAGATTCCCAGATATTGCGACGCTTGCCGCACATTCATCACTTCGCGCGATTCACTCACGAGGAACACTACCCCTGGCGCACTAAAGACACACGCCGCTGAACCCGACCACTGGTGCACCCCAGTTGACGCTGCCGAACCTTGGGGCACTCCCCGTGACTCACGTTATGACACCGCGCCACACCGAGCGTCAAGGGATTCTAGGCCGTAGTTGCCCTAAGAATAGGGGGTTATCTCCTACAATCAATGGGTATTCTGGGGTAGTAATGCCAGTACTTGAGTACTGGCTCTTTAGAACCACTATTACTTGTGTTTTTGGCCTTTTGTGCGCTGTCCGGTTGGACGGTTATCCTTTTGTGTTCATCGCCGCGCAACACGCTTAGAATCCTGCGAATCTGCGGCAACGCTATAGCGCCAGCGTTTTCCAAATGGCGTCAATCTTCGCTTTCGTCAGCTCGTCCATCCGAATCTCATCCGGCCACGGCCTTGTAAATCCTTCAGAAGCCCACTTGCGCGTTGCGTCGATCCCCATCTTCGACCCGTAATCCTGCATCCGTGCCGCGTGATCCAGCGTATCCATTGGACCAAACACAAACTGCACGTCGCGCTCCGGATCCATCGCGCACAACGTCTTCCACACCACTTCTCCGTAATTGTGAATGTCCACATCGTGGTCCACCACCACAATCACCTTCGTAAACATGGCCTGCCCCAGCGACCAAATCGCATTCATGATCTTCCGCGCGTGCCCCGGGTACGACTTCCGGATCGCTACAATCATCAAATTGTGAAAGATTCCCTCCGCCGGCATGGCCACATCCACAATTTCCGGATACTGCATCTTCATCACCGGCAAGAACACGCGCTCCACTGCGTAGCCCATGTAAAAGTCTTCCTGCGGCGGCGGCCCCACCACGGTCGTCAGGTAAATCGGGTCCTTCTTGTGCGTGACGCACTCCACATGGAACACCGGAAACTCCCCTTCCAACGAATAAAATCCGGTGTGATCTCCAAACGGCCCCTCCGTCCGCATCTCGTTCAGATTCACGTAGCCTTCTAACACAATCTCCGAGTTCGCCGGCACTTCCAGATCATTCGTCTCGCACGGGACCATCTCCACTGGGTCCCGCCGCAAGAATCCAGCGAACATCATCTCATCTAGATCCGGCGGAATCGGCAGCATCCCCGCCAGCGCCGTAGCGGGATCGGCGCCAATCGCCACCGCCACCGGTATCCGCCCATCCGGATTCGCCGCCCGCGCCCGACGAAAATGCTCCGCGCCGTGCTTTTGCGTCTGCCAATGCATCCCGGTGGTCCGCCCGTCGTAGACCTGCATGCGGTACATTCCCACGTTGCGCTTCCCTGTCTCCGGATTGCGCGTGAACACCAGCGGAAACGTGATGAACCTTCCGCCGTCCTGCGGCCAGCATTTCAAAATCGGAAAATCAAACAAGTTCACATCGTTCCCGTGCCGTCGCACATCCTTGCAATCCCCCGTCTTCACCGTCTTCGGAAAAAATGATCCCAGCTCCGCCAGCTTCGGCAGCATCTTGATCTTGTCGAACAATCCCGCTGGCGACTGCATATCCAGAAAGCCCCGAATCCGCGACGCCACTTCGTCCAACTCGCTCACCTCAAATGCAAGGCACATTCGCCGCACGCTCCCAAACGCGTTCACCAGCAGCGGCACCCGCGACCCCCTCGGCTTTTCGAAAAGCAGCGCGTAATTTCCTTCGTGTGGAACGGCCATTCCTGGCTGTCCGCTCTGTCCCCGCAATCCTCGTCCCCCGCCCGGTCCGTGCCCCTTGCCGCGCCCCACCCGCTGCACAATCTCCGTAATCTCCAAAATCGGATCCACCTCGGTCCGAACGCGCTTCAGCTCCCCTTCCTTTTCCAGCTTGCGCACAAACTCCCGCAAATCCCGATACGCCACGCTTCCCCCTTGCACTTCCACAATCTGGGACCGTCAACCTGAACCGCAAACTCTAGCACGAACGACTCTGTGGGGTCGCAGCACTGCTGCGCCCCTTCGCGTGCAGGCACCACCTAACGAGCCCGCTAGCTCCCGCATCAAACGGTCTGCTGCTCCAAACAAGGAAATCATCAAATGGCAAAAATGAAAATCGCCGTCGTCCCCAAAGCCGGCGCAGACTTCGAACTCCAGGAACGCGAAATCCCCCAGCCCGGCCCCGGTCAGGTCCGCATCCGCGTGAAAGCCTGTGGCATCTGCTTCAGCGACCACTTGGTCAAAGACGGGCTTTGGCCCGGCTTGGCCTACCCGCGTTCGCCAGGTCACGAAGTGGCCGGAGTCATCGCCGAGCTCGGCCCCGGCATCACTTCCTGGAAGCAAGGCCAGCGTGTTGGCGTAGGCTGGCACGGCGGACAAGACAACACGTGCCTTTTTTGCCGGCGCGGCGATTTCGGCAACTGCGCGCAGCTTAAAATCACCGGCATCAACTACGACGGCGGTTACGCCGAGTACATGATCGCGCCCGTCGAAGCCCTCGCGCAGATGCCCGATTCCCTCGATGCTGCCGAGGCCGCCCCGCTGCTCTGCGCCGGCATCACCACCTACAATTCGCTGCGCCACAACGGAGCCATGCCCGGCGATTTAGTAGCCGTCCTCGGCATCGGCGGCCTCGGACATCTCGGCGTGCAGTTCGCCAACAAGTTCGGCTATCGCGTCGCCGCTATCTCTCGCGGCAAAGAAAGCGAGCCCCTCGCCAAGAAACTCGGCGCCAGCATTTACATCGACAGCTCCGCTACCAACGCTGCTGAGGAGCTCCAGAAGCTCGGTGGCGCCCAAGTAATTCTCGCCACAGCCCCCAGCGGTAAGGCCACGTCCGAGTTGATCCCCGGCCTCGGCCCCAGAGGCAAAATGGTAGTCGTAGGCGCGGGCGCCGACTCGATTCAGGTCTCGCCCAACCATTTGCTTTTCGGGAGCAAAACCATTCAGGGCTGGGCTTCCGGCATCCCCACCGACTCCGAAGATACGCTACGCTTCGCCGAGCTAACCGGCGTCCGCCCCATGATTGAAAAATTTCCCCTCGACCAAGTCATCGAAGCCTACGCCCGCATGATGAGCGGCAAAGCCCAATTCCGCGTCGTCCTCACCATGTAGCACCACTTCGGGGCGCAGCACTGCTGCGCCCCAGCTACTCAATTCTTCCTCTCAGGCGTAATCTTTCCCTCGTCCCGGCGTACAAGCATTTAGCAACCAGCCTATGCCCACGTCACCTCGAAGCTCGCATTGGCTCATCGGCCTGCTGCGCCAACGCAGCGTGCAAATCGCCATCCTGCTTTGGCTCGCCGCCAGTCTCGCCGTCTTCCCCGTAAGCGGCGGGAAACTCCCGTTCAACCGCCCTCTCCTCAATAGCCTCCCGCTACTCGCCCAAGTCATCGCGCCCTTCATTGTCCTGATCGTCGTCTTCGTAGAGATGGCGATCACTTACTTTCTCACCCGCCGCCGCATCCTCCCCGATATGGCGGCCCGCGCCCCCGAACGCGGCGTCGCCCGTCGCGAGATCCTTCTCCTTTGGCTCTACGGCGCCGCAGTCCTCCTCATCGGCCACTGGCTCGGCCTTCGCCTCTTTGGCGAAGGCATCGGCCTCCATCTCAACGGCTCATTATTCGGCCACACGCGAGAGGTCTCCCCGCGCGAAGTGTGGACGTGGGCGTTTTACAACTTCATTCTTCTTGCCGTCATACCGTATGCGGTCTTCCGCGCAAGAGGCTACTCTCGTGAAGCCCTCAATCTAAAGAGCAGCAACCTCAAAAACGATGCCCTCGTGATTTTCGTGATCATGGCCCTCGGCTCTGCCTTGGATCTCGCCGGTGGCGGTTTCCTGCAGTTATCCGCGCATCAAATGCTCGTCGGCGCCCCGCTTACCTTCTTCACTCACCTCCTCGGCACGGGACTTCCCGTCATGATTTTCATCTACGCGATTCTCTTTCCGCGTTATCTGAAAATAACCGGCTCGCCGGTGACCACGCTCCTGCTCGGCGCTCTGAGTTACGCGGCGCTGCACATCTTCGAGTATTGGACCCTCTACGATTCCCTGCCCCACGCCCTTCTCTCCGTCATCTTCGCCCTGCTCACCTTCTTCCCGCCAGGCCTCATGAAGTCCTACCTCACCCTGCGCACCGCCAACGCCTGGGTTCACCTCTGGGGCTACCACGCCGTAACTCCGCACGTCACCGCGGACACGCCCATGATCGTGCACATCTTCGGAATCCATTAACTCCGCGACTTGGGAGTGTCGCGGTCAAGGGCTGCGGCCTTCGCTACTTCTTGAACAGCGCGTCGATGGCCGCTTGCGCGATGGCTTCGTCGATCTCCGATTTGGCGCCGCTCGCGGCAATGCCGCCGAGAATCCGTCCGTCGGCGACTATCGGCAGGCCGCCCTGGTTGGGGAAAAAGTTCGGGAAGGCCAGTGCCTCGACGCTGCCTTTTTTCACTGCGTCGGCGGCATCCTTGGAAGGGCTCCTATACAGCGCTGCGTGCCGCGCTTTCTTCTGCGCGAACTCGATGGTGTTGATCGGCGCGGCGTCGCCTTTCTGCAGAAAGAGCAGATTTCCGCTTTCGTCCACAACGCAGATGGTCACTTCGACATTGCGCTTCTTTGCTTCCGCTTCCGCGGCTGCCACCATCGTCTTGATGGCCGCAAGGTCCAAATATTTTTTCGTTGGCAAATCGTTTGCCGGTGCAGCACCGAACAAAGTCAGCAGTACAAAAAGTAAGGTGAACATGCGCGCGATGCTATCAATTACGCCCGCGATTTTCCATGCGAAAGGAAGACGTCAAGTATTCGATTCTAGCGGCGGGATTGGGTGGCGCATTTGAAATTGGCCACACGGTCTGGCTGGCCATCAGATTCCGCGAAATCCTAACCCTAGCCATCGGGCTTAATCGCGCGGTGGCTATTTTTGTTTGTAACCTAAGAGCGCCAATTCTCGTCAAATGAGCCTGGGGGAAGCACAAGATGGACGAGGCTATCTTTACCGATGACATGACGGTCGATGAATTTATCGCAAAGGTGCGAGAACTGGACACGCCCGAAAAGAGGCAGGAGGCTGCCATCAGTTTGGTGAACGTTCTCGGCGCTAAGCTTGACTCATGCGATTGGGAATTCATTGAAAATTTAGGAATCACAGCAGGCCCGGAGCTTAACTACTTCGGGCCATAATCAGACCTGACACCCGTCAGGCCCGGAGCTTAAATGCTTCGGGCCTTTTGCTTTTCCCCTGAAGGTAAACCGCCGGTAAACCCCGACACATCGGCAGTCGATGCAACCGCACAATATGTAGTATTTATTGGGAAAGTGGTGCGCCCGGGGGGACTCGAACTCCCGACCTTCTGGTTCGTAGCCAGACGCTCTATCCAACTGAGCTACGGGCGCGCCGTGTGCGTGCGAGGCAAATAGTTTACCGCAGGTTATTCCGTCCGTCCAACAGCGGTGTAGCAACCAAGAAATGTGTGCGTATCGCTCGCTATTGCAAGCACTCGGAAAATTTCAGCGCACTTTTTCTCTAAGCGGGACAAAAAATGGCAGGCCGTGATCTTCGATCAACAAACAATCGGACACCGGTTTCGAGTTTTTCGCTCCCAGCGCCACACGAGCTGCCCGGCAAGCGGATGTCTGCTACTTCGCCCCGACGATCTGCAAGCTTCGTTTCTGGGGACCACGTTTGTTTGCGTACAGGGCGTCGTCGGCACGTTTCACTAATTCCTCGGCTGATTCACCCGGCCTAAAGTCGGTCCAGCCAGCGGAGAAGGAAATCTGAATCACCTGGCCTTTGCACTCCACGTGGACTCCGCTCAACCGGCTCAGAACGTGTCGAACCTCCTCAGGTTTGCACTCTGGGAGCAAAACCAGAAACTCATCTCCACCGAGACGGACCGCTAAATCTGAGCCGCGAATGGCCTTATTTAATCGTTCAGCGAAGCTCCTGATCAGCTCATCACCCGCGGGATGCCCAAACCTATCATTAACCTGTTTCAGGCCATCCAGGTCGAGTGCGAGGACGGTCAGCGGACGACCGTTTCGCGTTGAGCGTGAGATTTCTTGCGCCAGACGTTGTTCCCCGGACCGTCGGTTATAGAGTCCCGTGAGCGGGTCAAGCGCGGCAAGCTTGTAGACTTCTTCGGTTCGAACTTCCATCTTACCTAACGTTTCAACTTGCTTGCTCAATTGCTCGTGAATCCGATTTATTTGCAGTTGCTGATATACGGTGTACACGTTGAAGAGCAGGACGAGTCCGACGACTCCGCGTATTGCTGAACTCAAAAGCATCGAAGCAGATTCTTCAGCTTGAGACAATAATCCGGGGAATGCGAACGAAGCGATCCCCAGCGCGAGCAGCACGGTCACCATCACTGCACAGGACCAAAGAGACCGTTGGCGCCGCGCAATCCGGCGCATGTTGGAGCTAATCTGCTCTGCGTCCACGGGCGCAGGTGAGAGGACAGACTGCTGCGACTCAGAGGGAACCATGAGACCTCGCGATTGTGTATATCTATTTAAGACGTCGTAGGGTGGCAATGCAAGATGCTGTCACAACGATGTTTCCAGGTTCTCAATCCATGCCGCAGCTTCTCGCTTGCGGATGTCGACGTGATAAGCATACCGATCCTGGACGGCTTCAAGGCAGACGTAGAATTCAGCAGAGTTTCCCAGTAACTTTCCACGTTTGGCAAGATCGGTAGTAGAGAAGCGACTACAGGAAAGGGAACCTTCGCACTCAAGCGAGTTTCTGTGTTTTGTTTATGTCTTTCGCGTCCAGCAGCCACTCTTTGAGGACGGTTTGGTAGCGCGCTTCAATGTCTTGAAATTCGACGCCAACGCCAAGATTAGGTTGAGAATAAACCACTCTGCCGCGCGCGCGGAAAACAGAATACCCTGCGGAAATTCTAACCATTATCAAGGCCCCTGCGGGCAGCGGATTGATCATGTTGATAAAGCAGCCGTGTAGACTTAAGTCTCCGAGTCTCGCAGCTATGACCGAAGTGGATTCTCCGTGTGTTACCTCGACGGTTGCGACAAATGCATACCGCGGAGAGCGGCGGCAGTCTCCGTTCATAGCATCAGCGTTCCAGCGCCCATAGTGATCGGTCGAAGATGAATCACACGTTTGAATCCGAATCTTGCCCATCAGAAGCATACCTGTGGGTTTATTTGTATTTCTGCTTGCTAGACGAAGCAGGCCGCCGACGTCAATGTTTTGCGGTGAAGAGATTCTTGGCGTCGCTAGCGAATTGGAATGCAGCCCGGCAAGCGGGACAAAGGCGTGAAGTAGCCCTGACTCTTCAATTGGTGTCAACGGAGTTCTTGAGGTTTGCCGGTTCGCACCGATTCCCGCGCGGCATCCAAGATTTCTATCACTTGCACATTGAGCTTCGCGGAAACCGGATCCTCGATCGGCTTGTTGTTGCGGATGCAATCGACAAAGTATGAGATCGGATTGCTTGTTTCCTTCGGCAGCGGCTCGAGCGTCACGCTCTCCCCATCCGGCGCGACATTGGGTCCATGCGCATCGGCGGAGCGGTGCAGCAAGCTGTTGTGCCGCGCCAGCAAGCTCCCCTTCGGCCCGAACACTTCCACCTGCTCCTTGGTATACGGCCAATCCCAGGAAGCCTCGATAATTGCCGTGGCGTCCGGATAATCGAGCACGATAGTCGCATCGTCATCGACTTTGTTGTTCTGCTCCACTTTCAGCTTGCGCGTCGTTGCATACACCCGCGTCGGCCGGCCCTTCAGCCACACCGAAAGCTCCGCGCCGTAGCAGCCAAAATCCATGATCGCTCCGCCACCATTTTTCACTGGATCATAAAGCCAGTTTGCGAATTGCTGCGAAACCCCGATCTCCTTCGGTCCGCGGTGTCCATACTGCACGATGATTTTCTGAATGGGTCCGACTTCGCCCGCGCGCACGCGATGAAACAGATCATGGCTAGGCGCCACCCACGCGTTCCAATAGTTCACCATCACCTTGATGTTCGCTTCGCGCGCCAGCCGTTCCATCTCCCGCGCATCCGCGGCGTTCGTGGCCATCGGCTTTTCCGTCGAGTAATGGATGTGCCGCTTGGCGCACTGCCGCAAGATCTCCAAATGCTTGTCGTTCGACGTGGTGACGATCACCGCCTCAGGCTTCGCCTGGTCCAGCATCGCCACGTAGTCCGAATAAAACTTCACGCTCGCGGGAACTTCCTTTTGTGCCCGGCTAACCAGTGCCGGATCGGTTTCCGCGATGGCGACCAGCTCCGCCGAGGGCTCACCCGCGATGTCCTTCAGCAGACTCCACACATGATCGTGGTCTAGCCCAACGACAGCTATCCGCGTCTTACCCGCCGCCCCCGCGGTCTGCGCGCCACGGAGACCGGAAGCGTTGCCGAATATTAGGAGTACCGCGAGCGCAGCAGGAACGAGGTGGAAGTGCAAGCGTAGTGATTTCATTGTTGAGAATCCTCGAGCAGTTCCGATTTGTGAGACGCAATCAGGCTAGCGAGTCTCGAACGTAAGCGCTGGGAAGTCAAGACATCCTCATGTCTCTTACCCTTGCCTCCAAGCTCACTTGGATAGAGTCCGCCTCAGGCGGAAAGTTAGAACGCTATTCGCTGGAAGAATTCTTTATCTTTTTCATGCGTGAGCAGTCGTGCGACCTTTGATTTCTCGACCCATCTTGCTTCCGGATTGTCTGGGTCAACTGGCTTCAATGATTTTTCGCTCGTTCGGAAGAGAAACATCGTGATGACTTTCAGCTCCGAGGGATCATCGCCGCCATCCACGCCGATCTTGCGGCGTTCATACGTTCCCAACTCGCGGATAAATTCCAGATCACGAATCCCGCTCTCTTCGTAGATTTCTCGCTTAGCCGCAACCAGTGCGCTTTCGCCAGGATCGATGTGTCCCTTTGGCAATGACCAAGACGTCCCACGCTGACTCACCACCAGGACCTCGCCCTCGTTATTTGTGACCACACCCCCTGCGCTGTGCGTCTTCTTCATCCATTCCAGTCTATCCCACGCTTCACCGGATCTTAGCCTTCAGACAAGGGGGAAGCCTCCGTCGATTTGTCCGGTAACCCGACTTATCGAGACTTGGGCAGGGCTTTTGCTCTCAAGCACAAAGCCCAGGGTGGCTCTCGCACTCTTTCGTGGGAAGGGTTAGGCTTTATTCCTCATCAGTAGTTCACCTCTGAGATGTGGAGCATTTGACGCCGTGACATGGAACAGCATCAGCAAATGCCTGCTAGTCGCAGTTGCCATTTGCATTTTCTCGGTGCCTTCTGGCGGAAATGAAGACAGCTCACCAGATATTAAAGTCGAACTGAGCAGTCAAAAACCCCTTTGGCTACACGTAACGCTTCGGTCTCGTGCTGAAACGCGAGTAACCTTCTACAAGTGGCGCCTGCCTTGGGGAAACCTCAACAGCATGATGCTCATTGCAGTGACGCCTGGCGAGCGGTTCGTCAGGCGGGGCTATCCCGTAGACGACCCTTCACCTGAAAAAATATCGATGGAACCGAACGAGCAGCAGACGGGGGAAGTCAATCTTCAAATGCGATTCATCGGTCTCGACGCTGCCCTGAAGAAGTCAGATATTCATCTTTTCTGGGCCTACGAGGCTCCCAAGGAGCTAAATATTCCACGGCGGTTAGGCGGCTGGGTTCTTATCCCTCGACAAAAATGAGTTGACCCGGATTCAGGCCAAGTCCTAACGCGCTTACCGGACATTTGGGTACTAGCGCCAGCGCGTTTTCTGCGAAACTAGTACACCGCGAACGCCAATGATAAACGCGCTTATCGGACAAGTGGATTTGAATTCTAAGGTAATCCGACACAGCCTAAAAGGCTGCCATCAGTGTAGAATTTCCTCCGCCTGGAACTCAGAGAACCAATCCTGGAGATGACATGGAAAACAGAGGCGGGTCAGCGGGCATAGGTTTTTGGGGCTTCGGAAGCATGCTCGCCATCACCATTTCATGGAGCGTCAATCATTCCATTCTTTGGATGATCCTTCACGGCATCCTCAGCTGGCTCTACGTCATCTATTACGCGATCAAGCATTAGTGCAAAGTTATGTATGATGAGAACCGTGCTGCATCCGTGGCTTAGGGGACCACGCTGATACTCGTGACAGGGTGAATTTCGTTCCACTTTGCATGGAAGGTGTCCTGCACGTACGTTCCAACGATCCGCACGTGTGAGCCAACCGGAGGTAGCGTGACGCGATCCGTGTAGGTTTTGCATGCCGCCTTCGCATCCGCTTGCGTCACCGGAAACCGGCATACGATCTCAAACACCAGGTTACCCCCTTCATCATTGATGTTTCCGGCGTTCAACAAATTCTCAAATTCCGCATCCACCTTTAACCATCCGTGCGTGTCTCCATCCTTCTCATGACGGACTCCATCCGGCTGCTTAACCGTCTGGGTCGCTGTCGCATCCACAATGGTCCCCGTCACCGCGATACACTGCTGTTTCACGATTAACCGCTGCGGGTGGTACACGTGATTCCACAAGCCGGCATCACATTGCGTGCCTACTGGTTGGGCAGTGCCGGGGGTAGTGGATGGTGGCGGCGGCGTAACCTCCGATATACTGACGTACTTCGCGAAGACCCACCCAACCTGATCGTCCTCCGTCCTAACGTGATAGAAGCCACTGTCTGGGGTCGCGTCGACTAGAGTCAACCTCGCCCCTTTGACGAGGTGTTCCAGGACTGGACTCGTTGTCGATGGGTCGCGCCGAAGAATGACATTCCGGTTCGTGCTCGCCTGCTGGGCCCAAACAGAGACTGGGCACGTAGCCATAACCGCTATCCACATCATGATTCGACCAAGAGTGATTTTCATAGACCTCGCCTCCTCACGTAGGGACAAGTCGCCACAGGATCACCGATCAGAGCGGCGGCAAACAGATCCGAAAGGATTTTGGGTGAGGCATCCCTTCGCGCCTTGCCGAAGAGTGCCGTTTTGAATTTTCCTTGCACGGCATTCATGCCATTGCACTTACAAGTTTACTATTGACATACGTCCAGATCTGTGGTACCGTTTCGCGTGTTATCTCGAACAAACCCGCTATCTACCGCCCGTAACCCCTTTAGATTCCGCACTTCCGTGAAACTGCGCATTTTGC
>DATNMD010000058.1:0-140596 GCA_035602505.1 Candidatus Acidiferrum sp.
TCCGTCGACCTCGTCTTCGCCGACCCGCCCTACTTCCTCTCCAACGGCGGCATCACCTGCCACGCCGGCAAAATGGTCTCCGTCCACAAAGGCGATTGGGACAAATTACCCGGCCCCGACCTTGGCCCGGTAAGGGCCAGATATGACAAGGTTCACGAATTCAACACGGCCTGGCTCGCCGCCTGCCAGCGCATTCTAAAACCCAACGGCTCCATCTGGGTCTCCGGCACCGCCCACGTCATCCATTCCGTCGGCTTCGCCATGCAGCAGCTCGGCTTCAAGCTCCTCAACGACATTTCCTGGGTCAAGCCCAACCCCCCTCCCAATCTCTCTTGCCGCTATTTCACCCACGCCACTGAAACCATCATCTGGGCCGCCAAGGACAAAAAGTCCCGCCACACCTTCCACTACAAGCTCATGAAGGAAACCAATCGCGGCAAGCAAATGAAATCCGTCTGGGAAATCCGTCCCCCCGAGTCCTGGGAAAAGCGCTTCGGCAAGCACCCCACGCAAAAGCCCGTAGCCCTACTCGAGCGCATCCTCCTCGCCTCCACCAACGAAGGCGATCTAGTCCTCGATCCGTTCGCAGGCAGCGGCACAACGCTGCTAGCCGCGTTGCGCTTGCGCCGCAGGGCCGTAGGCTGCGAGCTCTCCGCCGAATTCCTGACTCTCTCCATCCGCCGCGTCTGTTCCAATCTGGTACAGCTACAAATTTCCGTCGCCCTCGTGCAGTTTTCAGTTGATCCGCCAAGCGATCCTATGGATCGATCCTGTAGTGGCCGATCTTTAGATCGGCTAGCAAGCGCTAGCGAGCGCTCCTGCATGCCCGCCCAACTCCAACTCGTCCAGCAAGAGCGCCGCTTCTATTTCGTCGGCCGCACAAAACGCGAAATCCTTTTCACCGTCTTAGCCAATTCCCTAGACGAAGCCCGCCAGAAATTCCGCAACGCCGGCCACCCCGACTCCGACGCCCTGTTCATCATAAAAACAGAGACCGAAATCTACCTCGCGTGAAGAGGGGAGGAGTTGGGCAAATTCTATTGTCTTGCCTGGACGACCTGAATAGAGGTCCCGTCTGGGAATAAACCGGAAAGAACTAGATCGGCGTGATTGCGAGACTCCTTGCCTTTGGGGATTATGAGGAAACCGCGAACCCTAATTCGCTTAGCCTTTTGACCGACAATGAATTCGTGCATCTTCAAGAGTTGCTCCGCAGTGTGCTCGGAGAAAAGCGTAGAAGCAATCTCCGCCTCGACCGCCAACTGCTCAGCTATGTTCCCATTCTGCGCGAGCCTCTGTGCAAAAATATCCGGCCGATAGGTCGGCATGGGGGACTTCATTTCCTTGAGTCCTCCCTTCATGACCCTCTTTCGGAACGACCGGATGAGTGATTCGTGAACGTCCGCCATTACAATATTTCGCGTTTCAAATAGTCCGCAAGATTCGCATATCCCGCCATGCCCGTTCCAAACTTTCTCGCGCCCCTTTTGTTCGTTCTCCGCCAAAATGACGCCCCCAACTTTTTCAGCCCCGACAGCTCATCCTCGAATCTTGCAGGATTTCGATTCTTCGCTAGGAATTCGGGACCGATGAAGAAGTTGAAGGCGAACATACCCGAGGTTCTCTGTAGCAGATACTTCTTAGGCTCCGCGAAGGCCTCGGGAATGTTTGCCCTAATAGCGCTCAAATAATTAGCCAATAGCTTCGCGGCTTTGCGGGTCTGCTTATATCTACCCGAGATAAGAAGTTGGCGCAAAGAGCTGACAAACGATTTCTCGGTAGCAACGTGCTGCTCCAGGCGCTCCTCATTTGGCTGACGGATACGAGAGAACCACGGATTCGCAGCGAGCGAATTGTTCAAATCAATCGTTATTCGAACCGCGGCGATCTCCCAAGGCTTGACGTCCGCGATGTCCTTCACCTTGTTCTTTTCGATTAGCAACCTTCTGGTCAGAGCGACATCCATTTTTTTCGATTTAGTATTGATCAGATAAAATTGGACAGCTTCATCGACCCGGCTAAGCCCCTCGGTTATGACGACCGGAAAGTTGAACGAATAGTGGCGAATAATTCCCTCTTCCTGAGCCCGGACCAAGCCTTGCAGTCGATGCTGCATGTCCACAACCCACACATTTGTCCCGTCCGGAATCGTGATTTTCCCGCTCTTGAATCTAATTCGGCCCTTTTCACGAACGTTCAGCAACCCGGCAACTGGCATGATTGAGTCAGCCCTCTCAAAATACTTCGCGATGGCCTTCACCCGCTTTTCCTCCGGGTTCCGTTGATATCCACGGGTACCCATGACATTTTTGGGATCCCATCTGTCGACGGAGAAGCGCGCAAGGAAATCAACTGGAACCGCGGCGATGTACATCTGGGTCCTGCGTTGATTAAAGGGAATAGCTGGGATGGTTATGCTCATGGCCGCGATTTTAGACTATTTACTGATCAGGTCAATGACATACACTTAGCGCGTGCCGGAATGACACCTTGAGAGCCAACACGACAACTGCTCCCATTATCCGGTGGGCGGGAAGCAAGAGAAAACTCCTGCCCAGACTCGTTCCCTTCTGGAACCCTGGATACAACCGCTACATTGAGCCCTTCGCCGGCTCGGCGGCTCTATTTTTCGCTCTGCAACCACAGCAGGCGATTCTCGGCGACATAAATGCAGAATTGATCGAAGCCCTGCAGATTATCCGAGACGAGCCAGAGTCCGTTTACGAGAGGCTGCGTCGCTATCCGCTTGGCGAGCGAAGTTACTATCGACTGCGAGCCCGAAGCCCGCGCAATTTGAAACCTCTTCAGAGAGCGGCTCGATTTGTGTTCTTGAATCGGTTCTGTTTCAACGGTCTCTATCGAACTAATGAAGCTGGCCAGTTCAATGTTCCATTTGCTAAGCGAACGACAGCCACACTCCCATCGCGGGGCCAGTTTTTGCGAGCGGCCGCCACGTTGCGCTCGGCGGATCTCAGATGCGAGGACTTTGAAACAATTCTCAAAGCCACAGTGCGGAGCGGTGATTTCGTCTACCTCGACCCTCCCTACGCCGTGGCTAACCGGCGGATATTTCGTCAATACGGGCCTGATAGTTTTGGCTTAGAAGATCTCAAGCGCGTACAGGCTGTTTTAGACGAAATCGATGCGCGGGGGGCTGACTTCGTACTGTCCTATGCTTATTGTCGTGAGGCGAGCGAAGCATTTAACCGATGGACTTCGGTAAGAGTCTACGTACAACGTAACATCTCGGGATTTGCTACGCACCGTCGGCGCGCCGCTGAACTAATCGTAACAAACATTCCCAAGAGCAGGTGAAAGTCGCCTAAGTGCTGTGAGTAGTTTTTCCCTAAGGAAGTCCTTCGGCTAAGGAGATAACGTGGCTGACACTGTAACGCTCCTAGATCCCCGGAAAATTAAACGGAACACTGATAATCCACGCCTCATCTTTCGCAAAAGTGATCTGGATGCCCTTCAGAAAAGCATTTCCGATCAAGGCATCTTAGTCCCCTTGACCGTCTTCAAGGAAGGCAGCGGCTTCCGCCTCTTGGATGGCGAGAGAAGGTGGCGATGCGCAACCAAGCTAGGCATGTCGCACGTACCAGTCATCCTCCAGCCAAAGCCAGCACGGTTACAGAACATCATGATGATGTTCGCGATTCACCACGCCCGAACTGACTGGGATCCGCTACCCACGGCGTTGAAACTTCAAGACCTAGAGAAGGAGTTCACGAAGCGGAACGGACGCCGACCGACTGAAACGGAGTTAGCGGGCCTGTCATCAATGACGCGGGGCGAAGTGCGCAGATTGAAGAAGCTCCTCGCTCTTCCCGAGGACTACCGAAAGGAACTCCTCGATGAACTAAACAAGCCAAAATCAGAACAACTATTAACCGTTGACCATGTTCTAGAGGCGACTGCGGCTGCCTCCCTCCTACGCAAACGGGACGTCGTCGACGCGCATACAGAGGACCGCCTGCGTCGGGCAATTGTGCATAAGTTCCGAACGGGAGTGATCAAAAACACCGTCGCGCCCAGAAAACTTGCCAAGTTGGCTCGTGCCGTTCAGCGAAAGGAAGTGCCTCTAGCCACTGCAAAAAAAGTCATAGCGGAACTTATTGAGAGCCCGAACTATGACATCGATGAGGCCTTCCGCGACTCCGTCGAGAAAATTGATTTTGAACATACGCTCGAGCAACAGGTCAAACGACTAATCAGCGGACTGGAAGAACATTCACGACGCAGGTACAAGCCGTCCGAGAGCCTCGTTGAAACCCTGCGGCAGCTAGTAACCACCGTCAACACGGTGGTTGCGAGACCCTAATTCATGGCGCGGCAATATACGACCGTCGCGGACGAGCTATTGGAGTACGCGGACATTCTCGCGGACCACTTTACAAACCGCGGTCACCGAGTACATGTTGAGCGCAACGAACTCGGGTTCCCGTACACGGCGACCTTTCTGTGCCGCAGGGGAAACACAACGCTTGTCCTTGAGCTTGATAACTCAATTCAGACCGAGAAACTGAACAATTGGGTGCGTTACGCACGGTCGTCAGGAAAGGACACCCGCCTGGCGCTGTGCATGCCGTCATTGGTAAACGTCTCACCTGCAGATGAGACTTACCTTCGGACCAATCGAATCGGTCTCTACGCGATCTTCGTGGATCCCAGGGTGGATGAGAGAATTGCGCCCGATGACCTGGGACTGAACGTTGCGCTGCCGGAATTGGGAACACTACCGGCGAAGCTTCGCGGACTCCTTGGGCCCGTTTATGACCAGTTTGACCGGGCCCAATGGAGGGAAGGCTTCGAAGACGCCTGCCAAGTACTTGAAGTGGAGGCGCGGCGCTATTTTAAGAAATGGAGCAAAACAACCAGAATCAAGGTTCTCCGCAAAGGGATTCCTATCGCCTTATCCAACAAAGAGATAAACAAGATGACGATGGGCAAACTCGCAGAAACCTTTGCTGCCATTCAGAGTCCGAACTACGCCGACTCCATCATTGAGCAAGCGCTCACGACTATCAACAAAGATCGCGTAGGAGTCGCGCATCATAAAGCCCGCAAAACGACCGAAAAACGGTTACGCGCCAATGTTGGTCAACACATGTGGACGATCGTTGCCGCCCTCAAGCTAATGACGTGACTTTGCGAGGGGCAGCAGTCGCCAGCGCTGAGCCAATATTTCCCGCAGCCTCGAAATGACTCGAGCTTCCCGAAATGGAGCCGCACAAAATCCGCACTTCCGTCGCAGCTTAGTTCGGAAATAGTGCGACGCGAGGCAGAAACCACAAACGGCTTCAAACTTTCCGGAACCGCTTTCTTTCTTATAATTTCGCTCAAACATCCGAGCCTTCACTCCAGGATGTTTCTCTAGCCACTCAGCAACCGTCTTCATGCCGTTACCTCAATGAACGTAGTTGCAATGTTTGTTCCACATCCCCGACAAAATCCGCCAACAACTCCAGGTCCTCCGCGATCTCAACCTCCTCGAATTCCGCTCCCCCGGCTTCTATCGCCTTCGCTGATCGCTCTACCGCCTCACCTCCTTGACGGGATAGGAGATAGGAGGTTCGGAAACTGCCCTCTGGCGCGGGGGCGTGGGCGCATCGGATTTTGAACTGTGCGGTGAGGCGGCGTGCCTTGCTCAAAAAATGAAGGGTATATTTTCGTTCGGCGGCGAAGAGTTCGGATAGCTCCGGAGTGAATTACAAACGATTTTCTGAAAATTCACTTGAAAATTGACGTCCTAGGCCGTGGCTGCTTGAACGATCGGGGCGGAGCTGACCATGTCGACGGCGTTCTTGACCCGCAGCGCACGCCAGACGACCCAAGCGGCGATCGGTGCGAACAAAAGTCCGACCAGGACAAAGATCATCGGGATGGAGACGATGAGGGCGGCGATTCCTCCGTAGAGGGGAAACTTGTACGGGTTGTGGTGAATGGCGCCGGTGGTTAGATTTTTGACGGCCAGAGCTTCGAGGGTCCCTTGTTTTTCGTCGCCGGCAGCTATGAGGTGGTCGCCTTCAGTAATGCTGGCGGACTCATGAATCTTGATGCGCACTGGCCTTCCGTTCAGCCGAAAAGTAACAAGCTGTAGCTTGACTGCCATCGGTCCATACTGCGCGGTGGGTGCGTATCCGACATGGGAGCCGAGGGTGACGTTGGTGGCGGTTCCGGAAAGACTCTGCAAAGGCATGGCCAGCTACCTCCTTGGGAAAATGAGAATTGAGTCTGGCGTCCGAACTAGGTTCCGCTCGGCCCCGAGAGTTGTTGGGAGAATGTCCTCCCAAACGTACAGCGCTGTCAACGAGTTTTTTCGAATCAGGCTCATTTGATCGCTGTTGAAGCCATCGATCTCTGTATGGAAGACATGGAAAGCCGTGGCGAAGAAATCCCCGACCTCAATAATGTCCTGATCGGAAGCGTCGTCGTCACCCGATGAGCCCGAAGCGGCCCGTCGCGAAGACGGACGTGGCGGCCTTTCTGACGCGGCACTCCCCGTCGAGCAACTCCTCTCAGCCCTCTGACGTTCATCCAAACAAAAAAGAGGGAGCCAACTTCGCCCCCTCCTCTTAGACCGAACCGCCGCAATCCGCTATTTATGGCCGGAGTGCGTGATCCGCGCCATGATGTCGCGCCGGCTGTCCGCCACCGTGGCGCCTGCGAATTCCGCGCGTTCCGCCGCACTCCACTTACCCATCGTCGTGTTGATGGCTGTCGCCCACTTGTCCATGCCATCGGCACTAGGATAGGTAATGACCAGGCAGCGCGTCGACGGCGCCGTATTGTTTACATACTGCTCGTCGAGGCTGTAGTACGTGGCCGCGCCCGCCTTGACCTGTTGCTCAAACGTCGGCACCAGGAGCTTCTTGAGCATTGCGGTGTAAGCATCCGGCTTCTCCGCCTTCGCATTCGAGCACACCACTCGCAAGTACGTCGGTGTTCCGCTACCTGCGTGGTACATCGTCGTTTGCATCAGGTAGTCTTCGTGCTTGGTCGCCGCGATCTGGCTCGGCCGCGGACCGTTCTTGCGAATTTCGTCGAGCACCTTCATAAGCCCCGAGATGGTGTTGGACGACCACGCCGCCCCGTGCGTATATCCCTCCGGCGTGTGTACAACCTGCTCAAACGTAGACCAGCTAACGATCGTCCCGTCAGCCGTCAACTTCTCCATGAGCGGCATGACCGATTTCTCGCTATCTTCCGAGTAGGCCGCCCAATTCGCCCGCGGCACTTGGAACTGGCTTACAAATGTGTACACTCTCGGCGTCGGTTCCATCTGCGAAAAAGCGATCGGCGAACTAACGACCGCCAGCGCCACCAACATCAGGCCCACTACCACACCAATCAATCGTCTATTCATTCATTCTCCTTGAGCTGACCGGCAGGCCGCGCGGCGCAATACCGTCGAAGGTCGCTCCTCGTCGTCAATTCGCGGACTTCGCGCAGGGCGCGGGGATACGGCGTTCGGTCGTATTATGGGTAAACCTGGAAAAAGTGGTTTGCGCCAGGGGTTCCGATCAGTGTGCGCTGACGATATGCCCTAACCCTCCCCATGTCAAGCAATCCCCGGCGGTGGCTTCTACTGGCTCAGTTGAGCCATCATTTCACCCATCTGAGGTCCCACGTAGTTGCATGCCTCAGTCCATTCGACAACTGACTACGCCGCCGCCGGCCGATTCCAGCGCCATACCACCAGGATGAGAAGGCCATCAAAGAAGGGGACAGACTTCGCCCCTTCTTCCTCGACTGTCACTCCCGGCAACGACTGTGACGACGGCGGTGCTAAGCTCCAGTTCGGAGGAGGTTCGATGAGAGTGTCCCATGTGCATTGCCGCGTGCGCGACTTGCCGGCCGCGGCCCGCTGGTTCCAACAGGTGTTGCAGGCCACCCCTGTGTTTAACAACGAGCGCATGGCCTGGCTGGGCTTTGGCGAGTTTGGCGTGATTCTGGACGCCGCGCCTGCGGATAGCGCGCTTACCCTCGGCTTCGATAGTGAGGATTGCGACGCAGACTTTCGCAAGCTCACCGGCCGCGGCGCGGAATCCATCGAGGCCCCGCAAGATCGCCCCTGGGGCGCACGCTCCGCCTACCTCAAGGGCCCCGGCGCCCTAACCGTCGAAATCGAACAGCTGCTCAAACGCATCTAGGCACTCGGCCCATCCCCTCGCGCCCGCTCCTCCTTGACCCCTCCCCCTTCCGGGTGTAGAGTCCGCCCACCCGGTTCCTTCCTAGTAGTTTCAATGCAAGGAGGTAGGTATGTCGTTTCGAAAAGCCCTTGGGGCCTTAGCTGTCGTGGTGTGCTTGGCGGCGCCCGTCGCTGTCCAAGCGCAGGGAGATTATCTCGACGTTTTCACCGTCAAAGTAAAACCGGAAAAACTCGCCGATTTCCAGGTCCTCAGCAAAAAATGGGCCGATGCCAACCGCCGCTTTAATGGCGACCGTTGGCTCGCTCTCGAAGCCGTCTATGGTGAAGGCAATGTCTATCAGTTCACCAGCGTCCGCAAGGACTACGCCGACGTCGACAAATCCAACGAAGCCAGCATGCTCGCCGTCAACAAAGCCTTCGGCAAGGAAGCCGCTCTGAAAATCGGGCAGGACTTCGATAGCTGTTTGGTGTGGTCCCGCTCCGAACTCCGCCGCCGTCGCTGGGACCTCAGCCGCAAGGCCCCCAAAGACGCCGAGGCCTACACCAAACTCATTGGCGAATCCCGCCTCTTGCGCACCACCGCCATACACATTCGGCCCGGCCACGTCCCTGATTTCGAGGCTCTTATGAAGGACATGAAGGAAGCCGCCGAAAAGAACGCCGACACCCAGCCGGTTTTTGTTTCCCAAGTCGTCGAAGGCAGCAAAGGCGCCACCTTCTACGTATCCACGCTGCGCTCGTCCATGGGCGGCTTCGACCACAATCCCACCGCCAAGGAAATCCTCGGCGAGGAGGGCTTCAAAAAGTACACGCAAATCAATGCCGATACCGTCGAGACCGCTGAGTCCGCTCTCTATCGCTTCAGCGCGGGCCTTAGCAATCCTCCCGAGGAAGTCGCCAAAGTCGCTATGGACTTCTGGCGCCCGAAAGTCGTGATCGCTGCCATGGCCAAACCCAGAACCGCCATGGAACCCGACGCCGCCAAAGAAGCAGTCAAGAAACCCCAGTAACACAATAGAAGTAGCACAACAGAATCCGCCCGGGGCACAGACTCGAATCTGCGCCCCGGCCCACTCTTCCGAATTCCCAACTTCTGAACCTTGGAACTTTCAGACTCTTAGACGCGCACTACATCGCCATCTTGCCGGTGGGCGGCATCAGGTCCCAGGCTTGCCAGAAAATCTTCATTTCCTCCGGCGTGCCCAGCGAGACGCGGATGTATTTGTCTAATGCGGGATATTTGGGGCCGATCAAGATGTTGTGCTTCTTCAGGTGCTCGATGACTTCGTCGGGCGGACGCTGCGGATTCATCATCACGAAGTTCGTCTGCGAATCGATGCAGCGCAGCATGCGCGCGTTCGCCTGGTTCATGAACTCCTGGCGGTCATCGGTATTGCGCTTCACGCCGAGACGCACGTACTCGACGTCGTCGAGCGCAGCGGAAGCCGCGCGCGCGGAAACCACGCTGACGCTCCAGCCGGGGAAACCGGCAGCGAGCCGCTTCGCGACCTCGGGAGTCGCCACGGCATAGCCGATGCGCATGCCGGCAAGCCCATAGATTTTGGAGAACGTTCGCGCCACGATGACGCGCGGGTCGCCAATCGGCCGGTCAAGAAAAGATTCGTAATCGGCGCCGGGCGTAGCGAAATGATGATACGCCTCATCGATTAGCACGGTGACGCCGCCCGGCAGCTTCGCAATGAATGCTTCGATGTCCTTGCGCGGCGTGATGGTCCCGGTGGGATTGTTGGGATTGACGATGTAAACGAGTCCGGCATTCGAGGCGGTCCGGTCGAGCATAAGCGAGAGATCGTGCTCGTAGCGTTTGTTGAGCGGAACATCCGCGACCTCGATGTTGGCGGTTTGCGCGAGTTTGCCAAGCGCAGGAAACGTGGGCGCGGCTTCCACCAGTTTTTTGCCGGGCTTGAGAAAAGCCATCGCGGCCATGCACAGGATTTCGCCGGAGCCGCAGCCCAGCACGATTTGCTCGCGCTTCACCTTGTGCAGAGCCGCCAGCTTGTCAGTCAGCGTGTCGTATTCCGTGCGCGGGTAGCGATTGCCGGTCGACGCGGATTCGCGCAGCACCGCCAAAACTTTTTCGGACGGCCCGTAAGGATTTTCGTTGCGATAGAGAAGCACCGGCTCCGCGGCAGTAGCGCTCTCGGGCCGTGACGCAGGCGCGGAGTTTCCCCACAGCGCCGCTTCCGTCGCGGGAGCCAGCGGCAACCCGCGAAGCGCTGGCACAGCGGCGCCAACCACGACGCCAACGCCTAGATTGCGAAGCAGATTTCTGCGGGAGAGTGGCATGGCGATGCTCCTCAATGCGATGGCGCCCTCGAAATTAGTTCTCGAAAAACTCAAACCTAAAATTTAGGACGCAGCACGCGCGCTGGGGCAAATGTCCAGCAGCATGACTAGCGAGCCGCCCGCAAGAATGCGAGCGGCCCCGGACTCAAAGATATCCTACTTTCCCGCACTATTGAACGGTTAGCTTTACCTGCTTAGTGTGGGTGAAGGCGCTACTCGTTGCGGTGATGGTCAAGGTGAATGTGCCGGTTGGCGATCTGCGGCTAGTGCCGACCGTTAGCGTGGACGAACCGGAAGTATTGATGGATGCGGGATTGAAACTGGCAGTTGCGCGGCTGGGCAGTCCTTTGACGCTAAGGCTGACCGTGCCAGAGAACCCAGGGTTCGCGGCGATGGTGACCATGTATCGCGTGCTGGAGCCGCGGCGGACGCTGGCGCTGGATGGAGTGACGGAAATGGTGAAGTCGCCGGAGACAACGAGCGCGACGCTGGTGGTGTGGGTCAAAGTGCCACTGGTTGCGGTGACCATCAGCGGATAACTGCCTGGAGGCGTGGTGGAGGAAGTGGAAACGCTCAGTGTGCTTGAGCCGGAGGTGGAGATGGACGCCGGGCTGAACGACCCCGAAGCGCCCGCAGGCAGTCCGCCGACGCTGAGCGAGACTGTGCCGCTAAAGCCGATTCCTGCCGTGATGGTGGCAGTGTAGGTGGTGCCGCCGCCCTGCGCAACGGTACGAGAGGACGGTGAAGCGGAGAGGGAGAAATCCGGCCGGACGGTGATAGTACGGGTGGGAGGATTCGGGTCGGTGAGGCCGGCGTTATCCGTGACGGTGAACGTAGTGACGTAGGTGCCGGGGGTGGAGTAGGTGATGTTGCCTGCGTTGGCGAGATTGCTGGAGCTGGGATTGCCGCCGGGGAAAGACCAGGAGTAAGCGCTGATAGTGCCGTCGGGGTCGGAGCCTGTGCCGGAGTAATTGACGGACTGGCCGGCGGTGATGGTGACGTTGGAAGCTGGACTGGTGATGGTGCCTGTGGGCGGGATGTCGTTGGCGGCAGCGGAGACTTGCACCATGGTGGCGACAGAGGGGACGCCGGCGCTATTGAGAATGAAGAGCATGTAATAGCCCGGAGGGGCGATGTTGCCGTTGGGCGGGCCGGCGATGTTGAGAACGCCGGTGCCGGGTGTGAAGGCGAGTCCAACGTAGCGCTGGTCCATGTCAAAGGCGTGCGTGACGGCGCCATTGCGCATCAGGACGACGGAAGAGATGTTGGCGGCGTCGGGAGTTTGAACTTGGAAGGCGCCGTTGTATCCGATCACGGAGGAAGTGCCGGTAATGGTTGGGCGAGTGGCGAGAGTGCCGTCGCCGTTAAAAAGATACGCGGGCGAGTAGATTTCCATGTGCGGTTCGTAGGTGCCGCGCTGCGGGTTGCCCCCCGCGACCCAAACCGTGGCATCGGGAAGCAGCAGACTCACAGAGTGATAGAGGCGCGCGTAAATCTCAGCGCCGGCGGAGCTGAAAGTGTTTGAGCCGGGATTGTAGAGGTCGACATTGAGGCTGGCGCTGGCGGTGTCTTCGTCATGGAGAGAGCCGCCGAGGGCGAGGACTTGGCCGCTAGGGAGAATGGTGGCGTCCATTTCGATGCGCGGCTGGGACATGTTGGGACCGTATACCCATTTCGGAGTGGAGGAGGAGAGATCGATGACCTCTGTGGTAGCGGTGGAAGGATTGCCGCCGCCCATGACCATTACTTTCGGCGCGTAGTTATTCGCGGGAGTTAATGGAAGGAGAACCGAAGAGCCGTAAGTACGCGTGCCGCTGTAATTGGTGAACGCGATGTTGGTTGTCCAGGTGTGAGTTGCAGGATCGAAAAAGCTGGAGCCAGTGGTAGGGCCAGAGTAAAAGACTTTGCCACTGGGAAGCACGTGCATGCGTGGGTAGAGCGGCGGAGTCCAGGGGGCAGAGAAGGCCGCGCTCCAGCCGGAACTGGCGCTGTAGAACTCGACGGAAGTGTTGGTGCCGCCGGTTTCGCTGAGGCCAGAGAATATCATGGTGCGGCCGTCGCCGAGAACGGTGCCGGTGGGATACCAGCGGCCGTGCGCCATGGATTGCTGGTCGATGAAGGTGTTGGTAGCCGGGTCATAGGCGGAGGTGCGCAGCTCGCCGTGGAAAGGATCGTATTGGAGGGTGCCGCCCATGACGAAGGGACGGCCGTTGGGGAGGACCACCATGCCGTTGCAGAACATGTCCCAGGTTACGGGCTGGGTGGTTATGGTGCCGGCCTGGGGATCCCAAAGAGCGGCTTGGAAATTATTGTTGCCGGCGACGTTGCCGGAGCCCGAGACGACTAGAACCTTGCCGTTGTAGAGAAGAGCCACATGCACCGGATTGATCGGCATGGTGTAAGGCAGAGTCTGCCAGCGGCCTTGGCCGGACTGGGCGAGCGCGAGAGGCGCGACGGGGATGAACAGGAGTAGAGACAAAAGAGCAGGCACAAACAACAGACGGCTGGGAAATCTGTTCATGTGAATCCTCTCGAGCTGTTGGGACAGAGGGAGCCTTTGCAGGACTGTGGCAAGCAGCTTGCCAATTCGCTGGGATTGGCTGCTGCTAAGTCACTGAATTGACAGGGCTAACCCAAGCCGCTCGAACCGATCGATGGAAGCTCGGCAAAGCTGTGCCGCTAAGGGGCAAACTGAGGAAATTACTGGGCCCAGCTATCGCTTAATTGGCAAATCCGTCAGGGCATTTGGGCGAGGCTGAGGATGTTGCCATCGGGATCCTTGAACCAGGCGATTTTGGCGCCGCCTGGGGCCGTCCAGATTCGCTCTGCATCCTGAGTGGGCAAGCCGTAACCTTCAAACTGCACGCCTCTTTGTTTGAGAGCGGAGACAGCTTTGGCGATGTCGGGAACTTGCCAGCCGAGAATGGTGAAAGGTTGCGGCTTGAATCCAGGCGGAACATTGGTGACGCGGAGCATGATGCCATTGACGTCGAGCGCGAGGGCAAAATTATCCTGGCTGAGGACGCGCAGACCGAGCACGCCTTCGTAGAAGGGCCGCGCTTTGTTAGCGTCGAGGGTGGGTGCGAAAGCCATGATTTTGTACGAGCCGAGCATGGTATCCTCCCGGTCGAAGTAGGTAGAGCGTCAGAACTAGAGCTTAGCCGTGGCCGCAAATCAAACCAAGCGGGAACCGCGAGTAGTGATCAATCCGACCGCGTCGCAGATCGGCGGGGTGAATGCGATTCTGTGGGGACGCGCGAAGCAATATCATGTGGCGGAATTTCCGGGGCCGCTGTCGATCAAGAGCGTGGTGCGCGGCTCGGGCGTGTGGGAAACATCAGAGGCCGAGCGCGTGGTGGACACCGCAAGCTATTTGGTGCTGAATGCCGGGCGGCCGTATTCGATCACGATTGATGCGCAGAAAATTGTCGAGACGTTTTGTTTGTTTTTTCACGCGGGCTTTGCCGAGGATGTGAATCGCGTGGAGAGCGGCGCGCCGATGGCGTTGTTGGATGAGTCGCCTGATTCCGGAGCTCCGCTGGAGTTTTTTGAAACTTTGCATCCGCACGACGCAGAGGTAAGCCCACTGCTGAGGCGAATGCGTCAGAGGATTTCGGACAAGAGCGCTACGGCCGCCTGGCTGGAAGATCAGTTTTTTGCGGTCGCCCGCGCGATGCTGAAGGTTCGCGGGCGGTCGGAAAAACAGGCCGCGCGGATTCCAGCGAAAAAAATGTCGACGCGGCAGGAGCTTTACCGGCGGCTTCTGCGCGGCAAAGATTACCTGGATTCCTTTTTTGCCGGCGAGGTGCAACTGCATCACGCCGCCGGCGCTGCCTGCGTTTCTCCATACCACTTCCACCGGCTATTCCGCGAAGTTTTCAACGAAACACCAAACCAGTATCTGCAGCGGCGGCGACTAATACAGGCGCGGCGTCTTCTTGCGTCCACGGACCAAAGCGTGACCGAGATTTGCCTTGCTGTCGGCTTTGAAAGTATGACTTCTTTCAGCGCGCTGTTCCGGCGAACGTTTGGATACTCCCCGCGAGAATACCGCTCGCTCCTTTTCCATCCCGCGCGCGGCGCCCCAGATAAATAGCAAGATTGGATAGGATTTTGGGGACTTTACACGCGTAGTGTACGAATGGAAGGAGAACAGCCATGGTTCTCAAAGCTATTTGTATTTTTCTCTTCGTAGTTTACGTGTTGGTTCGGGTGCTTGGTCCCCATTGCTGAGGCTGGCCGAGACTGACTGGAGAACTTGCCACGGCGGTCAGCGCAGAACCGGAGGACGATTGCGATGCCGGAAGAGACGACGAAGAAATTGATGGAGGCGATTCGGGCGGGGAACAAAGCTGGGGTGGAGGCGCTGCTGAGTGCCGAGCCGGGATTGTTGCGATCTACGGCGCCGAATGGGTCTTCAGTGATGCTGCTGGCGGCGTATTACGGGCATGCGGAGTTGGCGCAAGTTTTTGTGCGGCACGGAGCGAAACCTGATGTGTTTGAGGCCAGCGCGCTGGGGGATCTGGAAACGGTGCGGAATTTGGTTGGCCGCGATTGGGCATTGGTTAATGCGTTTGCAGCAGACGGGTTTTACCCGCTGGGATTGGCGGCATTTTTTGGGCATCGCGCGATTGTGGAGTTTTTGCTGAAGAACGGCGCGGATGTGAAGGCTGCGGCGCGCAACGCGCAAAAGGTGACATCGATGCATGCAGGCGCGACGCAGGGAGACGCCGAGATTGTGAAGATGCTATTGGAAGCCGGCGCAGACCCGAACGCGCGGCAGGAACGCGGTTTTGTGCCGCTGCACTCGGCCGCGGCGAATGGAAACGTCCCGGTTGTGCAACTGCTTCTGCAACATGGTGCGCATGCGGACGCGAAGGCAGATGACGGCAAGACGCCGGCCGACATGGCCACGGACCGCGGCCACAAAGACTTGGCGGAGATGCTCAAGAAAGCAACGGCGACGTAGGAGTACGGCGGTACTAGGAGACGGGTGCGCAGGAGGTCGCGCCGAGTACTGGCCGGAATGAACCCCGAGGACTATCGACGCTGCTAGCTGGCGGGAGCAGAATCGCGACTGTGATCGGGACCGGCCCAACCGGGCTCGACCACGGTACCCTCCATCCCCAACGCCCGAGCGGCCGGTCCCCCCACCGGCCGCTCACTTTTTTTGCTAAAGAATTAGCCGCACGGCACAGAAAGTCAGAGGCGCTCGCCTGCGCTCGCTAGCCGGGCTGAAGCCGGCCTCTACAACTGGGGCAGTCTGGGCGAGTAGGGGCGCAGTATGCTGCGCCCCCTACGACGAACGGGCGAAATCCTTCTAGAAATGGAGCTTGAGGCTGCCGCCGACGGTGCGGGAGGGGGCGTATTGAATGGGGATTTCTTCGCTCTCTTTGGCGATCTGGTAGATGCTGTTGCTGACGTTGGTGATGTTGAGTTCGAAATCGAGGTGGCGCGGCTCAGTCTTCCAGAGGGTGAGGCCAGAGGCGAGGTCGGCGGTGAAATGTTGCGGCAGGCGCGGACCGTGTTCGATGATGGTGCCGCTGCCGTAGCGCATGGCGCTGCCAGCCCAAAAACCGCGCCAGCGATTGCGATAAAAAATCTGCGCCGTGCCGGTGTGGGTCTGGTCGAAAGCCGGAACGATGCGTTGTCCCTGAACGAGCGGCTCGTTGCCGGCGAAGCCTCCGGTGATGGGACCGTGGAAAATTGTCCTGGCGGCGGCGTATTGGAGGCGCGCGGAGATGCCGAGGCGCTCAAGCTGGCGCATATTCAGGACGAATTCAAGGCCTTTCGAACGGGCGCTGTCGAAATTGATGGGGGCAAAAATTCGCGAGATGGAAATTTCGTGGTTTTCGAAACTGTTGCGGCCGGTGTGGAGATAGGCGTTTAGCTCGAGGCTGACGCGCGGAGCTAATTCCTGGGACCACCCGAGTTCGTAATAGTTTTGCGTGTAGGGACGCACGTTACCGACGCGTTGGCCGGGAGCGTTGGTGTTGTTGCCGATAAAGCTGGCGAGGAGCGAATACTCGATGGGCGGGGGGGAAAACAAGCGATTGTACGCGGCGTGAATCACGGATTTTGTCTTGTTGATGTGGTACGCGAGGCCGACGCGCGGACTGGCCTGGCTGTCGGCGTTGATGAGATCGAAATGATCGAAGCGAAGGCCGAGATCGACGGTTAGATTTCGAATGGGCGAGAAATGGTCCTGGATGTAGAAGCTGGCTTGGCCGCCTTTGCCCCAGCCTTGGAAGGGTGGGAAGACGTCGGGGTCGCCGCGAGATTCGAAGAAGAAGCTTTCGCCTTCGCGCAACTGTACGAGGTCGATTCCGGCTTTGAAGAAGTGACCGCGCCAGGAGTGCGAGAGGTCGCTTTTGACGCCGAGGGTGAAGCCCGAGCGCGAGGCGTCCGAAAGAGGCGTGATGGGATCGCTGGTCGGCAGAACGTGATCCGAGCTGCTGCGCTCATAGAGGGAGGTGTGCAGCAGCGTTTCCGGTGAGAAGGTGTGGGTCCAGCCGAAAATCGCAGTGTACTGGCGCAGGTGGCGCTGCGCGTCTCGGCCAACTTGCTGGTCGTCAGTGATATTGGGTTGCTGGAAATTGGCGCCGGAACCCAGCAGGAGCAACCGGAGGGTGTCGCTTTTGCCTGCGCTCCAGTCGAGCTGCGTGGTGGCACGCGAGCCCTTGCCGAAGTCGAAGAGCTCCTTGGGTTCGGGGGGATCGAGGTAACGGCCGGAAGTAAAACCGTCGACGAAGAAATAGTAGCCGAGCTGGCCGGTTTGGCCGCCGTAGTCGGCGTTGAGGTCGTAATTGTCTAGCGTGGCGCCGCGGAAATTAACGTCGCCGTGGCCGCCCAACTCGGCGCCGGAGCGCGTGGTGATATCCAGCACACCGCCGAAGCGGTTGCCGTATTCAGGGGTGAAGCCACCAGTCATGAGGTCTACGGTTTCAAAAATTTGCGGGCTGACGCCGGGAGAAAATTGCGGCTGAGTGTTGTCCAAAAAGGAGACGCCGTTGATGAATTCGTGGAGGGAAAACTCCGTGCCACGCACGGCGAGAAAATTGTCGTGGCTGTCGCTGGCCCCGGGCATGAGGTTGTTGACGAGGTCGTTGGTGCTTTCGAGCAGTGGCTCGGGGAGTTTTTCGAGGTCCTGGCGAGTGAAGGTGTAGGAGCTGCCGGTTTTTTCAGGGTCGATGGTCAGATAGCCGGCGTGAACTTCGACGCTTTCCTTCACCGTTTGTTTCGCTTGGAGATCAAGGTTGAGGGAGAGAGGTTGGCGGGGACGCAGGACAAATTCGTAATGGAGAGGAAAGTAGTCGGGGGCTTGCACTTGCAGGGAGTAGGCGCCGGCTTGGAGGGCGAGGAGACGAAATTTTCCGTTGGCGTCCGTGGTGGCCGCCTGGAGCTTTGCGCCGTCCTGGTGCTGGAGGGAGATGGAGGCGTTGGCTATTGGGAGGCCGGAGGCGTCATGGACGGCGCCGTCGACGGTGGTTTGAGCAAAGACGAAAGACGGCGAGAAGAGGATCGGGCCGAGGAGGCACAGGCATAGCGAACGCATAGGTTTTTAAAACCCTAGTGAGATGCAAGCGTCCTGAATGGACGTTCCGGGGAACGGGTGAGTCTAGCATAGGTTGATGGCGGGTTTGCATTGGCGGCGTGAAAATTGACCGGGGGAGCTACGCGACCATGAGGCAAGAAATTGCGCAGATAAGATTTGGGGCGCAGCAGAGAGCCAGCCGACAAGTTTACTGAGAACCTGTCGGAGGCTTTTCAGGATTGATGGCCGTGGAGATGACGTGCGTCGGCTGACTCGAGTCGCGCCTTGGAGGAGCGAACTTCGGAGTTTTTTTCTTCGGTTTTTTTGCTTCGCGGCTTCTTCTGTCTTTGTTTCCCATGTTAGATAGCATGCCACGGGCGCTGCCTTATGGCTAGAGAATGTGCAATTACGCAGTCCTTGCGGCAAGAAAAAATACTAGGCGTTTCTCGGGTTTGCGGGAACGAGAACAACGAGGGTGTACGTCCCAAGGGCAATGCCGAGTGGCCCGTCAATTACGGCCAAGAACGCCGCGAGCAGACCAAGCTTCCGGGCGGATTGGCCGCCGGACATCAGGGCCAGACCGGCCATGAGGGAAACAACACCAGATGCGACGCCCAGAATAATCGCGAAAATCAAAAAGACGTGAAATAAGTCCATTAAGGTAAATGGGTTAGGGACACGAGCGAGCAGCGCTCCCCACATCACGGTCAGTGTGCCGCTGTACAGAAAGATTCCCAGCGCGGCAACCAGGCGCAAAATTCCATACAGGACCCATAAAATCCCAAGATTTCGCATTGAAGCTCCCGACTCCATTTCCGCTTTCATTTAACGGCGGGCCGACACTGTACATCTGGCCCGCTTTGCGCGCAATGGTTGGCCCCAGATGCTAGGCCACCTCGGCGGTCGTGGGAAGTCCAACGGGTCGCCTTTTGCCGGCTCGGGATGTGCCCATCTGGATACGATACTGCTAGAGATGACCTGACCTTTGGGGCAATTGCGCAGCGCTTTTTCCCCGGAAATACTGTCATTACTATGAAACTCTCACCTTTCCTCACACTTTTGGCGGCTTTGGCGTTTGCCGGAACGGCATCCGCACAACAAAAAATGTTCGAATGGCAGCCGGCCAACGATGAAGCCGTCCGGCTCGATCCGGCGAACTACCACACGGCGCGGACATACCGGCCGGGACCGCAGGGCGGGAACATTCACGTGGATATCGAAGCGCAGCAGCCCGTGACGATTTTCCTGACGGGCGAAGGGGAGTGGAACCAGGCGCTGCAGTATCCGGAAACGATCGCGACGCTGAGAAAGCTCTGCTTGCGCGAGCACGTGGTGAAGACCACGTATCTTTGCGATCTTCCCGCAGAGCCGATGACCTTGGTTGTTCGCGACGATCGCGGCAGTGCCGAGTCGGCGGCCTTCGCAGGGCTGGGCGAGGTACTGAAGCGCGATTCCGCAGTCCTCAACAATCCTAGAGGCGATGCTATCAGCGCAGGCGTGGGCTTGGCGGCGATCCTGAAGAAAGAAGGTTCGCCCACTCGCCGTTTTAAATCGCCGAATGATGTGCATATCCAATATTACCGCTGGGCTTGCATCAGCAATTGCTTCCCGCCGCAGTTTCAGTGGATTCAACAAGCGAAGGAGAAGTTCGAGCTGACTTCGTTTTTGAAGGTCTATGGCGGGTACACGCCGGGACGCGACGGGGAAGTGGTGAGCATCAAGATCAAGGCGCCGGTGCCAATGTTGGTGGCGGTGGTGCCGTCGTCGGTCGCGAATCAGTTGCATGCGAAACCGGAGATGCTGGAGCCGGCGCTGGAGAAGAACTCCTGCCAGCAACGTGGCGTGCAGTCGCAGACGTTTCAGTGCACGTTCAATGCGGCGGACGGGCCGCAGTCGCTGATCGTGGTGCCGGAGGAAACTGGGAAGGTGCCGCACAAGAAGGCGGAGATTGAGTTTTTTGCTTCGAAATGCGTGGCGAATTGCGCCCTGCCGGCCGAGAATGCGAACAGTTCGGCGGAGAAAATTAACCCCTAAGCGAATCCGGTAATCCGAAGCACCTGCCGCCCGGTTGGTCTAGCCTCCCGGGCGGTTCCTATTTTTGGTCCTCTTGATCCTCGCCGATAGCATCGTGACGGGCGTTCGCGCGGCTATGCCTGACTTTCGATACAATGGAGGATCCTGGCTCGGGAAAAGGCGGATATGTTTGAGAATTTGACGGAAAAGCTGCAACGGACGTTCAAGAATCTGCGGGGGCAGGGGAAGCTGACCGAGGAGCACTTGGACGCGGCGCTGGCGGAGATTCGCGAGGCGCTGCTGGAAGGCGACGTCAACGTGGGCGTCGCCGATGAGCTACTGGCGAACATCCGGCAGAAGGCGATTGGCAGCGAGGTGATGCTGCAGCTTTCGCCGGACCAGCAAGTGGTCAAGACGGTGCGCGACGAACTGACCGCGATGCTAGGGAAGCACGCCAAACCTCTATTCGCTTCGCGGCCGCCTTCGGTGTGGATGATTGTGGGCTTGCAGGGGTCCGGCAAGACGACCACTACGGGCAAGCTGGCGAAATGGCTGGCGCAGCATGGGCACCGGCCGATTGTGGTTTCCACCGACGTGTACCGGCCGGCGGCGCGCGAGCAGCTGGCGCAGGTGGCAAAGACGGTGGGCGCGCAATTGTGGCCGGGGGCGGGGACAGATAAGCCGCTGGAGATTGTCCGGGGTGCGATCAAGGAGGCGAAGCTTTCGGCTAGCGATGTGATTTTGGTGGACACCGCGGGGCGGCTGCACATCGACGATGAGTTGATGAATGAGCTGAGCACGCTGAAGAAGGAATTGCAGCCGGCGGAAATGCTTTTTATTGCGGACGCGATGATTGGGCAGGATGCGGTGCGTTCAGCGGGAGAGTTTCACAAGCGGCTGGGGCTGACCGGCGTGATTTTGACGAAGCTGGACGGCGATGCGCGCGGAGGCGCGGCGCTTTCGATTGCGAAAGTTTCCGGGGCGCCGGTAAAGTTTGTGGGGTTGGGCGAGAAATACGATGCGCTGGAGGGATTTTATCCGGAGCGCATTGTTTCGCGCGTGCTGGGCATGGGCGACATCATGTCGCTGATCGAGCGGGCGGAGCTGGCGGTCGACAAGAAAGCGGCGGCGGAGCTGGAACGGAAGCTGCGGAAGAATGAGTTCACGCTGGAGGATTTCCGGGATCAGCTCAAGCAGGTGCGGAAGATGGGGCCGCTGGAGCAGATCGTCGACATGCTGCCGAAGATCGGGCCGCTGGCGAATTTGCCAAAGGACGCGAAAGTAGATGAGAGCCAGTTGAAGCGGCTGGAAGCGATCATCAACTCGATGACGAACCAGGAGCGGCGCGACCACAACGTGATTGACGGGAAGCGGCGGAAGCGGATTGCGAAGGGCAGCGGGACTTCGGTGCAGGAAGTGAATCAGGTCTTGAAGCAGTACATGCAGATGCGGACGATGATGAAGCAGTATGGGACGATGGCGGCGCGGGCAAAGATGAAGGGGCTGGGGAAGCTGGCGGGGCTGTCTTGAGACGAGCGAACTTTGCATATCGGGTGGTGCGATGCAGTGGCAAAAGACTCTGCAGAAGGGACATTCAGATAACACTGAGCTGAAGCCTTGCTCTGGATGTGGGGCGCTGCTCCCCGGGGGCGATGGCGGCTGCCAGGAACTCTTCAACCAACTCCTCGCGCGAGACTACACGAATCCATTGTTCGGTTCGGTTCACATGCTTGCCGTAGATTGTCATTCGTTGCAGCATCCCGAGAACCACGGATACAAAAGTAATTCAGTGCATCTTCTCAGTCTTTGCTGGCAATTGGAACATGGAGACAAGTCCGGTCCAGGCGTTATGCCGAAATGGATGCGACAGGAATTTGACGGTCGGCCAGCGGTTCCGAAACTCGAGCCTCCAAAGAATAGAGGACAAGTGACTATCGTGGACGTCCATGGTGTGACGACACCCGCAGAGCACGGCGAGCGGGTGCGCCGCTGGGCGGCCTCCGTCTGGGAAGCGTGGAGTGCTCACCAAGCGTGGGCAAGGCAATGGCTAGCGGAGAAAATGCCGCAGGAAGAATCTCGGCGGGGACGTTGAGCGTCCGGAACAATTCAGGGCGTCAGAAAGAGTTCGGCCGCTCTTATTGCGAGGGACTCGGGGTCGAGGTCGGTGCGGTTACAGAGAATGATGATGGTGAGGCGGTCGGACGGGAAGCGCAGGATGTAGGTGTGGAAGCCGATGGTGTCGCCGTAATGCCACATGCGCGCGTGATTGCGGTAGGGGTCGAGGAACCAGCCGAAGCCGTAGGAGACTGGGGCGCCTTCGGGACGGTCGGAGTTGGCGGGCCATTTGGGTTGAGTGCCGTTGATGAGCTGCGCGGGGGTCAGGGCGGGCTGCATTTCTTTTTCGCTTAGGAGCGTGTGTTGCGCGAGCGCTTCATCCCATTTTGCGAGATCGGTTAGAGAGGAATAGATTCCGCCGTCGCCTAGCGTGGCGGAGGTGGGGCTTTGGTCGGTTTCCTTCCAGGCGCTAACTTCTTTCGAATGGCCATAGGCGCGGCGGGTGACTTCGCTTTGTCCTTTTTGGTAAGCGACCGTTTGCGACATTTTTAGCGGCGCGAAGATTCGTTCGCGGAGGAATTCGCGGAACGGCTTGCCGGAGATTTTTGCCACCACTAATCCGAGGACGACGTAGCCGGAATTGCTGTAGCTCCATTGCGTGCCGGGTACGAACTTGCCGGCGGCTTCCTGTTTGAGGAGATCGAGAACTTCCGCGTCTTGAATCTGGCGGTTGGGCGTCCAGATCGGGGCGCCCCTGCGTTTTTCTGCGGCGGCCATCAAGTCTTCGTAGTCGGGGAGGCCGGAAGTGTGGTTCAGGAGATTGCGGATGGTGATGGCTTTGCCGTAGGCGGGGAATTCGGGGAAGACGTCGGTGAGTTTGGCTTCGTAGCGGAGCCTGCCGTCGTGGACGAGCAACATGATGGACATGGCAGTGAATTGCTTGGAGCAGGAGGCGAGGCGGAAGTTGGTTTGCGGATCGATTTTGGCGAAGGAGCGGAGTTCGCGGGCGCCGTAGCCGCGTTCGAAGGCGGTGCGGCCGTCTTTGCGGACGAGGACGGCTAGGCCGGGGGAGCTTGCGTTGGCGAGCGGGGAGAAAATTGCGTCGAGGGCGTCCGTTATTTGGTCTTGAGAGGATCGAGCGTGCGGTGAAGAAACGTGGAGGAGGATAAAGAAAAGAGAAAGAACCTTGCGGAACACGCGGCGGCCTCAAGGCGCAGCATATCACCGGTGGGACGTTGCTTTGGGGCGCCAACTGCGTCGGCAAAACCTTACATTGATTTAAGGTGTGTTCTGTACAGCGAGCTGCCGCCGCAGGCGCTCGATCTCCGACTGCAACTGCGCGACTTGCTCCAGCTCGGCATCCAGCCGGGCTTTGCCCGCGGTGTCTTCGGCGTAGTCGGGCCTGGAGTAGTAAGCGTCTTGGTCCAGAGCAAACTGGCGCTGCAGAAGGTTCAGCTCTTCCTCCGCCTCATCGAGTTCCCTCTGGATTCTTGCGGCTTCCGGAGGCTCGCACGCAACGCGCAAGGCTCTCGTTAAGGACGCAATCCTCTCCTCGAGTTCGACCTCAGTCACTCGCGCAGGCGCCGGTGGTTCCGTTTCCAGCAGCGGAGGAGCGCCAACGTAAAATCCTGAGTACCCGGGTCTGAACTGACGCAAATCGAGATCGTGGTCGGAGATGATCTGGGGCCGGTATGAAAGCTCGCGGCGAAGCTGATCCAGCTCCTGCTGGGCAGCTTGCAACTCCCTTGTGAGCCTCGCGACCTCAGGATTGTCGCAGCTCGCTCCGGCAGGATTTGCCGCCTCGGCCCCGTAAGGTGACGAGAACTGTAGATCGAAAGCTGGGTCGGGCACCGAATACGGCATGGAGAGGTCTTCGTTGGTGATGATTTTCGGATGCTCAGTGGAATTTGCTTTATGCTCGCGAGCATTCCGGGCGGCCTCGGCTACCGATTCCGCAGGATGCGGTGGTTCTTGCGAACGGGCGGGCACGGCAAAGACGAACGCCAGAAATATTAGAGACCTGACGAAACTATATAATCCCAGAAGTCCCGGACACTTGCTCTTGCACATCTCGGCACCAGGTGCCCAAAGCCCAGTAGGCGCTACTAGTTGAGATGATCGTCGCGACAACAAGGTTCGGGGGCATCTGCTGCGGAGGGGAAGTTCAAGGATTGCCGGGGGGTGGCTGGAAAGGCTAGAATGATATACGGAGGAATGGCTTAGTGCTGACGATTCGACTGTCCAGGATAGGCAAGAAGAAAAGACCGTTTTATCGGGTGGTGGTGATCGAGAGGACGCGGCCGCGCGATGGCCGTGTTCGCGAACTGGTGGGGACGTACGATCCCCTCAAGAAGCCCGCAGAGATCAAGCTGGATGCGGAACGCATCAAGTATTGGCTCGGAGTCGGCGCACAGCCCAGCGACACCGTGCGCAGCTTCATCCGTTTGCAAAAGATAGCGTAAAGTTCCCAGTTTTTTGTTGGTTGGTGCACCCTCTTCCTAGTCAGGGCGCCTTTCCCAGGCTCATGTAGGTAGTAGATGAAAGTCGCGTTCCTAGAGGTGCCCCTATGAAGGAGCTGGTAGAATCCATTGCCAGGGCTCTCGTGGACCATCCGGAAGAAGTACAGGTAAGGTCCGTCGAGGGTTCACAAGCCACAATTTTAGAATTGCGCGTGCATCCGGAAGATCTTGGCAAAGTGATTGGGCGGCAGGGCCGCACGGCCAAGGCGGTGCGCACGCTGCTTGGCGCGGCGGGAATGAAAGTGCGCAAGCGATTTACGCTTGAAATACTGGAAGAGTGAGCGGCGAATCGCAACGTTGGGTGGCGGTTGCGCACATACTCCGTCCGCGCGGGAACAAGGGCGAAGTGGCGGCGGAAGTGTTGACGGACTTTCCGCAGCGGCTCACGGGATTGCGAGAAGCGTTTGTTGACGATGGCGGTGAGCAATCCGGGCCGCGGCGCATGCAGATTAAGGCCTGTTGGCTGAGCCAGAATCACCCCGGGCAGGCCGTGTTTCACTTCGAAGGCTGTTCCTCGATTAGCGACGCTGAAAAGTTTCGCGGCCAGGATGTGCTCCTTCCCATCGAACAGCGCGTTACGCTCCCTGCTGGACACTACTTTATTTCTGACCTGATTGGGTGCTCGGTATTTCAGTGCGCTCGCGAGGCTTCGCCGGTTACTTCTTCGCCGTGCTCAATGTCCACAGCGCCTTCCTTGCTCGGTAGTGTCACGGATGTTCAGTTTACCGGTGAAGGTGTGTCTGGCACGCCGCTGCTGGTGGTGGATACGCGAGAAGGTGAATTGCTGATCCCGCTGGCCGAGGACATCTGCACGAGGATCGATTCTGCGGCACGGCGAATCGATGTGCTGCTGCCGGAGGGCCTCCGCGAACTCAACAAGCAGTGACGAAACCGTTGTACGCTAGCCTCGATGTCCCCGTTCTTGCGAACTCTCGTTTTCACGATAATTGTGCCGGGCTTTTGGACCGTCCTTGTGCCCTATTGGGTGGTAGGCCGTGGCGCACGGCTCGAGTTGCGCGGCGCGGCTGTCGCTGGCTGGTTTCTTGTTGTCGCCGGCGTTGCGCTTTATTTGACCTGCGCCTTCTGGGGCTTTGCGTTACGTGGCAAAGGAACTCCAGCGCCTATTGATCCTCCAAAGAGGCTGGTGTTGGAAGGCTCCTATCGAATCGTGCGGAATCCCATGTATTGGAGCGTGGCATTCGTGATGGTGGGAGAGGCGCTAGTTTTTCGCTCGGTCCCGCTCGCGGAGGTCGGGTGCGCATTCTTCGCGTTCGCGGCGTTGTTCGTGATGGTCTATGAAGAGCCCATGCTGCGCCACAAGTTCGGAGCCGAATATGAGGCCTACTGCCAGCGAGTGCCGCGCTGGGTTCCTCGATTTCGAAATAAGCTAGACTGAACGCGCATGCGATTCGACCTGATCACGATTTTCCCGGAGTTTTTTGCTGGTCCGCTGGAGCACGGAATTGTGCTGCGTGCGCGCGAAGCGAACCTGATGGATGTGCACGTGCGGGATCTGCGCGAGTTTACGCATGACAGGCATAGGACAGTGGACGACCGACCGTTTGGCGGCGGCGAAGGAATGGTGATGAAGCCGGAGCCGCTGTTCGATGCGGTGGAGTCGCTGCTGGGGCATGGGATTGGGGATTCCTCGCGACAAGCGGAGCGTGATGCGGGAACCGCGGTCGTGTTGCTGTCGGCGGCGGGAAAGCGGTTTACGCAGGAGACGGCGCGGCGTTATGCGGGGATGGAGCGGATTGTTTTTATTTGCGGGCGGTACGAAGGCGTAGATGAGCGCGTGGCAGAACACCTGGCTACAGAGGAAATTTCGATTGGTGATTTTGTTTTGAGCGGCGGCGAGCTGCCGGCGATGTTGGTGGCGGATGCGGTGACGCGGCTTTTGCCGGGGGCGCTTGGGAATGAGGCTTCGGCACAGAATGAGTCGTTTGGTGCGGGCGGCAGCTTGCCGACAGGGGCGCAATCTATTGCGCCCCTACAACGGAGCGACAAACGTCGCGCGTCAGACACCGACCACGGCGATGGCTTGCTGCTGGATTATCCGCATTACACGCGGCCGGCGGAGTTTCGCGGGTGGGCGGTACCGGAAGTACTGATCGGCGGGAATCACGCGGAGGTGGCGAAGTGGCGGCGTCAAGCGGCACTCGAGAAGACGCGGCGGAACCGGCCGGATTTGCTTTTGCGGGGATGATTCAGCGCGATATACTGGCGGTTCTGTGAATTGCGAGCCCCAAAGCGGATTGTTGCTGCAGGGTCGAGCCTGTGCTTGTCCATGCCGCGCGTGTATGTGTACCGCGTCGAGCGACACGGGACATCCTGCGGGTTAGCGCGCGACGTTCAGCCAGCAAGGATTCCAGGGCCGCTCCGAACGAGCGGCCTTTTGATTTTAGGAAGAGCACAGAGGGTCTATGAGCGAGACGACGAGCAGAAACGGAAACGCCGTGAGCAAACCCATCGCGATTTACTACGAACAGCCGAACTGGTTTGTGCCGCTGTTTCAGCAACTGGACGCGCGCGGCGTGAATTGGATCAAGCTGGACGCGCGCTATCACCAATATGATGCGGCGTCGCCGGAGCGCGAATATTCGCTGCTGTTCAATCGCATGAGCCCCTCTGCTTGGCAGCGCGGCGTAGGGCACGGGATTTTCTACACCATAAATTATTTGAAGCATTTGGAAGACAAGGGCGTGCGCGTGGTGAACGGTTCCCGGGCGTTCACACATGAGACTTCCAAGGCGCTGCAACTGGCGCTGCTGGAGCGGCTGGGGCTCCCGTACCCGAAGGCGCGGGTGATTAATCATGCCTCGCAGGCGGTGAGCGCCGCAGAGGCGGTTGGCTACCCGCTGATCGTGAAGCCGAATATCGGCGGCAGCGGGGCAGGCATCAAACGCTTTTCATCGCGAGAGGAGTTGCGCGCGGCGGTCGATGAGGGCAGCTTGCATTTTGGGATCGACAGTACGGCGTTGGTGCAGGAATGCTTCACGGCGCGCGATGGGATCATCACGCGCGTGGAGGTTCTTGGCGGGAAATATTTGTATGCGATTCAAATTCATATTACCGGCGAGACGTTTGATTTGTGCCCGGCGGATATTTGTAAGAACACGAAAGGCGAGGAGTTGACGCGGATTGCTTGTCCGGTGGACGCGCCGAAGACGGGGATGACCGTCGAGGCGTATGAAGCGCCGCCGCCGGTGATTGAAAACGTGGAGCGCATCATGCAGAACGCGGGCATCGAGGTGGGCGGCGTGGAGTTTGTCGTCGATGAGCGGACGGGGCGGCAGATGTATTACGACATCAATGCGCTTTCGAATTTCGTGGCGGACCCGGAGCGCATGCTGGGCTTCAATCCGTACGGGCGCTTGGCGGACTATCTGATTGAAGAAGCGCGCGTTCACGAAGCGAAGCGGCCGGCGCGGTTGGTGGCGGCGGGAGAAAAAGCATGAGGTACGGATACTGGCTTCCGGTGTTTGGGGGATGGCTGCGCAACGTCGCGGATGAAAACATGCAGGCGACGTGGGCGTACGTGAAGCGGCTGGCGCAACGCAGCGAAGAATTGGGATTTGACGTCACGCTGATTGCCGAGCTGAACTTGAACGACATAAAGGGAGTGGAGGCGCCGTCACTGGATGCGTGGTCGACGGCGGCGGCGCTGGCAGCGGTCACAGAGCGAATCGAGTTGATGGTGGCGGTGCGGCCGACGTTTCATTTACCGGCGCTGCTGGCCAAGCAGGCGGCAAACATCGATCACATCAGCGGCGGGCGGCTGACGCTGAACGTGGTGTCGTCGTGGTGGGCGGACGAAGCGCGGAAGTATGGCGTGAGTTTTGAGCAGCACGATGATCGTTACGCGCGGACCAGCGAATGGCTGGAGGTGCTGAACGGCGTGTGGTCGCAGGACCATTTTTCGTTTTCCGGGAAATATTACCGGGTCGAAGATAACGTTTTGGAGCCAAAGCCGGTTTCGCAGCCGAGGCCGACGCTATACGCCGGAGGCGAATCGCCGGCTGCTAAGGAGTTGATAGCGGAAAAATGCGACGCGTACCTGATGCATGGTGATCCGCCGGAACGCGTGCGCGAGAAGATTGCGGATTTGCGGGAACGCCGCGCGAAACACAATTTGCCGCCGCTGAAATTTGGCGTGGCGGGCTACGCGATTGTGCGCGAGACGGAGCGCGAAGCGCAGGACGAACTGCGGCGAATTACAGATGTGCAGCAATCCGCGGCCGGGTATGAAAATTATCAGCAATGGCTGGCGGGTACGCAGCTCGAGCAGCGCGTATCGCTGGAAGATTATTCGGTATCGAATCGCGGGTTGCGGTCGAGGTTGGTCGGGACGGCGGAGCAGGTTGCCGAGCGCGTGGCGCAATTTGAGTCCGTAGGCGTGGATTTGCTGCTGCTGCAATTCAGCCCGCAGCTTGAGGAGATGGAGCGCTTCGCGGAAACCGTGATCCGGCGCCGCAGCGCGGCCTCGGCGCTGGCGTAACAGCGATTCTGCTAGGCAAATTGCGGGGATTTGCCTATAATTGACGTTTGCCTTTGGTGTGCTGGCCCCGCCCGAGTGGGTCTGCAGGGAATACGAACATGAATCCGGTGATTGCAAAACTACATGAAGCGCAACTGCGCAAAGACCTTCCCGATTTCCGGCCTGGGGACACGGTGCGTGTGAACGTGCGCCTGAAAGAGCGCGAAGGCGATAAGGAAAAAGAGCGTCTGCAGGCGTTTGAGGGCGTGGTGATCTCGAAGAAGGGACGGGCTTCGGGCGCGACGTTTACGGTGCGGCGCGTGAGCTTTGGCGTAGGCATCGAGAGAATTTTCCCACTGCACTCGCCGACGATCAGCTCGATTGAAGTGGTGGGGAAGGGCAAAGTGCGGCGCGCGCGGCTGTACTACTTGCGCGAACTTCGCGGCAAGGCGGCGCGAATCAAGAGAGCTGGGCGCGAGGAAGCGCCGGCTGCGGCCGCTGCTGCTGCTGGAACAGAAACCAAGGCGTAAACAGCTCTTGAGTTCTTCGTTTTGTGAAAGGCCCCGCGCAGGCGGGGCTTTTTATTGTGCCAGGCTCTAACGGTTGAGGCCCTTTTCCGACAAAGCAACGATCGACGCATGAACCCCCCCTGAAGCGAATGAAACCAACTGTTTGCCCGCACATGCTAGGGCCGTTTCGGCGCGCGGGTCAACTTGCCGTGAAACATTTGCGGGACTTGTGCGTCTAGGAGAGGCAGGTGACCTGTTGACGGTCAACAGGAAGTTGGGTAGCCTCCTGTTGCTTCTCTAAAGGAGCCGCTCCATGAGACCCCCACGAGGCGAGGTTCTCCAGGGAACCTTGGACCTGATTGTTTTGAAGACGCTCGACGCGCTCGGGCCGCTGCACGGCTACGGCATCGCGCAACGCATCCAGCAAGTGTCCGAGGACTTGCTGAAACTGAATCAAGGGACGCTGTACCCGGCGCTCCTGCGGCTGGAGCAGCGCGGGTGGATTACGTCCAAGTGGGGCGTCTCGGACAACAACCGGAAAGCGAAGTATTACTCGCTGACACGTTCCGGGCGGAAGCAACTGGCAACAGAAACCGAGAGCTGGGAGCGCATGGCTGGTGTCATCGCGCGGCTGCTGGGCGCGGAGGGAGCGTGAGATGAGGCGGATGCGTACGCTTGGTTCGCGCCTGCTTGGCTTTTTTCTCCGGGACCGACGAGAACAAGGTCTGGACGATGAGCTGCAGTCGCATCTGGGGCTTCTCGCAGAAGAAAATATTCGGCGGGGCATGAGCCCTGACGAGGCGAGGTGCGCCGCGCGGCGCGAATTTGGCGGCGTGGAGCAAACGAAAGAGTCTTACCGCGAGCAGCGCGGGCTGCCTTTCCTCGACGCGCTGTGGCAAGACTTGCGCTTTGCCGTCCGCATTCTCGCGAAGAAGCCCGGCTTTACCACCATCGCCATTGCGACACTGGCGGTCGGCATCGGCGCCAACACGGCGATCTTCAGCGTGGTGCACTCCGTTTTGCTTCAGGCTTTACCGTATCCGGACTCGAAGCGGCTCACGGTGGTGTGGTCGATTTTTGGCACTGAAGGAAGAGCGCCTGCCTCCGGTCCGGAGCTGGTTTACTTACGCGAGCGCAGCCGGCTCTTCGAGGAGTTCGGGGGCATCTGGGCGCAGCGCGGCGCGCTCACCGGAGAAGGCGAGCCGGAGCACGTGCGGCTGGGCCTGGTGACATCGAATTTTCTTTCCATGCTGGCCACCAAGCCGGAGCTTGGGCGCTTTTTCGTGCCCGAAGAGCAAGGCACTTATTCGGCGAAGTCCGTGATTCTGAGCGATGCTCTCTGGCGCCATCGCTTCGGAGCGAATCCGCGGCTGATTGGACAATCGGTTCGTCTGAACGGACATCCCATCACCGTAGTGGGCGTGATGCCTCCGGACTTCAAGATTATTTTCCCGGAGGGCTCGAGCGTTCCTCCGGAAATGGACGCGTTTGTTCCCTTCGCCAGCAATCTGGCGCAAGATCCTCGCGACCAATGCTACATCCGCGTGATCGGCCGCCTCCGAAAAGGAGTAGCGATTCCACAGGCGCAGGCCGAGCTGGAATCCATCGCGACACAATTGCGCTCGGAGTTCACGGAGTTTTCCGAGCAGGCGCTAGGACTTCAAGCGGTGCCACTGCACGGAGACGTGGTGCGCAATGTTCGGCCGGCGCTTATCGCGCTTTTCGGCGGAGTGAGCCTGGTTTTGCTGATCGCCTGCGCCAACGTGGCGAATCTTCTTCTGTCTCGCGCGAATGAAAGACAAAAAGAGATCACCCTTCGCGCGGCGATGGGTGCCGCCCGCGGCCGGGTAATTCGCCAGCTTTTGACGGAGAGCGTCTTGCTTTCTTGTCTCGGCGGAGCCGCCGCGCTGCTGCTGGGTTCGTGGGCCATGAAGCTGCTCTTGTCTTTGCGCCCGGCGGGAATGGAAAGCCTTGTTGCGACCTCTTTCAGCCTGCCGGTTTTCGGATTTACCCTGACGCTATCGATTCTGGCTGGGATCTTGTTTGGCCTTGCTCCCGCTCTCGGAACGACCAAGCTGAACCTCGTCGAGTCGCTGAAAGAGGGCGGCAGGGCGATGGCCGCTGGCAAACAACGGCCCAGGAACGTGCTGGTCGCCGCCGAAGTGGCTTTGGGATTCGTGTTGCTGGCTGGCGCGGGACTACTGTTGCAAACGCTTGCCAGCCTGCTCCGCGTGAATCCGGGATTCAATGCGGAACACGTTATGACGGTTCGCCTCTCCGTCTCCGGAGCGAAGTATCAAACGCCCGAATCGGCCATCCATTTCTTTCGCGAGCTGCAGAAGAATCTCGCGGCAGCCAATGGAATTGATTCCGTCGGAGTGACTTCTCATCTGCCCTTCGATGACACGCTCCCGAACTGGTACGGCTATTATTGGCCGGAAGGCGCGCCGAAAACCGAACAGAATACGGTTATGGCTGACCACCGCTCGATTCTCCCCGGCTATTTCCAGAGTCTCGGAGCACAACTCGTCGCCGGGCGGGACTTCGATCCCATCGACACGCAAGAAAATCGGCCCATCGCCATCATTGATGACAATGTTGCGGCGAGAGCCTGGCCCAGCGGCAGCGCGGTTGGAAAAAAGCTCAACGTAGAAAATGGAAATTTCGTGCGCGACACCGTGGAAGTCATCGGTGTCGTCAAACACATCCAATCGCACTCGCTCACCGACCAGGTGCGCGGACAAATTTATCTGCTCTATCCGCGAGCGGTACGGGCGCACATGGCGGTCACAGTGAGATCGAATATCGATTCGCAGAGCCTTGTCCGGCTGATTCGCCGCGAGGTGGCAAACCTCGATAAGGACATGCCGGTTTACGGCATTCTCCCAATGAACGAATACGTGGAAAAGGCGCGGCGTTCCGCGCGGTTCACCAGCACACTCGCCGGTATTATGGCCGTGATCGCTGTATTGCTGGCCTGCACCGGAATCTACGGCGTCGCTTCGTATTCGGTTTTGCAACGCACCGGCGAAATCGGAGTGCGCATGGCGCTTGGTGCGCGACCGGGCGAGATTTTTGCCCTGATCATGCGGCAGAGCATGCTGCCGGTGATGATCGGAGTCTGCGTCGGGCTGGGGCTTTCGCTGGCTCTTACGCCGCTGCTCTCACAGCTCTTGGTCGGTGTGCGTGCCGGCGATCCGTTAACGATAGCAGCCGCGGGCATGCTTCTTTTCAGTGTTGGGGGTTTGGCCTGCTATGTCCCGGCGCGGCGCGCCACGCGGCTCGACCCCATCGCTGCACTTCGCTACGAGTAGGAGACCGAAAATGATTTCCTTGCGAAGCTGGCTCTCGCGGTTGCTCGGCATGTTTCGTCGCTCTCGCCGCGACTCCGAACTGAATGCGGAGTTGCAAGTGCATCTCGATTTGCTCACCGCGGAGAATATTCGCCGCGGCATGAGTCAGCGAGAGGCACGCGAAGCGGCGTGTCGCGAATTCGGCGGCGTCGAGCAAACGAAGGAGGCGTATCGCGAGCAACGCGGTCTTCCTTTTATCGACACGTTGCTGCAAGACGTGCGCTTTGCCCTGCGCATGCTGGCCAAGAAGCCGGGATTCGCGTTGGTCGCGATTCTTACACTTGCCGTCGGCATCGGGGCGACTTCCGCGGTGTTCAGCGTGGTGGACCGCATTTTGTTTCGCAGCTTGCCCTATCCGCGTGAGGACCGTTTGGTTTCCTTCGGCTTACTAGCACCTATTGAAAGCCACGACTTCATGCTGGGGTCAAGCTATGTCGACTTCAGGAAGCAACCCGGTCCTTTTGAAGCGATCACGTCGATGGCTCCAGGCAGTATCGATTGTGACGTGACAGAGCAAAGTCCTGTTCGGCTGAGTTGCGCTTTGGTAGAGGAGACGTTTCTTCCAACGCTCGGCGTGGAGCCGATCCTCGGGCGCAATTTCACTATGAACGAGGATCGGCCGAGTGTACCCCGCGTTGCTCTGCTCTCTCATTCATTTTGGAAAAGCCGCTTTGGAGGCGACCCTGGGATTTGCCGCAAAACGATCTCCTTGGATGGCAGCGCCGCCCAGATAGTTGGTGTCCTTCCCGCGAACTTCGAAATGCCCACGCTTGGTCCAGCGGATATTCTTCTTCCGCTGGCTCTTGATGAACAGCAGCAGCACCAATCCGAACCGGGTAGAGTGCTTCGAACTTTTGCGCGCTTGAAGCCCGGAATCGATGTGCCACGGGCTATTGCCGGTCTACAACCGTTTTTTGAACAGGCGCTGCGGGGTGCGCCTCCCGAGTTTCGCAAGGAAATTCGGCTGTCCGTGAAGGCATTACGTGATCGCCAGGTTCAAGATGCGCGTTTGGCTTCATGGCTGCTGTTAGGTTCGGTGATAGCGTTTCTCCTGGTTGCGTGCACGAACGTTGCGAACCTGCTTTTGGCGCGCGCGACCGGTCGCCAGCGGGAACTTGCTGTCCGCGCCGCGCTGGGCGCTAGCCGTAGCCGGTTGGTGCGTCAGACCATTACAGAGAGCTTGCTACTCGGTGTTTTGGGAGGTGCACTGGGATGCGCGATGGCGCAGATGCTGCTCCGTTTGTTTGTGTCCATCGCGCCGGAAGGCATTCCGCGCCTGGAACAAGCTCGGCTCGACTTGCGCGTTGTGGCGTTCACGTTTGGAGTCGCCCTTATCTCCGCCACGTTTTTTGGGCTTGCTCCGTCGCTCCAGTATCCCGCGCCGGAATTTCTGATCGGGAGGGAAGTTCGTGCAACGGTCCGCAATTTTATGCGCCAGATGCTGGTGTCGGCGCAGATCGCGATCTCGCTTATTCTTCTCGCAGGGGCAGGCCTGCTGCTCCGCAGCCTTTGGAATCTAGAAAACACTCCACTGGGAATGCAGACTGAAAATGTCCTGACAGGATCCATATCGCTTGGGCAATACCGCTATCCCAAGGTCGAACAGCAACTGGCCTTCTTCGCCGAACTCGAAGCCCGTCTGAAACGCTTGCCCGGTATGATATCGGTGGCCTTAAGTGATTCCCTGCCGCCCTCCGGCCAAATGCGCTCCACGATCTTCGCGGCCATCGAAGTCGCAGGCCGCCCGCATGCGAGCGAGGGCACCGGTGGAACGGTGGGATGGCGAGCGATAACCCCGGAGTATTTCTCGGCTTTGGGGATCCCAATTATTCAAGGCAGGGGATTCCAAAAAACGGACCGTCTGCCGACAGAGAATACGATCATCCTTAGCGAAACGTTGGCTCGGAAGCTTTTTCCGAATGCCCATCCAACTGGCCAACGGTTGCGTCTGTTTCGCATGCAGAGCCCGTGGCGCACGGTCGTGGGTGTCGCGGCGGACGTGAAAAACGATGGCCTCGCAGCTAATGCCGATCCCGAGTTCTACCTTCCTTGGAAGAACGATCCCGTGGAATTTCCCAGTGCTGCTCACGTGATCGTGCGTACCCGAATGAATCCCAGGGCTGTAGCGGCATGGATGCGCTCGGAAACGGGCGGGCTGGATGCGGCTCTCCCGGTCCGTGTCGAAAGCATGAGCCAGTGCGTCGGCAAACTCGCGGATCGCCCGAGATTCAACGCCATTCTGCTGTCGATCTTTGCGGCGATGGGCGTGCTGCTGGCGGCGATCGGCATGTACGGCGTGGTGGGATTTCTGGTGGCGCAACAAACGCGGGAGATCGGCGTGCGCATGGCGCTGGGTGCCACTCCCCGAGGCATTTTGCGATTGGTGCTTTCGAGCGTGGCTCGTTGGACCATTTCCGGCGCCGCGCTGGGCCTAGTCGGCGCATGGCTCTGCTCGCGTCTGCTGGAATCTTTATTATTTCAAGTTCACGCGCACGACCCGCTGCCACTGGGACTGGCGCTGCTGATTCTTCTCGCAGTAGCGTTTCTCGCCGCATGGCTACCAGCGCGCCGGGCGATGCGCGTGGATCCGATGGTCGCGCTACGTTACGAATAGCTTTCTCTTGGGCTTCGACTTCCAGCTTCTGCTCTCGTGCTAAAATCGCGGCCGAAATGAGCCGCCTCTGCTCTTCCCGTTTCGAGCGAGCGGCGCGCAAACTTGGCTGGACGCGCATCGCCGGTTTAGACGAAGCCGGGCGTGGCGCGCTGTTCGGCCCAGTGGTTGCCGCCGCGGTGATTCTGAACCCAAAGCGCCGTATTGTAGGCCTCGACGACTCAAAGCAGCTTGCGCCGCAGCGGCGCGCGCAACTGGCTGAGCGCATCCGCGAGCACGCACTGGCGTGGGCGGTTGCGGAGATCGATGCGCAGCGCATCGACGCGTGGAACATCTACCAGGCCAGCCGCCAAGCTATGACCGCCGCCTTACAGCAACTTGCCGTCGTTCCGGACTACTTGCTGATCGACGCCATTCAACTCGACGTGCTGATCGAGCAAAAATCGCTGATCAAAGGCGATTGTCGCAGCGTTTCGATCGCTGCCGCTTCGATCTTGGCGAAAACGCACCGCGACGCCCGCATGGAAGAGTGGGATGCGGTCTATCCGCAGTACGGCCTGGCGCGCCACAAGGGCTATGCCACCGCCGATCACCTGGACGCTTTGCGCCAGCACGGCCCGACGCCACTCCACCGGTATTCGTTCGCTCCGGTTCGCGACGCAGGCTGCTGGTCCGCCGGGGCCATCCAGATAGCGCTGTTGCCGGACGCGATTCTGCCCTGAGGCTGGCGGCACGGGAGGCAGAGAAACAATATCTCCGGGTCGGCTGTGATTTCCACCTTAGACGCGTTTCCGTGTATTCGCCAGGTTTTCGCCGCCCGGTTCCTAAGTCCAACGGGGATAACTGGCTGCTCACACGAAAATCCGGCTTCGTTGACTTGGCTTTTCTCCGCCTGCTAGCGTAAGCAAGCACAGCTTCTGCCTGCCTTTTTCACCTTCGGGCGCGGAGGACAACCCTCTCCAGCAGGCGCAGGCGGCGCTGTGTCTGAGTTAGCGAATGGCCTATAGCAAAAGCAAATACGTTGAAGCCGCGCAGAAGCTCTTAAATCAGGGCAAGGTCCCGCAGGCCATCGCGGAATATCAACAGATCCTGAAATACGAGCCCAAAGACCAGGTCACCCTGATGACCATCGGGGAGTTGTACATCCGCCAGGGTGAGACGTTTCAGGCGATTGATTACTTTGAGCGTCTCGCGCAGATCTTCGTGGGCGACGGCTTTCTGACTAAGGCAATTGCCGTCTACAAGCGCATCGCCAAACTGGCTCCCGAAGAGATTAGGCCGCTCGAGAAACTCGCCGATCTTTATGTGCAGCAAGGCGTGATGAGCGAAGCGCGGCCGCTGTTTTTACAGCTCGCCGAGATCCACCTAAAGAGCAATCGCCAACCCGAAGCTGTGGCGTTGCTGAAGAAGCTGCTGCTCGCAGAGCCCGACAACCTGCGCATTCAGATTCGCCTAGCTGATCTTTACACCGCTATGGGGCAGACCGCCGACGCCATCGAGGCGTATGTTTCCGCCGCGCAACGCGCTCTGGCGCGCGGCGATTCAACCGAGTGCGAGAAGCTGGCGGATCGAGCATTAAAGCTGGATCCGAAAAACATGGCGGCGGTGATCGTCAAGGCGCGCATTCATTCTTCCAAAGGTGACGTGGCGGAGGCAGCGAAGGCTCTGGAGCAAGTCGGCGATCTCCACAAGGGCGGCGAGCAGACCGAGCTGCTCCTCGACCTGTATCTGAAGAACTCGGACTGGGAACGGGCTGCGGCCCTGGCCTCGCGCGTTTTCGATTCCGACATAAAGAATTTCGGGTCCTCGCAAAAAGTGGTGGAGGCCCTGCTGCAGGCCGATGAAGGCGAGCAAGCCTTCACCCTCCTCAAGCGCATTCGCCTCCCTATGCTGGACGCCGGCGAGAACGAGGTAGTCGGCCGTCTGTTGAGCGACTTGAGCGCGCGGCTGCCCGGGCGTGTGGAGCCGTTGGAATGGCTGGTCGAACTTTATAGCCGCGGCAACGACTCATTCCACCTACCCGATGCTCTCACGCACCTCGGTGATGCCCTGGTGGAAGCCAAGAAATACGATCGGGCCAAGGAGATTTTCGAGCAACTAGTCGCTCGTGAGCCGGAAAGCGATTCGCCCAAGCGCAAGCTGAGCGCAGTTCTACGCAAGCTGGGCCATGACGTTCCGGAAGAGGCTCCTGTACCGGAGGAAAGGGAAGAAGAGGATTTGCCGGTCGAGTTGACCAAGCCGGCTGCTCCCAAATTACCGACGGAGTTAGAGACACCTGAGGTGAAAGCAAAGCCGGCGGCGCACTCAGCGGAAAGCGAGCTCGATGACGAAACGGAAAAATTCATTATGCAGTCACTCACGGACGTCGATCTTTTTGCCAGTTATGGGCTGACACAGAAAGCCATAGGTTTGCTGGAAGCGATCCTGCGGCGAGCGCCGCGGCATGCGCCGACACTGGAGAAACTGCTGGATTTCGTGCTCGGCGCGGGCGACGACCGCCGCACAGCAGAACTTGCCGCAAAACTAGAGCAAATCCACACAGAGCGCGGAGACGTCCGCAGCGCAGAACGCTTTGAGGAACTTCGCCGCCGCTTCCAACGCGCTGCAGGTTTGACCGACGAGGAGTTGGCTCCGCCGCCTGCGGCGCCTGAACGCCAGCCGAGTGTGGCAGACGCTGCGCCAGAGAAGCCTGAGGTGGCCGAGCTGCCTGCGCCGGCCAAGGAAGAAGTTCACGAAGTCGATCTGTCGGACGAATGGGCGTCGATGCTCAGCGACACTCGGCCGGCCGAGCCTGCCGCGAAAGGGCCCGCCGTTCGCGAGGATGCGGCCCCTGAATTTGAAGTACCCATTGAAGCTGCGGTGCCGGAGAATACGAATCCTTTCGCCGAAATCTCAGCAGACATGTCCTCCCCGGAAGATTTGCCCGACATCTCCATTCGACGGGAAGCGCACGAGACCGCGTCTATTTTCGAGAAGCAAGCTCCACTGGGAGCGCCTGCCGAGCCGTTCTTGCGGGCGGAGCCTCCTGCAGTGGCCAACCCCCCCAAAGAAAAACCGCCGGCTAAGGAGAAACCCAAGGCTTCAGAACCGGAGTTCGACGTGGAGCAGGAGTACGAGCTGGTTCTCGACGCCGAGCCGCTCGTTCCTGCACACGAGCAGAAACCTCCTGATCCTCCGCCCACAGCTCGCAAACCAGAGCCGGTACACCAGAATGCGTCGCCCGCGGCAGCGGATGCGAGCTTCGCTTCCGATCAGTTTCTCGCGGAACTCGCCAACGAGATCGACCAACTTGGCCTTGGCGAACCCGCGCCGGCAAGGACCGCTTCGACTCCGCGGGCCGAGGCGCCTGCGACAAGAAAGAATTCTTCCAAGCCTGCGCCGCCACCTGCATCGAACCCCATGGAGACTGGCCCGCTCAAGGAAGTCTTCGACGAATTTCGCGCCGAGCTGGGCGAGATGGGCGCAGAAGAGGAAGACCTCGAGACACACTACAGCTTGGGCATCGCGTTTCGTGAAATGGGGCTGCTCGAAGAGGCTATCAGCGAGTTTCAAAAGGTGGCCAAGGCCACTGATCGCGGCCGTGCGTTCCGTTACACAATGCAGTGCTGCACGCTCTTGGGGCTCGCCTTCATGGAAAAGGGACAGCCCGGCGTCGCGGCGATCTGGTACGAGCGCGCGCTGCGCACGCCGGACCTCGACCCGGAAAGTGCCCTCGCATTGCGGTATGATTTAGGTGTAGCCCAGGAATCGGCGGGCGAGCCGGACGCGGCTCTGAAGAGTTTCTCCCAGGTCTACGCGATAAACATCGATTATCGCGATGTGGGTGAGCGCATCGCTGCTCTTCAGAAGCCCATTCGTTGATGTTTGGGGTCCACCCGCCGGACCTACCCTTCATTCATGAATAGAATGCTCAGCGCTTTGCTAGTGGTCGGCCTGTGCATCATGGGTGCGATCCTGTTTTATCTCCCGTGGACTTCGATTTGGGAGAAGAATTATTTTCTCAGTCGCTTTCCATCCTTGATGCGCATTCTGCTGCATCCTGCCTTCCGGGGCGCGGTAAGCGGCCTGGGCGTGCTGGACATTTTTCTGGCTATCAACATGATTGGGCCTGAGCCCGCTCCATCTGCTCCATCTGCCGCTTCCCGTGTGCGCCCGCAATAATCCTCTCGCGGGGCAAGAGTCTGCCTTGCTCTGTTACGTCACAGACCGCCACAGCCTGCGGGTGGCAAACCCGGGAGAGTCGCTCGTAGCGTTGACTCAGAAGATTGAAGAGATCGCCGGCGCGGGCGTCGACTGGGTGCAGATCCGCGAGAAGGATTTGACAGCGGGCGAGCTGGCATCGCTCACCCAGAAATCTCTGCGCATTGCAGCGAGGTCTTCCGCAAAAAGTTCCTGCGCCACTCGCATTCTGGTCAATGATCGGCTCGATGTAGCCGTCGCCGAACGCGCCGGTGGCGTCCATTTGGGCGAAAAGAGCTTGCCTGTTGCCTATGCCAAGCGATTGGTGGAGTCAGCGCTGCGCAAGCGGGCTGTCGATAAGTCGTTCCTAATCGGCGTGTCCTGCCACTCGCTCGAGGCGGCCCAGGCGGCGCCGCACGATGGCGCCGACTACCTTTTCTTCGGTCCCGTTTTCCCCACGCCGTCCAAAGCCAGCTACGGCGAACCGCAAGGCCTAACGCGGCTAGCTGAACTCTGCCGCTCCGTCTCGATTCCGGTCCTGGCCATCGGCGGCATCACCCCCGAAAACGCCAACTCCTGCCTGCAAGCCGGCGCCGCCGGCCTAGCCGCCATCCGCCTCTTCCAAGACGCACCCGATCCCGTCCTTACGGTCCGCCGGCTCCATCAGCTCTCTATGGATTACCGCCCCCAATCACTTGGGGATCCACCGTCGGCCTAGAGTCTACAGTTATCGAGTATTTGTAGACCTCGAGTTTCTTATATTCGTCTTTCACCGTTCCCGACGGATCTTGGTCGCTAAATTTGCTCTTTCCATCCTTGAAGGGAGAGCCCCCCTTGAATTCTACTTGGAAGGTATGTCGATTTTGTACCTGCCAAGTTACGGTATCGTTCTCGCACAGGAACGCTGCGTCCAAATCGACTCCCCCCGTGTTGACGTCCGCAGTTATCGTTGTATCGCACGGAACCACTCTCTGCTTTTTTGCCGTCTTGGGTGGGTGAACATGCGGGTTCAGGTTCAAAGAATGATCACCACAGCTGCCCGCCCCCAAGGTTATTAGCAGCAACAGCGCGACCTTTGCGATGGACCGCCTTACGGGGATCTCAAACATTTCAGCCTCCTTCACTCTTCTCATTTTCCGACGAGCTTCAGGTACCTGGGATTGGCCCGTAAACCATCAAAGTTTGGCGTGTCGCGCAAGGTTGCCGGCGATATGCCCGTCGCGACGGCTTTCTCGAGCGCGTCAAGAGCGCGTTGCGTGTCGCCGAGTTGCTGATAGACAATGCCGGCATTGAAGAGCAGTCCTGGGTTCTTTGGATTGATGCGGAGCGCGGCGTCCAGATTGTCTAGCGCCGGCTTTTGTTCTCCCCGCATTGCGTGGTACATGGCAAGGCTGCTCAGTACTTCGGCGTCCCGCGGGTTGACCCGGAGTTTTTGTTCTCCCAGCGCGATGCCCTTGCCATAGGCCGCCGTGGCTTCGGCGCGTCTCCCTGGAGCCCAGTAATAAGCGTCGCCCAGATTTCCCCACAGCAAATAATCTTGGGGATCGAGTCGCGTGGACTGCTCAAACGCGGCCGCCGAATCCGCGTAGCGGTGCAACTGGAAATATGCCGTTCCCAGGTTGGATGTCGCGTCCGCCGTTTCGCGGATTTCCAGCGAGCGCTGCAGCAGCGGAATCGCTTCGGCATATCTGCCTTGCAAGGTGCGCACGCCTCCGAGGTTGTAGTAGCCGGTAAAGCTATCCGGCGCCAGGGAGACCACTTGCAAGTACATCGCTGAGGCGTCTTCGTACCGCGCATGACGCTGGTAAAAGAGACCAAGCCAGTTGTACGTCGCCCAGTAGTTGGGGCGCACCGCAATAGCCTGCTTGAACGTCTTTTCGGCGGCATCCAAGCGGTCGAGTTGCTCGTACACGTAGGCAAGACCTCCGTGCGCGGCGTCGTTCGTCGGCTCCAACTCTATCCCCCGGCGGTATTCCTCAAGTGCTTTCTCGTAGTTGCCGGTGCCAACAAACACGCGGCCGAGACAGATGTGAGCCGGCGCAAGTGCTGCGTCGCGTTCAGCGCCCTTCCGGCAATTCTCTACGGCTGCGTCCGCCCACTCTTTGTCATGCGTCAACTGGTATTTGCGCCAGTAGGCTTCTCCAAGTCCCGCGTTGGCAGCGGCAAATGCCGGGTCCTTCTTAAGCGCATAGTTGAAAACTTTGATGGCATTCTCTACGTTTTCGGGCTTGACGTAGTCCTGCAGATAGCCGCGTCCTTGCAGATAGAAATCATACGCCGCGGGTTCCGTCGTGCCGTGCGCTTGCAGCGCACGCTTCTCCTGAGGTTGCAGTTCCAACTCCAGCGCTTGCGTCACGCTCTCGGATACCTGGTCTTGCAGTGCGAAGGGATCGCCGCGCGGCGCGGTAATGGTTCCTCCGCGCAATTGCTGGTGTGAACTGGCGTCCACCAGGGAGTAATTTACGCGCTCCTGTCCAGCCGAATGCTGCACGGTGATGACGAGTCCGAGGTTGATGCCGAATTCCGCGCGCGCGGCGTCCACGGTGGCGACTTTTCGTGCGCGCACCTCGCTCGCCGGAATCACGGCCAGCGGATGCTTTTCCGTCAACGCCGTCAGGCGCGACGTCAGCGTCTCCACCAGACCGTCGTTAAATGCGCTGTCCTCGGATCCGCTTGCGTCGTTCGGGGGCAAAACCGCAAGTTGCATCCTCTCGGGAACGCTGATGCCACCCTTGCCCGGGCTCTTCATCGCGCTGTTGTTGCGCCACACCAGGCCGATGCCCACGCTGGCTAACAGCACGACTGCCACGGCCAGCGCAACCCACAACACAGGCTTCCAGGCAACGCCTACCTTCTCCACTGGCGACGGCGCCGCGACGGCCGTGCCGCTGATTTCCAGCGCTTCCAGAGCGGCGCGTAGCTCGCTTGCACGCTGATAGCGCCGCGCCGGCTCCTTCTGCAGACACCGCTTGATGACCGCCGCAAGCCCCGCTGGAACGTTCTCCGGCAGCGGTGGCATGGGCTCTTGAATAATCGCGGTGCACAGCCGATACAAGTTCTCCCCGCGAAAGGGCCGGGTGCCCGACGCCATTTCATACAACATCACACCCAGGGACCAGATATCGGTTCGCGGCCCCGTTTCACCGCCTTCCAATTGTTCCGGCGACATATACGGAAGCGTTCCGGTCAGTCCCACGCTGGTTTCCGTCGCCACGCCTTGCGTGGTTTTGCGCTGGAGTTGTTCGGAATCGCTGCGTTTAGCCAGGCCAAAGTCGAGGATTTTCGCGTTACCGTTCGGCGTCACAACCACGTTTGCGGGTTTCAGGTCGCGGTGCACGATGCCGCGTTCGTGCGCGTGTTCCAGTGCGCCAGAGATCTGCCGCCCATATCGCAGGACGGTTTCGACGGCCATCCCACCATCGCGCAAAAACTCTGAGAGCGGCCGACCCTCAACGTACTCCATGGCGATGAACAGCTCGCCTTCCTGCTCTCCGACTTCATAGATAGTACAAATGTTAGGGTGATTCAGGGCAGATGCGGTGCGTGCTTCGTCGCGAAAGCGCTCTACGCGCTTGGGGTCCTGCACAATTTGCGAGGAGAGAAACTTAAGGGCTACCGTGCGGCCCAGAGCTGTGTCCTCAGCTCGGTAGACCACGCCCATTCCGCCGCTGCCCAGCGGATTGAGCAGACGATAGTGCGACACTACGGAGCTTGGCAACGTGCACCGCCGGGGACCACGCAGAATCGGCCAGGAAGGACGGCGCAGTTGCGCCCTATCCGGCAGATAAGGCGCATCTTAGGCTTCGTTACCGCGCAAGTCAATGAACTCGACGTTGCTGAATACCCATACACGTCGCGGCGCTAGCACTATCTCTTGCAGCGCATTAGCCGGCGCAGCAGCCGTATTTGACCCGCGTGGTAAATATCGTGAAACGCAATGCCCCACAGCTGGGGCAGCAGCTTCTCCCCTTGCGGCGTTTGACGCAGATTTGCCACGGCTTGCCGCAGGGCGCGGTGCTCGCGCTCGAGCAGCTCTTTGTCTGCGCTCCACGCCGCCTCAGTATTCGCACCGGGCCCCGGCCGCAGAAAAAAATTACTGCCTTTCAGTGCAAACGAGCCGCGCTTGCCGCCTTCAATTCTGCGCCGCAAAGCGTATTTCCAGTACGCCGCGTGCAAGGCGACCTCCCAGATGTTGTGACGGCCGGGGCCGGGGCGCCAGCCTGCCTGCTTTGCCGTCACTCCGCGCAGCGACTGCTTCAGATTTGGTCCGTGCCACGTGCGTTTTTTATAGGCTTCATCGAGCAGGGCGAGAACGAGATCGACGGAATCCACGGCGGGTTCTCCCAAGGGCGAAAAATGTCCACGCAGAAACGCTGCCAGAATGGCGCTCTGGCCGCATTGATGTCAACGAGCTCGTTTCCTGTGGAGTTTAACCCTCGCTGACTCCCTGTGCGTGTGCGGCGTTTTGCGCTTGTACAAGTGCCGATCTGCGGCTTCGAGCAGTTCCGGCGCTGTGCGCCCGTCTTCTGGATATACGCTGATGCCGATACTGACGGTCAGCGGCGGCCGCTCCTGCCCGTCGCGGAATGCCCGCTCCACGCGCTGCGCAATGCGATTTGCCATACCTGGGTCGGCGTCGATCAGTACCACTGCGAACTCGTCGCCCCCATACCGCGCCGCCAGGTCGGTCGCCCGAGAGTGATCCTTGATTACCTCTGACAGTCTTGTGAGCGCACGATTTCCTACCAGATGCCCGTACTTGTCGTTGATCGCCTTCAATTCGTCCAGGTCTAAAAGCAGCAGCGCGAATAAATGCTTGCTGCGTTCGGCCCGGCGCACTTCGGTCTCCAGCGTATCCATGAATTCGCGGTAATTCGCCAGCCCCGTCAGTGCGTCGTGGGTCGCTTGGTAACGGATCTGATCCTCGCTCTTCTTGCGGTCCGTAATGTCGATGCCCGCGCCGACGCAACCTTTGATTTCGCCTGACGCCATGCGCAGCGGGCTGAGATGCACAGCAAAATGACGGTTGCCGTGCCGATACTCGAAATAAGAAGAAACACCTCTTAGCGCTTCGGCGTGTTGCGCGATGGGTGCAGCGTGAGGATCCTGGCATTTCAAGTAATCGTAAAGCGTTCGGCCTACTAGATCTTTCGCCCTCACCTTCGATGGACCTAACCCTGCTCCCCAGTGGGAGGTAATTCTCAGGCTTTGGTCCGTAGTCCAGAGGATCGCGGGCATCTGTTCCACCAGTGATCGGAGTTGCCCTTCGGCCGCCGGGCTCTGCGCATGCAAGCCATCGGCGCTGGCAGTCTCCACGATTCCCGCGACCGCGCCGCTTTCGTCGCGAACCGCGGCCCGCTTCAGCGCCACGCGGATTCTTGATCCATCTTTCCGCAGACGTTCTGTCTTTTCACAGCAATGGAACGTTCCGTCTTTCGCGGTCCGCAAGAACTCTTCACAGGTCGGTACCTCGTAGATCGGCAGCAGTATGGTCACAGGCCGCCCGGTGATTTCTGCTGCAGCATATCCATAGAGCCGCTCGGCCCCGCGGCTCCAGGATTGGATTGTGCCATTGAGTGAAAATGAGAGTAGACCGTCCTCTGTCGAGGACAGTATTGCGGCAAGCAAGTGTTCCGGCCGCAGGCTGGGCGGCATTCTTTGCTTCTCGTCTTTCAGAACGGGGAGGGCGTTCGTGGAAGGATCAGGGTTTCCCGTTGGCGAGAGGGTCGGGCCGGCGGGCAAATGCAGGACACTTACTTCTCAACAAGCAAAACGCGTGCGCCCTGCAGATTCAGGCTATCACTTGCAGCGGGAATAGCAATAGGCACGAATCATGACGGGGGTCAGGGAAGGTAACCGCGCCGAAAGCGGCAGGGAAGGGAGTTGCAAGTGAGTTGCACTTGAAATAGGACTAAGTTAGTCTTATTTACTTGTTGCAACTTACTTGCAAGGAGATTTGAATGCCCATCGGCCCCTCTCCGTTCCTTCGCGGTCTGGCCCTCTCCCTATTCGCGCTATTTGTCCCTATGTCCGCCAGGAGCCAGGAGAACCCCTATTTTGTCACCTACGATCACTATCTTGAAGAGCCGGGCAATCTAGAGATTGAATACTTTTCGACGTTCGGCACACAGCATGGCGGCAATGACTTCCATTCCTTTTGGACTGAGTTCGAATACGGTGCTACTGCATGGTGGACGACGGAGTTTTCTCTCGACGGCCAGACCACGTTTAACGACAGCACGCTTTTCACGGGGTTCCGGTGGGAAAATCGTTTTCGCCCGCTCAAGCACGAACACTTCATCAACCCGGTGCTCTACGTCGAATATGCGAAGCTCAACGGCGCAGACAGAGTTATGAAAGAGATCGAAGGCCACGACGTTGCCTTTGATAACGGGGAGCCAAATTCTCTCCTTAGGCAGGAGACGAAACACGAACTGGAATTCAAGCTGATCCTGTCAAGCACTTACAAGGGGTGGAATTTCGCCGAAAACACTATCGCCGCCAAGAACTTGTCGAACGCACCCTGGGAATTCGGTTATGCGCTTGGGGCGAACCGGCCGCTAAGCCTGAAGGCCTCCCCCAAACGCTGCAGTTTGTGTCCGCAAAACTTCGTTGCAGGAGTGGAGATGTATGGCGGTTTGGGCGATCGTCATAGCTTCGGCCTGAAGGATACTTCGCACTACTTGGCTCCGGTGGCCGCTTGGAATTTGCCCTCGGGTTGGACTTTGCGCGTTTCCCCAGGATTCGGCCTCAACGATAACAGCCACGGCTTCCTTCTGCGCTGGGGACTTTCCTATGAGATTAGCGGCTTCGGCGAGATGGTCGGCCACCTCTTTGGACGTGGCCGATGAAGGCGTCCTTGGCAGGACTTTGTATCTCGGCGACATTGGTCGCTTGGTCCGCGCTCGCCCGCCAAGACGGTGCGACATCCAGGAAAGCAGCAAAGCCTTCGGTGTATGGCGAGATTGAGAAGGCACCGGAGAAGGCCCGCGCGAAACGCAACCCATTCGAGCAGGATGCTGACGCCGTTCCCGCGGGGAAAAATCTATTTGAGCAGCACTGTGCGGAATGCCATGGCGTCGCAGCGCTCGGCGGAAAGAAAGGACCCAGCCTGTGGGTTGCGGAAATCCAGAGTGCCAGCCCTGGAGCTATCTTCTGGATTCTGACCAACGGGGTGGTTCGGCGGGGTATGCCAGTGTGGTCGAAGCTCCCGGAACCGCAACGCTGGCAGTTGGTGACCTACATCAAATCGCTAGGAGTCGTACCTTCGGAAACCGCGGACTACACTCCGAAAAAGCCGTAGCACAACGGATGGCCGTCATTCCAAAATTGATGTTGCTATAGGCCCGCTTTGGTCGCGTCATTCAAGATCATTGCCAGCCGTATTCCCGCTTGCGCCAGCCGCTCCTCAACTACCGATGCCGCCTGGTCCCCGTAAGCTGCCCCGATCACCAGGTGTTTGTGCAGCATCCGCTGTCCGATGTTGTTGTCGTCCGCGCAGGTGTTCACAGAAACGTCCGGCTCGACGGCGATTGACTTGCCGAAAGCGCCATACGCCGTTTCAACAGCGTGGTCATGGCTTTCCCAAGCCCACGCGTCCAACTGCATGCCGCCTTGCTGCCAGGCGGCGAATGAACCCTCGAATGCGGCATCGAGTGTGTCCGCAAACTCCACGGGATCCGCTCCTTGCATCTCGCTTTCCAGAATTTCCGTGTCCCAAACATGATGGAGATTCGGCGTGTAGGAGTTATTCCTGGCGTGCGGATTGCGCCTGAAATATTTCACCGGAACACAATTTCCTCCGCGGTCGCTGTTGGTCGATCCGTGCAACGGCTGGTGCAGGTCACCCACGAAATGAATGATAAATCGCAGGGCCGCGGCGCGCTTCGCTCCCGGCACGTTTTTATCTTTCAGAATGGCGAGTTGGTCCGTGACGGCCTGTAACACGCATCCGCCCGCGCCGCAGAAATTTTCCGCCGGGCCTTGCGTCACACCCAACGGGATGTCGATGAAGTGCCACGGCGCCGTGGCTGGATCACGGCCGCGCTCATCATCGGCCCAGGTGGAAGAATCCATGAAGGGGTCCAGCCCCCTTTGTCCGCAATACCGTTTCAATTGCGGATCGATCGGGTTTGCTATCAGCAATGCAAGCAGTGCTTGTTTCGCCTGGGGCGTGAGGTGCTTCTCCGCCAATGCCGCGACGGTTTCATGACCCCGGCAACCCCAGGCTTCCGCTGCTGGCGCGCACGCGATATATGGCAAGCACAGCGCGACACACTGATACACCAAATGGCGCTTGATCGGAGCCTCCCTAAGCGCTGAGCCAGCGCCCAATCGGGCGCCAGGACTCTGTATGATCGCAAATCACTCGCAGCGTCGCGGTAATGGGTATCGCCAACAGCAACCCCATGCCTCCCCACACCCAGCCCCAAAATAGCAGTGCGATCGTGATCGCGACGGCGTTGAGCCGCACGCGACGGCCCACCAGTTGCGGGGCGACCAGGTTCAGCGCAAGGACGTGTATCGCCGTCAGCGCTCCGGCAATCAGCACGAAAGATCCGATGGTCTTCCATTTCGCCAGCGCGATTAAAAATGCCGGCAACCAGGCCATCACTGCTCCGATATACGGCACCATGTTCAGTAGCCCGGACGCGATTCCCGTCAGAATGGGGTAGTCCATATCCATGAACCAGAAAAACAGACTGCTTGCCGCAATCACCATCAGCGTAACCAAGGTCATTCCCGCAAGGTAATCGCGCAAAACATCGCGCAAATCTTCCAGCGTTTCTTTCACCTGCGTTCGCCGCGAGACCGGAAACAGTTGCAGCGTGCCGTGCCACACTTCGCGTTTACCCGCCAGCATGAAAAACACCAGAAACGGCACGAACGTGACTTCCAGGAATAGCGCGTACAAGGATCCGATGCTGCGCAGTATCAGCGTGCGCACGACGCCCGGCTCAGTGCGTACTTCCGCGCGCGCAGCATTCGCTGCATCTGGCCCAATGTCCGTCACGCGCCCCTCGAGGCCGCTGATTTTGCCTTCGACCGTGCTCGCCGCTTGCTTCAGCATGCCTCTATATTTCGGCCAGTTCGCGGCAAAATCCGCGGTGCGTTCTCCAAGTCCATAGCCGACCGCCACTAGCACCGCGATGAGTATCAGCACCATGGTCATTGCGCCCACCGTGCGCGGCACGTGAACGCGTTCCAGCAACTCCACGGCCGGATCCAGAAAATACGCCAGCAAGATCGAGAGCAGCAGCGTAATCACTACGCCCTGCGCGTAGTAGCAAAACAGAAGAATAATCGCCGCGGCGAGCACCCGCAGACTGAACGTGGATCCGCTGATGCGCACTAGGCTTGGCGGCGTTTCCGTTGCGGGCACGTGGACTCCGTTTCCGACCCCACTCGGTTCCCAACAAAATAACATACTCGGGCAAGCGCCATCGCGGCGTTGTTTCGTTGCTGCTATCGGCAGGCCATTTAGGGAGTGCCGCGGAAGCCTTACGCCGCTTCTGCCGTTTACTCTTTGTCGCCCTATCGCAACTGGTGGCCGCTGGTGTGCAACCATACTCCCTATGTCTATTCGCATCGTCTCGGACAAAGACCAGCCTTCCGCTTCCATTGAGATCGCGCTGGAAAAGCCCCTACCCGATTATGATCTTGAACAAGTCGAGCATCCCACGCCCCGCGACGTGGACGCTATTTTGGTCTCCCAAGGGTTTCGCGATCTCGTCGATGACACGCGCGGCATTTTGATGGACCTGCTGGCGCACCCTGCCGCGCACCACCCAGGGCTCGATCTCGCTTCAGATTCTCCTCTTGTGGTTGCGCAACTGACCGGCGCGATCTGTCCTGGCGACGGTGAAGTGTACATGCCAGGCCTGTGGATTGTTTTGCAGGATCCGCATGCCAAGCCCAAAACTGCGCTCCCATCTGCGACCCGGGAACGGATCGCCGCGATTGCGGCGGAGTTAGCCAAGCGGCTCCAACTCGACTGATAACATCGAGACAGTTGATTTGCAGATTGCCGTTTGTGGCGGTATTGTTCCCGTCGTGCAAACGATGAACCGGCGCGCTGCTCCATTCGCGGGCCGACTGGTTTCGCGGCTAACCAGAGAATACAGATCGCGTAAACGGGAGATATGCCGGAAGAAAAGGGACTGCTGATTGTTTACACGGGGCCGGGCAAAGGCAAGACGACCTGCGCGCTGGGGACAGCATTTCGCGCTGTCGGTCAAGGATTGCGGGTGCTCATGGTGCAGTTCATCAAAGGCTCCTGGCACTACGGGGAGCTGGATGCCGCCAAGATGCTCGGCGACGACAAGTTTGAAATTCGGCCAATGGGCCGCGGCTTCGTGAAAGTGGGCGGCGCGGAGACGGACCCTGAGGACATCAAAATGGCATACGACTGCTGGCAGGCTGGCCGGGATGCGATCTACAGCGGCAAATACGATCTGGTCGTGCTCGATGAGATCAACTACACCATCAGCTACAAGATGTTGGACGCGGATGAGGTGGTGGAGGCCTTGCGTAAGCGGCCGGAGCGGGTGCACGTAATTTGTACCGGGAGGAACGCGCATCCGAAGCTTGTGGAACTGGCCGACCTGGTCACCGAGATGCGCGAGGTGAAACACCCGTACACGAAGGGTATACTGGCTCAGCGAGGAATCGACTACTAAAAGCTAGATGCTGGAAGCTGAAAAAGAAGCGCCAAGCGGACGGTCTGTACTAATAACTTACAACTAATAACTAAGAACCTCTAATGGCCTGGTTTAAGCGCGACAAAAAATCGATTGATCAGCCCACGCCGCCCGAAGAACGCCGCGTGCGCACGGAAGGCTTGTGGGTCAAGTGCGAATCCTGCCGCACCATCGTCTTCCGCAAAGATCTCGAAGCTAATCTCCTTGTCTGCCCCAAGTGCCAGTTTCATTTCAAAATGGGCGCAAAGCAGCGCCTGGAAATGCTCCTCGACGGCCGCTGGACCGAACACGACGCGCGCATGACCTCGACCGACCCGCTCCGCTTCGTGGATACCAAGCCTTATGCGACGCGCCTGCGCGAAGCGCGTAAGAAATTGGGCATGTGCGACGCCATCATCACCGCGGAGGGCCAGCTCAACGGCCGGCCCATCGTGTGCTGCGCCATGGAGTTCAATTTCATTGGCGGCTCGATGGGCGCGGTGGTCGGAGAAAAAGTAACCCGCGGCATTGAATTGGCCCTCGACACCCGCCAGCCGCTGGTGATCGTCTCCTGCTCCGGCGGCGCGCGCATGATGGAAGGGACCATCAGCCTGATGCAGTTGGCGAAAGTTTCCGCCGCACTTGCCAAGCTCGACGAAGCGAAAGTGCCATATATCTCCGTGATGACCGATCCCACGACGGGCGGCGTCACCGCGAGCTTTGCCATGCTGGGTGATCTCAACATCGCGGAACCCGGTGCGCTGATCGGCTTTGCCGGGCCGCGCGTCATCGAGCAGACCATTCGCCAAAAGCTCCCCGACGGCTTTCAGCGCTCTGAATTTCTGCTCGAACACGGTTTTCTCGATGCCGTAGTCCCCCGCAAAGAGATGAAGAACTTCATCGCCAATTCCTTCGACCTCTTGCTGAGCTGAAATGAATTACGACGCTGCGGTGCGGTACTTGCTCTCTCTCGGCAGGGAATTGGCTGCGCCGACGCAGGCGGCCGCTGCAAAGTTTGATCTCGAAAACATCACCATTCTGTCCGAGCGCCTCGGCCGGCCCGACCGCGCGTATCCATCAGCGCACGTTGCCGGGACCAATGGCAAGGGCTCGACGGCAGCGTTCCTTGAATCGATTCTGAGGCAAGCCGGATTTCGCACCGGGCTGAACACATCACCGCACCTGGAAAAAATCAATGAACGCATTCGCGTGAACGGCGCAGAAATTAGTGATTCCGATTTCTCGGAAACGCTCACGCGCATTCAGTCGCTCATCGAAGAACTTCTCGCCGCCGGAAAGCTTCGCGCGCATCCCACTTACTTCGAGTGCGTGACGGCCATGGCATTTCAATATTTTGCCCAAGCTCGGGTGGACTTCGGAATTTTCGAGGTTGGCCTGGGCGGACGACTCGATGCCACGAATATTCTGACTCCAGCGATTTCTCTGATAACAAGCATCGACTTTGATCACGAAAATTTTCTGGGGCATTCGTTGCGCGAAATCGCGGCGGAAAAAGCCGGCATTCTAAAAACGGGCGTGCCGGTTGTCCTCGCCGCGCAGGGGCCGGAGGCGCGCGAAGTCATTCTGACTCGCGCCGAGAAGCTGGGCTGCTCGGTCATCGAAACGCCTCTTGCGTATCGGGTGGATCAGCAAGCGATGGAAAACGGCCGAGCCCGCGCGCGGATTACGGAGACGGCTTCAGGCTGGTCCGCACAGCTCGCCCCGCAGTTGGCCGGGCGTTTCCAGTTGCAGAACGCGATTAATGCCGTGGCAGCGGCGCGCACGCTGGGCGCACGCGGCTACCGGATCCCGGAGAACGCAATCGAGCAAGGCATCGCTGGAGCCGTTTGGCCGGGGCGCCTGGAAAGACTGCAAACGCAGCCCGACCTCTATGTTGACGGGGCGCACAACCCCGGCGCAGCGCGCGAGCTGACCGCTTTCTGGGAAGAAAACTTCGCAGGCCGCAAAATTGTGCTTCTTTACGGAGCGGTGCGCGACAAAGCAGTCGACGAAATCGCCGGTGTGCTCTTTCCACATGCATCCGAGGTTGTCTTCACCGAAGCGCGCACCCCGCGCGCCATCTCTGCCTCGCAGCTCAGCGAGATCGCGGCGCACCATGCGGCCCGCAGCTCGGTTATTGCCGATGCAGAGCAAGCGCTCGACTATCTTTTGTCCAAAGCAGCGCCCCAAGACGCCGTTTTCGTCACCGGGTCTCTCTACCTCGTCGGGCAGCTCCGCCAATATTGGAAACAACGCGCACAGGTCGCGGCGGGCTGAAAAACACCGTAAAATATCCGCTCTCTTCGGTGAAAGCGAGAATGGCGAAAGAATCTACTTTGGCAGGGAAGACTCCTCTAGTGGGAATCATCATGGGATCCTCCTCGGATTGGGAAACCCTGGAGCACGCCGCGAAAGTCCTCGAGGAGCTCGGTGTTCCACATGAAACACGCGTGGTATCCGCCCACCGGACCCCGGATCTCCTCTTCGAATACGCCGCTTCCGCGGAAAAACGCGGGATCGAAGTGATCATCGCGGGCGCAGGGGGTGCCGCGCACCTACCCGGCATGGCCGCGTCGAAAACGGTACTGCCGGTGCTGGGCGTCCCCGTAGAGTCGAAAGCGCTAAAAGGTTTGGATTCACTCCTTTCCATTGCGCAGATGCCCGGCGGGGTTCCCGTCGGCACGCTAGCGATTGGCAAAGCAGGCGCCATCAACGCGGCCTTGCTGGCGGCGGCGATTCTCGGCGCGAAACACCCCGAAGTGCGAGAAGCGTACCGAAAATTCCGCAGTACGCAAACTGAGCGCGTCCTCGCCAATCCGGACCCGAAGGCCCCGGCTCGCGCGCTGGGAATAACCACGACCTCCTCGCCGGAAAAAAAAGGAACGCGCGCGTGACGATCGGCATCCTCGGTGGCGGGCAGCTCGGATACATGCTCGCGCTCGCGGGTTATCCGCTGGGTCTTCACTTCCGTTTTCTCGATCCTTCACCGGAAGCTCCGGTCGGACGCATCGCCACGCGCATCACCGCCCAATTCACGGACCGCTCTGCGTTGAAGAAATTTGCGACCGGACTGGAGCTGGTGACCTACGAATTTGAGAACGTACCCGTTGAAACGGCGCGCTTTCTTGCTGAGCGCGTGCCGGTGCTTCCTCCTCCCGCCGCGCTCGAAGCGGCGCAGGACCGCCTGAACGAAAAGCGCCTTTTCCAAAAACTGGGCATCGCCACCACCGAATTCGCGCCCGTCAACGACCGAGAAGCGCTCGATGGCGCGGTCAAGCAGGTCGGTTTGCCCGCGATTCTGAAAACGTGCCGCATGGGCTATGACGGCAAGGGGCAATGGATTCTGCGCAGCGCCGAAGATGTCTCCAAGGCCAAAAGCGAATTACCGGCGGCAAACGCTGCAGCGGGGAGACGCACAAGTACCGAACCCGAGCAGCATGCGCCGTTTATGCTCGAGCGCCTGGTGCCTTTCACTCGCGAACTGAGCGTTCTGGCGGTGCGCGGGCGGACGGGCGAAACCGCCGTTTATCCGCTGGTGGAAAATCACCATCGCGGAGGAATCCTGCGCTTGTCCTTGGCCCCGGCGCCGCAGCTTGATCGCGCAGTTCAGAACGAGGCGGAAGATGCGGCACGCCGCGTGTTCGACGCATTGCAATATGTCGGCGTGCTGGCCATTGAGTTTTTCGAGCACGAAGGGCGCTTGCTGGCCAACGAAATGGCGCCCCGCGTCCATAATTCCGGCCACTGGACCATCGAGGGCGCCATTACGAGCCAGTTCGAGAATCACTTGCGAGCCGTCGTCGACCTTCCCCTAGGTTCGACCAGCGCAATCGGCTGCTCGGCCATGCTCAACTTGATTGGCGAGGTCCCCGAGCCGGCCGAGGTTCTTGCCGTGCGCGACGCACATCTGCACCTCTACGGCAAATCCGCACGCGCCGGCCGCAAGCTCGGCCACGTCACGCTGCGCGCTTCCTCTCCAGAGCAGCTCGCTTCCCGGCTCGGCGAGCTTCCAGGCTACTTCCACCGCCCCGAATTTGCTCTCGACGCGGCGCTCAACCGAAGCGTCTCCTCACGTGCTTGAACTTTCATCAGACGCGCAAATTTCCTAGGGAGCGCTCAGTTGCCGCCCGCATCGGGCAGATGCTACGATTCTCGGTTCAATGTCCCGCGCCGCCTCATCTGAGAATCCTGTGTTTCGCCCCCGCGTAGGGATCCCTTGGCGCACCTCTCTGGAGCAGGACAGGCGCATCACGACCAAGCTTCGCTACTATTTTGAGGGTGTCGAGGGAGCCGGAGGCGCTCCGGTCCCTATTTCGCTGAGCCTGTCCAAAGCCCAGCTTGCGACCGAAGTCGGCGACGTGGACGCTTTCGTGCTCCCGGGGGCGCCCGCGGACGTTAACCCAGCCCTCTACAACACTGCGATTCACGCAAAGACCCACGAAGCCGATGCAAATCGAGAGAAGACGGATTTCGGTATTTTGGAACACGCCTTCGCCTCCGGCAAGCCTGTCCTGGCTATTTGCTATGGCTGCCAGAGTCTCAACGTTTGTCTCGGTGGCTCCTTATATCAGGACATCGCGAGCGAGTTACACACGAACATCCAACATAGCAAGGAAGGCCTTCCGCCTGACGCGCCTGACCCTGTCCATGCCGCGTTGATTGACTCGGGCGGCGAACTCGCTCAATTGGCGGCCAGCAGCGGCATTGAGAAGCGTAGCGGAGGATTCAACGTGAGGATAAACACCTCGCATCACCAGTCGATTCGAGACCTTGGGCACGGCTTGCGCATTGCCGCGGTTGCACCCGATGGGGTGATCGAGGCTGTTGAGCACGAGCCGCACAAGCACTGGGTTCTCGGCGTGCAGTGGCATCCGGAACGAATGGCCGATGACGCGCTTGCGGGGGCGCTCTTTCGTGCGCTGGTGCAAGCCACGTCGCGCAGGTGAACTTACGTACATGGGCCGCGGCAATCAGGCGCGTGCCTGCTCGGTAGCTATGGCTTTCAGTTTCTGACACCAATCGATCAACGGGGGCTTGATGATTTCACTGGCTGGCAAGGCGGCGCTCATTACCGGGGGGTCGCGGGGAATTGGCGCTGCAGCAGTGAAGCTGTTTGCGCAGGCCGGCGCGGACGTCGTTTTCAATTACAACAAAGCGAAAGAAGCGGCGGAGCAAGTGCAGCAGGAAGCGGGCAAGCACGGCACGCGCGTCGAAGCATTCAAAGCGGACGTTGGGCGCCATGCGGACAACAAAAAACTTGTGGAGTTCGCGATTTCGCGCCTGGGCCGGCTCGACATCGTGGTGGCCAATGCCGGCGTATGGAACCTGGAAGACCTGCCTATTGAAAAAATGACCGAGAAGCAATGGGACGAGATGATCCGGGTCAATCTGAAGAGCGTCTACTCCATCATTCATTTTTCCGTGCCGCAGATGATCAAGCAAAAGTCCGGCAAGATTATCCCGATCAGCTCGACCGCTGGGCAGCGCGGCGAATCCTTTCACACGCACTACGGCGCCTCCAAAGGCGGCATTATCAGTTTTACGAAGGGGCTCGCAACGGAACTCGCGCGCCACAACATTTTGGTGAACTGCGTCGCGCCCGGCTGGGTAGCCACGGACATGTCCAAACCGGTAATCAACTCGAAAACCGGCGGCAAAGCCATTGCGGCCGCGATTCCCATGCGACGCCCGGGCACTGCCGAAGAAATTGCCGGACCGATCCTGTTCCTGGCTTCCGACCTGGCCAACTTCATGACCGGTGAAATCATCAATGTAAACGGAGGGGCGGTGCTGTGCGGTTGAGGTCTGCTAACAGTGTCTGCGGGATTCTGGCGCTGGCCGCGCTTTTAGCGGCCTCGTCTGCGCGGCGTGTGCGCGCTCAAAACCCGGACAATATGATGCCGGAGGAGCGCGCGGCCAAAGGAAAACAGATTCTGGATCAGTTGATCACCGCGCTCGGCGGCCCGACCTATCTTGATATTCGCGAGAGCAATTGCGAAGGGCGCCTCGCGCAGTTTGGCCACAGCGGTGAAATGACCGGTTACACGAATTTCAAGGTGTACTGGCGCTACCCGGACAAGAATCGCACTGACTTTTCAAAAAAGGGCGTGATCGTCAACGTGTACAACGGCGACCGTGGCTGGACGCTCGATCGCGGCGGGGTCACGGAGCTGAGCGCCGCGGCCGTTGCGGATTTTCAGGAGCAGGCCAAGCGCGACATCAACAATCTGCTCCGCGTGCGCCTGAAAGAGCCTGGAATGACTATCCGCTTCGGGGGGACTGACGTTGTGGATCTCAGGACGGTCGATTGGGTCGAAATCACCGATACGGAGCAGCGCGATTTCCGCCTGGCCTTGGACCGCAGCTCACATTTTCTCGTGCGCAGTGTGGTAACCCTCGAAGACGATACCTCGCCCGATCGCAGCGTCGAAACGCACATCTTCACGAATTATCAACTCATGGATGGCGTGCAGACGCCGCTGCAAATCACGCTCGAACGCAACGGACGCCGCATCAACCAGGTTTTCTTTCAGTCCTGCAAATACAATCCCGGTTTTTCCGACGATCTCTTCACCAAAGCCGCTCTAGACAAGCGTTTCTCCGAAGTCGGCAGCAAGAAATACAAAGACGAGAAGAAAAAAGAGAAGGCAGACAACTGAGGCATCGCTTGGTGCTGCCTTCCAGCCGGCGCGTGATTTTCCAAGCGGCCCGAGTCTTGTTCGCGATAATCAGTGCACTACTTCCGACGCAAAGACCAAACGTACACCTTGCAACTTTGCCTTGGGCAGAACGTCTCGCAGCGCTTGCAGGGTGGCGGGATGCGGGTGCCCGATAGCGATTGCGTCGCCCTTTTTGCGTGCATCGCGCAGCGCAAGCAGGAGTTGCTTGCGGACCGCGCTCACTTCCGCGACATCATCAAGAAACGGAACATTGCGAAACCCGGAGCGCACGCCGAAGCGCTGCGCCGTGTCGTAAGCAACGGTGGCTGCGGTGGTGCGGCTGTCGACGTAAAAGAGGCTATGCTCCCTCAGCACCGGCATCAGCTCATCCATCAGTGCTGCGTCGGCAGTGGATTGCGAGCCCTGATGATTGTTCACGCCAGCGACGTCTGGCACCGCTTGCAGGAAATCATCCACCAGTGTGCTTACATCGCCCTCGGACATACCCGGCCGCAACTCCTGCGCTTCCGGCCGCTCGTTGCCCATGGACTCCATCGGAAGGTGCAGCATCACCTGGAAGCCCCGGCGACGCGCCTCCTGCGCGATTTCCGCGGAGTGCGGATGGTTGGGCAGAACCGAAATGGTCAGCGGATAAGGCATCGCGAAAATGGCTTGCGCCGCGCCGCGGTCGTTGCCCAGATCGTCGAGGATTATCGCCAGCCGGGCAGAACCCGCTTCTGTGGGTGCCGGAACTGGCGGCACCGGAGCTCGCGTTGCGATGTCCACTACGTGCGTCGGCAGGCCGCCCCGGCGATACTCCAAATGGCTGATGGAGTCCGCCGCTTTGGCTGCGTCACGAGTCAGCGCGTTTGCTGTCGCGACACGATCCAGTGCCTGGATGAGCCGCGCCAGCATTTCACCTTGTGACTGCGGCGATGCCCCCGCGCTCAGCGTGATACGAATGTGATCGACTTGGCCCCTGCGGGCGCCTTCAAATTCGAGTTTGGATTCGATGTGGCCCGGTTCGCGAACAACGGCTGCGGCCGCGCGCAGCATTTCGCGCGTGATCGTATGGATCTGAGAGGCTTTGAGTGGAGCCGGTGATCCCTCTTTTTTGCAGCCCGCAGCAAAGATGGTAAGAGCCATCGCGAGGCAAATGCCGCGCGGTTTCAAAATATAAGAAACCGCTGCACGCGGAAAACTTCTATCCACCACGGGATATTAGGCGGCCTTTTTTGCGGGCGCTCTCAGCAAATCAAGAGCTTTATGTAAGACGGGGTCTTCTGGAGACAATGGGCGCGGCCCGGAAGCCGGCTCTTTGGAGGAGGCCGAGGCGTCGTCGCTGACATCATTATCGTCATCGGCCGCGGCGCGAATGACCTCTGAGGGTGTCACGCCGTCGTCCAGAATGGACTTGCCGCCGGCGTTGTAATAGTTCGCCACGGTCAGGAACAGCGCCGAGCCGTCATCCAGCGTGATCAGCTTCTGCTCCGAGGCCAAGCCGAACGTGCGTTCGCCTACCAAGTCGCCGCGGTGATTGGCAGAGATTGCCGACGCCAATACTTCCGCTGCTCCCGATGTTGTACCATCAATCAAAATCGAAACTGGATTTCGCCAAACCACCTTGCCAGGCTCGGCGGTAAAGGTTTGCGCGGAAACAGTTTGCCCACGCAGCGTGGCAATCGTTCCGGAAGGAATAAAGAGGCGCGCGGCATTGACGGCTTCCGAAACTGGGCCGCGGCCGCATTCGCGCAAGTCCAGAATCACCTTGTGAATTCCCTGCTTGTCCGCATCCGCAAGGCGGCTGCGGATCTCGTCGGCTCGCCCGGCATCCAGAGAAGGCACACGGAGCGCTAGGATGTCAGGATCTATTTTTTGCGCTGTGATCTTTGGCACGGCCAGCCTCTGCCGCACCACATCGACCTCTTCAGGTTGGGCACGGCCGCGCCGAATAACGCCGACCTTTACACCACTGCCGGCGGGACCATTCAGCAGGTTCAGCGCTTGGCCAACGGACATGTCGCGCGTGGTGAACCCAGCGATCGATTCAAAGATATCGCTGCTACGTATGCCCGCCTTTTCCGCGGGGCTGTCCGGCAAAACTGAAATCACGATGACGTACCCAAAACGCTTGCTCAGATTGAGGCCCGTCTCTCCCGTGCCGGCACTCTGCGCCTTTTGCTTGTATTCGGTGTATTCGCGCGGGGTGAGATAGCTCGATTGCGCATCCAGCGACTCCAGCAGTCCATGCAAGGAACCGGCCGTGACCAGCCGCATGTTCGGCTCATCAACATAGTCGGACTGGATCTTTTGCAAGACCTCGCCGTAGACAGTCAGCGATTTGTACGCCCTGTCGTCGGGCGTGCGTCCGAGGACGTGGCCAATTCCTGCGTAGCAAAAGATGGCCACGGAAGCTACTAGAATGCCGATACGAGCTGCTCGATTCATCGCTCACCTTGCCGAAGAAAAACCTGAACCTCAGTATAACACCGCAAGCAATGGGACGCAGAAAGAGTCCACAGGGAAACCCGGCCTAGCAGGTGCCCCCCGGGGAGGGTATCGTTGCACAAAGACACACATAAGCACCCAAATGTTGCCAAATTACCACATGCGAGCCGCCAAACGACCCTCTGACGGTTATAAGTTGTTGATACTAAGGAACAAACAACGAAATTCTTGGATGACAATATGCTAGAATCCGGCTCGTAGATGCTCCAAACAACCATTGCGAAGCCTGCTTCCGCCGAAGGCGTGGGGCTGCACACCGGCGTTTACGGGCATATCCGTCTCGTACCTGCTCCCGCCGATATTGGCATCGTGTTTCGCCGCGTCGACCTCGACAATTTCCTGATCGAAGCGCAGGGGCACAATGTTGCGCGAGTGAGCTACGCCACAAGCTTGATGAAGCAAGGCGTGCTGCTCTCCACCACGGAGCATTTGCTCGCTGCAATCTACTCCTGCGGCATCGACAACGTTTACGTCGATCTGGATTCCATCGAAGTACCTATCCTCGATGGCTCGGCAGAGCCGTTCATGCAGATGCTTGAGGAAGCTGGCACGCGACGGCTTCGACGCAGACGCCGTTTCCTCAAGGTTTTGAAGCCTCTGGAGGTCGTGGAGGGTGACCGGCGCATTGGCATCTATCCAGCCGATGAATTCCGCGTACGCTGCTACGTGGACTTCCCGCATCCCTTGGTCGGCCAGCAGGAAGTTGAGATGCTCGTGAGCCCGGAAACCTTCCGGCATCTGCTGGCGCGCGCCCGCACATTTTGCTTTGAGCGCGACATTGAGCCTTTGCGCTCCATGGGACTAATTCGCGGAGGTTCTTTGGAAAACGCCATCGTGCTGACCTCGGATGGAGTAATGAATGGGCCGCTGCGCTTTCCCGATGAATTTGGCCGCCACAAGGCGCTCGACCTGATTGGCGACTTGGCTCTAGCAGGGCTCCCGTTGCTGGGCCGCGTGGAAGCACACAAGGCCGGCCATGCCCTTCATACTCAGCTCGTCAGCCGTTTGCTCGCGGATCCCACACTTTGGACCGTCACGACTCGGGAAGCGCTTCACGAGCAAGCGGAGGCTCCTCTAGCTGCTCTTGCGCCAGTCGCCGCCGCCGATTAAGCACTTCGAGAATATTCGAGAAATCGATGCATTGCGAAATTGATTCTGCTCCCGCAGAATGATTGGAATTATGCCGGCCAACGATCTTGCCGTTGTCATTCTCGCCGCGGGAAAGGGCACGCGGCTGAAGTCCAGCCTGGCGAAGGTTCTGCATCGAGCCGGCGGACGGTCATTGGTTGAACACGTCGTGGCCGCCTGCGCCCCACTGAAGGTGCGGAAAATTGTAGTCGTGGTAGGGCATCAGGCTGAGCAGGTGTCCGCAGTGGTCGAGCCGCTGGAGGCGGAGAGCGTATTGCAGCAGCCGCAGCGCGGGACCGGTCACGCCATGCAGGTGGCGCGCCGCGCATTGGGTACGGCGAAATTCGCTCTTGTTTTGCCGGGCGACGCGCCCCTGATCCGAACGGAGACTCTACGGTCGATGATCGCCGCGCACCGCGCCGCGAACGCCGCCGCGACCATTCTAAGCGCAGTAGTCAGCGACCCTAGCGGCTATGGACGCATCTTACGGAAATCCGAAACCGCGGTTCAGGCCATCGTCGAGGAATCGCAGCTCACCGATGAGCAGCGCGAGCTGAACGAAATCAATTCCAGCATCTACTGCTTCACTTTAGAGAAAGTCTGGCCTGCACTTGCCCAGGTGAGGCCCAACAACAAACATCGCGAACTCTATCTAACCGACGCTGTCACCATGCTGGCAGCGAAGAATGAAATCGTGCTGGCTCATGTCGCATCCGATTCGCGTGAGGCACTGGGCTGCAACACGCGCGCCGACCTTGCGGAGGTCGACCGCATTTTCCGTGAGCGGAAACGCGCCGAGATGATGAACGCGGGAGTCAGCATCCAGTTGCCAGAAACGGTTTTGATCGATCCGGACGTAACGGCCGGGGAAGATACCGTGCTCGAGCCCGCCGTGCAGCTTCTCGGTAAGACGAAAATCGGCGAGCGCTGCACGATTCGGACCGGCAGCGTGCTAAGCGACATGATTCTGGGCGACGACGTTCTGGTCGAACCTCATTGCGTCGCGGTGCAGAGCCGCCTGGACGACAATGTAATCATCGGGCCGTTTGCCCGCTTGCGGCCAGGAGCGCACCTCAAGGACGGCGCGCGTGCGGGAAATTTTGTGGAATTGAAGAAGGCAGTGATTGGCGAAGGTGCGAAGGTTCCACACCTGACCTACCTGGGCGACGCGCAAGTTGGTGCAAAGACGAACATCGGGGCCGGCACGATCACCTGCAATTATGATGGCTTCGGAAAACACCCCACTACCATCGGTCGGGGTGTTTTCATTGGGAGTGACACGACGCTAGTCGCACCGTTGCGCATCGGCGATGGCGCGTACGTCGCTGCCGGTTCCACGATTACGGAAAATGTTCCTCCGGACGGCTTAGGTATCGCCCGCGGCCGGCAAGTCAACAAACCACGCTGGGCTTCGCGCAAACGCCGCGAACTGGCCGCAGCGGAACATTCGAGCAAGAGACATCGACGTCGCAGAAAATCGAAGGCACGGCCCAAGAAACACCTGCGCCGCTGAACACACGGGCCCATGCGTCATCCGTTAGCGGCGAAATAGTGCTCCGTAGAATACGGATACGTGTGGCTACAGACCAAGTGTGCCGGAAAACTTTAAGCGGGCTTTGCCGGAGTCGCCTCTCTCGATGCGGCCGATGCGAAAAAATTTTTCGCGCCGGCGCTTCAGGTCGGTTTCCACGCACCTCACGTTTTGCGGAGGGACCGCGAGAATCATACCCACACCCATGTTGAATGATTGTAGAAGCTCATCCGCGTCAATTTTCCCGAGCTTGGCAAGATACTTGAAGATCGGCGGAACGGGCCACGCGGCCAGATCGATTTCCGCCCGTACGCCGGAGGGCAGCACGCGCGGCAGATTGCCCGGAATGCCGCCGCCTGTGATATGCGCAAGCGCGGACACCCATCCGCGCGCAAGACTATCTTTCAGGGCTGGCGCGTAACATAGATGCGGCTTGAGCAGTTCGGCACCGATTTTGTTGCCGATTTCCGCGACGTAGGTGTCCGGTTTGAGCTTGGCAATTTCGAACACCAGCTTGCGCGCGAGCGAATAACCGTTGGTATGCAAGCCCGCCGAGGGTAGCGCAATGAGCGCATCGCCGGGCTTCACATTTTTCCCGGTGAGGAGCTTTTTGCGATCGACGGCTCCCACAATGAAGCCGGCGAGGTCGTATTCGCCCGGAGGATAGAAGCCGGGCATCTCCGCGGTTTCGCCGCCAATCAGCGCGCAGCCTGCCTTGCGGCAGGCCCGGCTCATGCCTTCGACGAGCTGCTCGACCACATTCGGATCGAGCTTGCCCATGGCCAGATAATCGAGAAAAAACAGCGGCTCCGCCCCCTGCACCAAAATGTCGTTAATGCAATGGTTGACCAAGTCGCCGCCGACGGTGGAGTGCACGCCGGTGGCCATGGCCACTTTAAGTTTGGTCCCGACGCCGTCTGCGCTCGAGACCAGCACCGGCTCTTTCCATTTTTTAGTGTCCATCGCGAACAGCGCGCCGAATCCGCCGATGCCACCAAGAACTCCCGGCGTGAAGGTTCTGCTCGCGTGGTGGCGAATGCTCTGCTTGGCTGCGTCAGCAACGGCTATATCCACTCCAGCGTCGGCGTATTTCATGGAAGTCCTGCTGGCGTTCGTTTGTCGTACGGGCGCACGGAAGTTCCTGTCGTTCTCTTTCGGGAGAATACTGCGTGCCGCCGAGCGGGGTTCGGCAACACTTGTTCGTTTTTGCTGGGGACAGTCAGCTTAAAAAGTCCGAAACAATCTCTTCCAGCGCACCAGACCCGGATGCACCAGCGCATTCGCGTAAGCAAAAAAGCGCTCGCGAATCTGGCCAGGTTCCCAAGCGTCCGGGGGAACATCGAGCGACATGTATATCATCACCGGCGTGCCGATAATGTCTTTGCGGGGCACGCAGCCCCAAAAGCGGCTGTCGTAGGAATTGCTGCGATTGTCGCCCATTACGAAATAGCAATTGTCCGGAACTTTGAACGGCTGGTGCAGATCGTAAGGATCGGTGCGGCCCCTGGTGTAGCTTTCATTGAGCCTTTGGCCGTTCACCCACACGGAGCTGTCGTGGATCTCAATGGAATCTCCCGGCAGGCCGATGACGCGCTTGACGTAATCCGGCGTGTCCGGCGCAAAGGGCGGCTTGAAAATGATGACCTGCTGCCGATGCGGATTGCGCCACAACGGCACATGCCAATTGGTGAAAGGCACGCCGGCGTCATAGCCGATGCGGCTCATGATCAAGTGATCGCCGATGAGCAGAGTGTTTTCCATGGAGCCGGAGGGAATCACCCGCGCCTGGCCGATGGTGCCGTTAATGAGCAAAAACACCAGCGCTACCCAGAACCAGGCAATGATTTCGCGCTGCACGCGCTGCCCCACGGGCACATTGGGCTGCGCTTCTTTGTTGCGCTTGGCATCAGTTTTCATGTTCCACCGCCACGGGATGTTCGATTGAGCCTTCATTCGCGTTGCCGTTCATGGCATCACCTGTCTTCTTTGCAATGCCATTGCGCACTTCCAATTGGACCAGGTCGGTTGGATATACGCCCGTGTAGCAGGACGTACAATAGTCGCCCTTCGTGTCGTTCACCGCTTGCTTCAATCCGGCAAGGGAAACATAGCCCAGCGAATCGGCTCCGATGAATTTGCAGATTTCCTCCGGCGTACTGGAGGACGCGATCAACTCTTCGCGCGTAGGAGTATCAACGCCGTAATAACAAGGCGAAATCGTGGGCGGACAACTGATGCGCATGTGCACTTCCGTGGCGCCTGACTCGCGTACCATGCGGACGATTTTGCGGCTGGTGGTGCCGCGCACAATGGAGTCGTCCACCAGCACGACACGCTGGCCTTCAATCAAGCTCCGAATCGGGTTGAGCTTCAGCTTCACGCCAAAATTACGAATGGCCTGCGAAGGCTCGATGAACGTGCGTCCGATGTAGTGATTGCGGATCAGGCCCATGCGGAATGGAATGCCGGACTCGAGCGCGTAGCCGACCGCCGCGGGTACGCCCGAATCCGGGACCGGCACCACAATGTCGGCACTCGCGGGATGTTCTCTGGCCAGCGTGCGGCCGAGCGCTTCCCGGCTCTCATTGACAGAGCGGCCAAAGATGATGCTATCCGGCCGCGCGAAATAAACATGCTCGAAAATGCATTGCTGCAGCGGCTTTTCCGGTGCGAAATGAATGGACTCGATGCCGGAGCGCGAGATGCGCACCATTTCGCCCGGCTCGATTTCGCGCACATACTGCGCATTGAGCAAATCGAAGGCGCAGGTCTCCGAGGCCACCAGCCAGGCGTCGCCAAGCTTGCCGAGATTCAGCGGGCGGAAGCCGCGCGGGTCGCGCACGGCGATCAACTCGTCCGCGGTGAGCACGAGCAACGAGTACGCGCCTTCGACTTGATTCAACGCGTCACCGAGCGCGCCAGTGAGATTCCGCGCTTGTGACCGCGCCAGCAGATGCACGATCACTTCCGTGTCGCTATTGGTCTGAAATATCGAGCCGCGATGCTCGAGCTTGCGCCGCCATTCTGCGGCGTTGGTTAAGTTGCCGTTGTGGCCGAGCGCCACTTTGCCCTTGTTGCAGTCGATCATGATGGGCTGAGCATTTAGCAGCGCTTTGTCGCCCGCGGTGGAGTAGCGCGTGTGGCCTATAGCAAGATTGCCGGGAAGTTCCGCCAGCACAGGCGGCGTAAATATTTCCTCGACTTCGCCCATCGCCCGGTGCAGATGCAGTTCTGCGCCATCACTGGAGACGATTCCAGCCGATTCCTGGCCGCGATGCTGTAGCGCATACAGGCCCAGGTAGGTCAGCTTGGACGCCTCTTCATGGCCGAACACGCCGAACACACCACATTCGTCGTGAAAACGATCGTCGACGTAAGCGAGTTTTTGCGTCATTTTCCGTGTGACCGCATGGCGATCAACGAGCTTTGAGCGTGCGTTCCAGCGAATGAGCCCAGGTGTCGTATAGCTTGGCGACGGATGTATCGATCACCGCGCTCCCCTTATATTCGATGCGGAAAGCATCGCTGCCGATGACCCGGCCAATCTGGTGCGCCGCCACTTCATATTGTCTCGCAGTCTCGAGAACGCGGGCAAGCGAAGTTGGTGCGACGGACACTACGGCGCGCGCGCCGCGTTCGCCGAAGAGCGCGTATTCGGCTGGCGAGGATTCCTCCAGCAGACTAACCTTGGCGCCGAGTTGCGTCGCATCATGTTGCGACTTCGCTGCAAAGCAGGATTCCGCGAGCGTAACAGCGATGCCGCCGTCGCTCACGTCGTGCGCCGAACACACCGCGCCGCTCGCCGCCAGCGACACCAGACATTCCTGCAGGTGCTTCTCGGCCGCCAAGTCGATGGCCGGCGGCTCGCCGACGACAATGCCGGCAACCGTATTGGAATATTCGCTGGATGAGAATTCACGTTGCGTGCCGAGTAGGGGCGCAGCATGCCCGCCCGCCGCGGTGGGCTGCGCCCCTATAAGCGAGGTAGCTCCGTCAAGCAGGACGATGGCGTCCCCCTCTTCGCGAAATCCGATCTTCAGAACCCGCGAAGCGTCTTCGAGAATGCCGAGGACGCCAATGACCGGCGTCGGATAGATCGACTTGCCCAGCGTCTCGTTGTAGAAGCTGACGTTGCCACCGGTAATCGGTGTGCCCAGCTCGTTGCATGCGACGGTCAGGCCGTCGATCACTTCGCTGAATTGCCACATCACTTCCGGTTTTTCCGGGCTGCCGAAGTTTAGGCAGTTGGTCGCGGCCATGGGACGCGCGCCGCTCGCGGCGACATTGCGAGCCGCTTCGGCGACGGCGTGCATCGCTCCGATGCGCGGATTCAACTGACACCAGCGGCCATTGCCGTCTGTCGCAAGCGCCAGTGCTCGCCTCACAACGCCCGTCTCGAGATCTTTTATGCGAATGACCGCGGCATCGCTCGCGCCGGGTCCCGCGAGCGTGTTGGTGCGCACGGATGTGTCGTACTGCTCGGTGATCCAGCGCTTCGATGCAATCGCAGGCGAACCCAGCAGTTTTAGGAAATTCGGAGTGAGATCGACGCCTTCGGCTGAAAAGGGAAACCAGTCTGCCGGCGTTTCTTTGCGAAGCGGCGGCTGCGCAATCGGCCGCCGGTATACCGGCCCTTCTTCGGCCAATGGATGCGTGGGAATTTCCGCCGCCAACTTGCCGCGGTCTTTCACGCGCAGCAGTCCGCCATCGGTCACTTCGCCGACAACTACAGCGTCGAGTCCCCACTTCTTGAACACGTCGAGAACTTCACGCTCGCGACCCTTCTCGGCAACTAGCAGCATGCGCTCCTGCGATTCGCTGAGCATGATTTCGTACGGTGTCATGCCCGATTCGCGCTGCGGCACCTTCGCCAGATCGATTTCGATGCCGGTGCCGCCACGCGAAGCCATCTCAGTCGTCGAGCAGGTAAGCCCTGCCGCGCCCATATCCTGAATCGCAACGACTGCGCCCGTCTGCATCGCCTCGAGGCAGGCTTCCAGCAGCAACTTTTCCATGAACGGGTCGCCCACCTGCACGTTGGGCCGTTTCTGCTTCGATTCTTCGGTGAATTCCGCGGAGGCCAGCAGCGAGGCGCCGTGAATGCCATCGCGACCCGTTTTGGCGCCAACGTAGATTACGGGATTGCCGGTTCCACGCGCCTTGGCGAAAAACAAATCTTCCTTCCTGGCGATCCCCAGGGCCAGCGCATTCACCAGTGGATTTTGCGAATAGCAAGGCTCGAAGCCGACTTCTCCGCCAACGGTCGGCACGCCAAAGCAATTTCCGTAGTGCGCAATCCCGCGAATCACGCCATCGAGGATGCGCCGATTCTTTGCAGCTTCTTCTTCGCTGACGCCATTTCCGGCGACAATCGGGCCAAATCGCAGCGAATCGAGCACGGCCACCGGCCGCGCGCCCATGGTGAAAATATCGCGCAAAATACCGCCGACACCTGTGGTCGCGCCCTGAAACGGCTCCACGTAACTCGGATGATTGTGCGATTCGATCTTGAACGCGGCGACCAGCCCGTCGCCGATGTCTACAACGCCGGCGTTTTCTCCCGGCCCTTGCACCACAAGCTTGCCGCGCGTGGGCAACCGCTTCAAATGCACTTTGCTCGACTTGTACGAGCAGTGCTCGCTCCACATCACTGAAAAAATCCCCAGTTCCGTGATGTTCGGTTCGCGACCCAGGATCTGCTTCACCCGCGCGTATTCTTCCGCGGTAAGACCATGCTCCGCCGCAATTTCCTGGGTGACCCTGATTTCAGTGGATGCGGTCGCCATTTCCGGGTTCATATCTCCAAACGAAAGGGCATTGCGACAAGAAACGACAGGGGCACGAAGTGCGTGCCCCTGCGAACGAAATCGGTAGTTCTTGCCAGGTTCAAGCGGTCGCCTTTGCTGCGCCAACCAACGCTTCGACCATGGAGTGGAAAATGACCAGCCCATCTGCGGAGTCCAACGCGGACTCAACGGCGCGCTCCGGATGAGGCATTAAACCGGCGACGTTGCGCTCGCGATTACAAATTCCGGCAATGTTGGCGGTCGAGCCGTTAGGATTTCCGGCTGTATCATCCGTCCCCTGCGGCGTGGTGTAGCGGAATATGACCTGCCGATTCCTCTCGAGTTCCGCAAGCGTGGCCTCATCGCAAGTGTAGTTCCCGTCGCTATGCGCGATGGGAATCTTGAGAATCTGCCCCTTCGTAGCAGCATTAGTAAACGGCGTATCCGTCTGCTCCACCCGAATGTGGACATGGCGGCAAATGAAGCGCAGACCGCTGTTGCGCATCATGGCGCCCGGCAGCAGACCCGCCTCCAGCAAAATCTGAAAGCCGTTGCAGACGCCCAGCACCATCCCGCCGCTCTTGGCGAATTTGCCGACGGACTTCATCACCGGGGAGAACCGAGCAATGGCTCCCGTGCGCAGATAGTCCCCATACGCAAACCCGCCAGGCAGGATAATGGCATCGCAATTGGCGAGGTCCTGCGACTGGTGCCAGATGAGCGCGACGGGCTTTTTTAGGATGTTGCCGATGGCGTAAAACGCGTCGTGATCGCAGTTGGAGCCCGGAAAGACAACTACTCCAAATTTCATGCGGTGATCGCTCCCTGGAGCATCTTGGGAAACGCTATTTTACCACATCAACGGGAGGAATTCCGACTTTCAGGGAGCGGATCTCGTCCCAGCCGCTCGAAGTACTTAGTGAGGAAAATACGTCTCGCCGCGGAGTACAGCGCGAATCGCATCCGGCAAGCACCACATTTCAGACTTGGGGCAGGCGCCTTTGATGCCCACTTTTCTCGCTTCCACCGCCAGTTGACCTGGAAGATGCACTGACAGCATTAAGATGGCGGCCTTCGGATATTCCTTGAGGATTTCGCGCGCCGCATCCAGCCCATTCATTTCCGGCATCTCGAAATCCATGATCGTGACGTCCGGAAGCAGATCGCGGTACTTGCTTACGGCATCTTTGCCGTTCACCGCTTCACCGGAAACCTGCCAGGAATCCTGCTGCTCTAGCAAGCGAAGCGCTTGCTGGCGCATGAGTTGATTGTCGTCGACCACAAAAATGCTTGTCACGAGCGCACAGACCCTCGTTTCGTCGAAGTATGCGAAACTTACGCCCTTTTGGCACCAATGCAATACAGGATTGACTTTAGATTTCTCCCTACCCCCAATAAATTCCCGCCTGCAAAATCCGGTCTTTACCCAATTGCACGCTCTTGGCCCTCCGGTATCCTGCACCAAGGGCTTCGATTGTCACATGGTGTCACAATCCTACGACATATTCAGGCGCGACCCAGGCGGGCATCCCGTCTGGTTGGAGGCTGTCCGGGATCTGGAGACAGCCAAAACCCGCATCATTGAACTCTCCGCAGCGGCACCGGGGCAATATGTGGTCTTCAGCCAAAGAAGCGGCCGTATGGTAAGCAGCGGGACGGTCGTCGCAAGTCCGGCGGCGCGCGCCTCACACAAAGAGTTGGAGAACTCGTCAGGGGGTTGTGCCGAATCCTCGGTTATGGAATCGGATACGCTCTGGAAATGAGTTCTATGGAATGTCCACACGCGATTACTAGGGGCCGCTAAGGAGCGAAATGGAAACAACCTTCCGCTATGACATCGTCAGAAGGGAGAGCGAAAAAGCCGTTTTCTGGTTGGAGGGCGCGCCGGAACTTAGCGTGGCAAAATCCCGCGTGGAAAAGGTCCTGTCGTTCTGGCCCGGCGAATACCAAATCTTCGATCTGCAAACCAAGCAGGTGGTTCTCACAACCTCGTGCCCAGAGCGGACCGCGATGCCAGTCAGCAATTCCGCCAAATAATCGACCCGGTTCCGAAATCCTGCTGCTAAACTACGAACGAGGGCTGGCTACTCCCTCCTGGGAGAGTTCCCGCTGCGCAGCCCGCGCTCCCGCCAACTCTGCTCCTCGCCCATGGTGCACGACCAGGTGCAGTAGGAACATTACGACCAGGACTCCTCCGAACGTCACCACAATGGTTGCTCCCGTTGGCGTATCCAACAGCACGCTCAAGTAGCAGCCGAGCGCAGAGACCAGCGTCCCCATGGTCCATCCGATGGCCAACCGCGGACCGATGCGATCGGCAAATAGCATGGCGCCCACGCTGGGTACAATCAGATAGCAAAAGACCAGCAGCACCCCAGCGATGGCCACCGACGAAGTAACAACAAATCCAAAAGAAGCGTAGAAAAGGAAGTCCCAGAAACGCACGTTTACGCCGAGGCTTTCCGCCTTTTCGTGGTTCATTGAGATCAGCAAAAACTTCTTGCGAAACACGTAATGAAAGACGCCGACCAACGCGTACAGAATCGCCGTTTTGCGCACTTCCGGCCAGGAAACCGCCAGAATGTTTCCGACGAGCATGTCCTTGAGGTGCTCGGTCTCGCCAGTAGCCTTGCTCATCAATAGGATGGCCATGGCCGAAGCCACCGAATAGGCGATGCCAATAAAGGCTTCTTGCGGGATGTGCCCCCGCCGCGTCCGCGCGAGCGCAAAAATCGCCGCGCCTAGAAACGTAAATCCCAGGCTGATCCAATACGAGTTGCGTCCGTGCGGATCCATGCCCGCTACGATTGCCACAGTGGCGCCCAGCGCGGCTATCTGCGCGAGCGCCAAGTCCACGAAGATTACCCCGCGCTCCACGACATGCACGCCGAGATAGGCGTGGATGCCGGTCAGAATGAGGCTGGCCACGAACGGCGCGAGCAGAAAAAGAAAAATCTCCATTGGCACGCTCTCCTGATTTAGTGCGCGGCGTCAAACGCCTGCTTCAGCTTGCTGATGTCGTAGTCAAACAGCTTGAAGTAATCGGTGATCTCTTTTTCGCCCCCGACCGACGGCGGTAGCACAAGCACCTGTGCGCCGGTTTCGCGGGCAACCGCGTTGGGCGTCTTCAAATCGAAATATGGTTCCACGACAATCACTTTTACATTTTCGCGCTTCATCAGGTGTATCAACTCGACGGTGTGCTGCGGGCTCGGCGGAATACCAGGGCGTGGCTCGACGTAGCCCACCACATTTAAGTGGAAATGTTCCGCAAAGTTCGGCCAAGACCGGTGATACGTCACGATTTTGCGCCCGGCGTACGGTTTCATCTCCGCCAGCCAGCGCTCATCCGCTTGCTTCAGGCGGTGCTCGAAATCGGCATAGCGTTGCGCGAAGTACGCCGCGTCGCTAGAGCGCATCTCACTGAGCTTGTCCGCGATGCCCTTAGCGATGCGCAAGCCGTTTTCCGGGTCCAGCCAATAATGCGGATTCCCCAGCGGATGTACGTCGCCCTCCGCGCGGGTCACTTGCCCGGTGGGAATTTCCAGAATTTTCGCGAAGCGCGAGGCATCGAGATATCCCGGGGCACCCACCTGTATCTTCGGATTCGTCGATTGCGTGATCAGCGGAGGCAACCAGCCAATCTCCAAGTCGAGTCCGACGACAATCAGCAGATCGGCGCGCTTCAATTTCAGAAGGAAACTTGGCTTGGCATCGACGAAGTGCGGGTCCTGGTAGCCGCGTGCGATCGATTCCACCTCTATTTTGTCTCCTCCGACTTCCTGGGCCAGCGAGGCGAGGTCCGTGGTGGCGGTGATGATCTTGAGTTTGCTGTCCGCGCGTGCGATGAGCGGGCCGAGCAGCGACATTGAAAATGCCAGCGCCGTGAAAACCGCCGTCAGGCGCGGACCAAAGCTACATCTATGCATCGTGCGTCTCCCTAGGTGTCGAAAAAACTAGAACGGATGCGCCCCATGCGCGCCCATCACGAATAGAAACTGGAACAGAAACTCGTTGGCGTTTGAAAAATCTCCAGGATTGGCCACCGCCAAGCGTCCGAAACGGTATTGCCCACGGATCTGGCTAAATTCGCTGGGCCAATAGGTAAGTATGCCGGAAAAGCCTGTGTCCGTCAGATTGGCATTCGCGGCGTGGCCGCTGCGATCGAAGCGCCCGCCTACGGTCCAGCGGCGATTCAACCGATATTCCGCCGAGGAGTACATGCCGAAGGCATGCTGCGTCTGGAAGGCGTTGAGCGCAGACAATTGGTCGCGAGCGCTCCAGAACAGTTCCGTGCGGAAGAGGAAGTTTTTGTAAATGGCGCGCCGCAACGGCTTCCACCGGAGTGTGGCGTCCGCAGCGTAGAGGTTCGTGAAGAACGTGGAGGGATTCGGCGCGGCGGCGAGGCCTGCGCTGTTTCCCCGCGCGTAAGAGATTCCGAGATCGAGATTGGTCGACTCGCTGAGGTCGCGATAGCCCCGCAGATGACCCACCACACCCAGGTCTTGACGGCGATATGAGTTGAATAGATCGTCTGAATCGCCGCGGTAAACCTGGGCGGTGCCCTCCATAAACCATCCTTTTGGCGCGGGTATGAAGTGGGAGAGCGACATGCCGGCGTCATTAATCCCATCTTCACCACCAACAAGGTTATTCGTTACGAGTGGGCGGTCAATATATGGCAGCGCGTGGTTATGAATTGTATTGACCTTGCCGAAGGCCGCTCGCATCTTGCCGACCTTGAGCAAGAGGCCTGCCGGAAGGGAAGTGAACGTTACATAGCCTTCCTCCACGTTGACGCCCGTTTCGCCGAAGGAGATGAAGGCGTCCGCCCGAGCGTAAGGATCGATGATTGCCTGCATGCCGACCTCGGTTTCGTGGAGCTGCAGGGAAGGCGACGGGGAAACCGCGTTGCGTCCTGCAGTCCCAATGAAATCGCCGATCAGGCTGATGTCCGGGTTAAGCAGCTTGGCATTCGATGTCGCGCCACCATACGTTTGCAGTTGCGTGCCGCCACTGGCTTGCGTCTGCGGTAACTGCGAAGCTAAGGCTTCGGGCGGCGCAGAAGCCGAGCTGCTGCCAACCATTCCCGGCTCCACGTGCGACGACGCCAGCAGAACCCGCCCGTCCGACGAAGGCTCGGAGGATTTAGCGTCACGAAGCGCCTTCAGCTCTCCGCGCAGCAGCGCCACCTCTTCCGCAAGCGTACGCACCCGTTCCTCGAGCGCCGTCATCCGCTGCTCGCCGGGAACGTCATCAGCCTGGTGGATCCCAGACGCGCGTGATTCCGCCGGTTGCTGTCCGAATACACCCGAGGCCGCGCAGAGAATAAGAGAGGACACTAAGACAAGTCTCTTCATCGCACTGCTCCCCTGAAATAATTTGGAAACGCCAACCGAATGGATACCGTAACAGCATTCCATGCATGTGGTTAGTAGGACGGAGCTTAGGGATGAACGGTTGCAGGGTCAAGCCGTGGCGCGAATCGGTACGCTTTAGAGCAACCAAGCGTCCCGCTCGTCCGTCTAAGCTGCTACACTGAGGTGTGCAGCTTTAGACAGATGGACTTTCTTAGGTTCATTTCCGGCAAACGCGCGCTAGCCACATTAGGCTGTGTTGCCCTGTTGTATTTCGCCGCGGGCGGCGCCTTTGTCCACCAGCACACCGGTGGGCCGGAGACTGCCTGCCACATTTGCCAATCGCTGCACGTACCGGCGTTGGCGGCTGCGCCCCTGGATCTGATTCCCGAAGCGCGGCAAGTCGCCTGGCATCCTGTTCTTCCGGAAAACGCTTCTCCGCTCGATTCTTTTTCGCTTCATCGCGCGTCTCGCGCCCCTCCCGCCGCGTAACCATTTTCCGCTGATCTCCGTCGCTGTCCCTTCGCACCGAGCCGTCGAAATTGCTCGGGCAACCACCATCCATTCGGCGTCTTTATCCACACTTAGCGCACATCCCTTGTTGGGGACGGAGGAGAAAATGTTCGAGAGATTTCGCAAATACGGATTTCTAATATTAAGCCTGAGCTTGTTCATTTTTGCGGCGCCTGGCCGCGCGCAGTTGGGGAATTCCGGTTCGATCGACGGGGTGGTTAAGGATCCCTCCGGTGCCACGGTGCCGAGCGCCAAAGTGGAAATTTCCAACCCGGTCACCGGCTTTCACCGGGAGACAACCACGGATAGCGATGGCACCTTTCACTTCGGCAATATTCCGTTCAATCCGTATCACCTGACGGTTACTGCAGGAGGCTTTGCGGCTTCGGGACAAGATGTGGATGTTCGCTCCGTGGTTCCCACGAACGTGCCAATTAGCCTGAAGGTCGGCGCGGCGGAGACCAGCGTGACCGTGGAAGCGAGCGGCCCGGACTTGATCGAGAATGATCCCAGCTTTCACACCGACGTGGACACCGCGTTGACGGAAAGGCTGCCGCTCGAGAGCCAATCGTCGGCGGTGAGTTCGCTGGTTACGCTGGCATCACCGGGCGTGGTTGCGGACTCAAACGGACTTTTTCACGGCCTTGGCGACCACGCAGAGAACTCTTTCTCCGTGGACGGGCAGCCGATCACCGATCAGCAGAGCAAAGTGTTTTCAAATCAGATTCCGCTGGACTCAATTCAATCGATTGAGGCGGTATCTGGGGGTCCGCCAGCCGAATATGGCGATAAGACGAGCTTGGTCATTAAGGTGACGACGCGCTCCGGGCTTGGCGTGACCAGGCCGACAGGCTCCATCTTTACGTCGTACGGCAGCTTTGGTTCGGTAAGCGGCGGCTTCCGCTTGGCGTATGGCGGACGAAAGTGGGGCAACTTCATCGCGGCGAATGGTTTGAATACCAGCAGATTCCTGGATCCGCCGGAGCTTCACGCGATTCACGACAAGGGGAATGAGGAGAATCTCTTTGACCGCGTGGATTACCAGCTCACCGGCGCTGACACAATTCACACGAACTTCCAATACACGCGGTCCTGGTTCCAGACACCGAATACCATCGATAATCTCAACATTGGCGTCAACGATCCGATCACCGGAACTCCCCTGCCAGCCCAGGATCAACGCGCGAAAATCAATACGTTTAATATCGCCCCGGTCTGGACGCGGCTAATCAGCCAGACGACGCTTTTCACGTTGGGAGCGTTTGTGCGGCGCGACGTGTTTGACTACTACCCAAGCGGAAACGTTTTCGCGGACGGTACCGGCGTCATTCCCGGCGGTTCCTCGGCCACCCTCAATCAGCACCGGACACTCACGAACGCCGGCCTTCGCTCCGACCTGTCTTACGTTAAAGGAGTGAACAACATTAAAGTGGGCGCCACATTTCAGCACACATTCCTGACGGAAAATTTTAACTTCGGAATTACCGATCCGAATCTTCTCACTAGCCTGGGTTGCCCGAACGGCAATCCTGCTCCGGATCCATGCGCAGTTCTGCCGCCCTTCGATCTAACGGCCGGAGGGACGCTCTTCCCCTTCCGAGGGCACACGGACGTGAAGGAACTCGCACTGTATGGCCAAGACACAATTACCGAAGGCAATTGGGCTTTCAATCTAGGACTTCGGATTGACCTATATCGTGGGATTGTGCACGACTGGCAGCCGGAGCCTCGCCTGGGGGTCGCTTACGATATCAAGAAGACAAACACGGTGCTTCGAGTCTCTTATTCGCGCGTTTTAGAGACGCCATTCAACGAAAACTTGATTCTGTCCAGCTTGGGAGCGACAAACCCGGTGGTCCTGGACGTGATCGGCGGAAACAGCTTGCAGGCGCCGCTTCGCTCCGGGCAACGTAATCAGTTCAATGCCGGGTTCCAGCAAGCGTTTGGAAAGTTCGTGGTTGTGGACGCCGATTACCTGTGGAAGTTCACGCACAACGCGTTCGACTTCAGCACCTTTGGCAACACACCTATTTTCTTTCCCATTTCCTGGAAAAGCTCAAAGATCGATGGCCCCTCGGTCCGCGTGAGCATGCCGAATTACCACGGCTTTACGGCATTCACCGTGCTTGCGCACGTCCGGGCGCGATATTTCCCGCCGCAGATCGCCGGTCTGGGCGCCAGCATTACGGGCGGAGAAGTTTTTCGCATCGACCACGACCAGTCGTTCAATCAGACTACGCACTTGCAATATCAACCCTGGCTGAAATTACCCTGGGTGGCCTTCAATTGGCGTTATGACAGCGGGCTGGTAGCCAGCAACCCGAACCTCGACAACTTCGCGAATGCCTCGAGCTTCCTGGACGCCGACCAGCAGACGGCCATCGGGCTCTTCTGCGTGGATGCGGGTGGTGCGTTGCACACCGCCTCCTTATCAACTCCTCTTGCGCAAGGCCCGGGAACCATCTGCGGCGCGAATCCTGTGAGTACCGGGGCAAAGCTACTCAACATTGCGGGCCCGACGTTTGACCTGGACCACAACCCCACGCGCGTCAAACCGCGCAATCTGTTTGATGTGGCCGTGGGCGACGACAATCTTTTCCAAGCTGACCGATACAGGTGGAGCTTGCGCTTCACGGTCATCAACCTGACCAACAAAACGGCGCCGTACAACTTCTTATCAACGTTCAGCGGAACGCATTTTGTGACGCCGCGGGCGTATACGGCAGAGTTGGGCTTCCACTTCTAGCTTTTGTCCGTGATGGTTTCTTTGTAATTGAAGGGAAACGGGCGGCCGTCAATCGGCCGCCCGATGTCTTGGCAGCAAGCCGTTACTGCTGTTTCTTTGCGGTTTGCGAAGCCTTGACCTCCGCGATTTCCGTGCGGTCCGCGCCCGAGCCGCAGATAGCCATTAAGTTCGTCTGATAGAGGCTCGCAGAGACGGCATCACCGGAGTCTCGCGCTCCGCGCAAAGCGCCGTATAGAGAATCAAAGCGGTTTGGCGAATTCTTCAGTGCGGCCTTGTATTCGGCGAGGGCTTCCGTCGGGCGCTTCAGTTCGAGCAGCATGTCCGCAAGCATTTCCCGGGCGGGCATCGCTAGCGAGTCCACTCCATCTGTGTCTTCGCGATCCGCGGCGGAGCGCAGCGTTTTCAGCGCGACGTCGGCTTTTCCTTCGGCGAAACCCACCCAAGCCTCCGCTTCCATTTGCCCGACGCTCTTGTCGGGAGCTTTGTCTCCGTGGTGGCTTGATTTGCGCTGCTCCTCAGCGCTGATCTCGACAAATTTCTTTAGACTTTGGCGCGCGGCGGCCGGGTCACCGGAACGAGCAGCGCCAATCGCGCGCACTCTATACGTCGATTCTTGCGATTCACGCGGCACGTGCGGAATGGGCAGCGCCGCAGCTTCTTTCCAGCGGTGCAGCTCAAACGCATTTCTCGCGGCAAGCCACGCCTGATGCTCGGCAATCGATTCTCGGCCTGCGGCCGGCACGCTTTCCAACTCTTTGACCATCTCCCGCGCTTTGGACTCTTGTCCGCTTTGCAAATACGAATAATTCAGAAAATCGAGCGCGTGGAATTGATAATGCGACGTAGCGCGGTGCTCCTGGGTAGCCTTGGCGGCGGATGCCGCAGCCGCGATGTTTGACGATATGGATTCTTGCCACAGCCCCAGGCGGACGAAGATGTGCGACGGCATGTGCAGCGCGTGAGAGGAATCCGGAGCGATTTTGGAGTAGGCGCGAGCTGCTTCGAGACCTTCCGAGGCGAATTCGGGTGTGTCCGTCGCGTGGATCAGATAATGGGCGGGACCTGGATTGCTCGGCGCCCTCCGGCAAAGTGGCTCGAGGATCGCGATAGCCGCTTTACGATTCGCTTGCGCGTCGACCTCTTGCTGCTCCGCCAGCGCCAGGAGAGACAGCGCGTAAAACGCGGCGGCGTTCAAATCATCTGGCAACTGTTTGTGTAATCCCGCGAGCGCTGCCGAGTAGGCCTGCACGCGTTGCGTCTCGCTCAACTTCGCATCTGCCAGATAAAACGTGGACGCAGCAGCGATATACCCTCGTTCGCGCTCGGTCGATGCGCCGAGCTTTTGCGAGCGCTGAATATCCTGCGCGCCAAGCTTCAGCGCTTTCTCCGAGGGAAATTCCCAGATCTGTTCGTAGCGCGCCATCGCCTTGCCCCAATGGGCCAGCGCGCACTTGGAGTCGCGCTTGGCGGCTTCGCTGAAGCTCTGATCCGCTTGCTCGTATTGAAACGAGTGCAGGAGCGCCACGCCCATCTCGATGTGCGGTTGCGCTTCCGCAGCGCAGCTTGTGGGGAAATTGACCTGCCCGAGTTGAGCGGTCACTGCACGGTCGCGTGGCCCTGCGTCTATTCGCGTTTGGGCGCCGTGCGCGAGGCTAAACACCAGGACCAGCGAGGGAATAAAGACAACAAGTCGTGGCTGCCGCATGCTTTTTTCTCCTGCACGTGCCGGCTGTCAGGACTTATCGGCCCCAACTAACCTGCATCACTCGTTTTCGCTCATGAGCGAGCCTCGCGTTATTCCACTCTGTATAGAGGAGGCAGATTGATGTAGAGTTTAGCGCGTTTTCCGCGCTCAGGAAGGAAATCCCCATGAGAATAATGAAGATTCGCGAAGCGGGTATCGAGCGCGGTTTTTATCGCCTCATTGCGGTGTTGGTGGCCACCCTAGGCACACTCGCCGGCACTCCGCTGCTCTTAACCGGGAATTGGCAAGGGGCCAACAGCGCAGCGCCATCCGACGTGGTAGAGCGTCGCCAGCAACTTACTGCCCTGCTGACCGAACAGTGGGACTACACGATGCGCACCAATCCTGAGTGGGCTTCCATCTTGGGCGATAAGCGCTTTAATGACAAATCCTCGGACGTGTCCGAAAAAGCGGCGTATGCCGACATTGAGGAACAAAAGAAATTCCTCAAGCGTTTCGAGTCCATCGATACCAGTGGATTTGCCGAGCAGGAAGCACTGAACAAAACCCTAATGGTGCGCAACATTCGACTGCAACTTGAGGGCGCGCGATTTAAGGAATGGGAAATGCCCGTTACGCAGTTTGCCGGAATTCACATCGACACGCCCCAGCTCGTTTCCGTATTGTCCTTTGATACGGTGAAGGATTACGAGGACTACATCACCCGGCTCAAGAACCTGCCGAAACAGTTCGATGACACCATCGATCTCATGCGAAAGGGTGCCTCCGATCACTTGGTGCCACCGAAGATCCTGCTGGAGCAAGTCGCAAAACAGTCAGCCACCCTGGCCAACAGCAAGCCGGAAGAAAGTCCCTTCATGGAGCCCTCAAAGAAGTTTCCGGCCAGCTTCGCGGCAGAAGACAAAGCGCGACTGCGGCAAGAAATGCTCGGCGCAGTACGACACCAGGTGACTCCCGCCTACAGAAAATTCACGAAATTCGTCACAGAGGACTACGTACCACACGGGCGAACTGACCCTGGCGTCTGGGCGCTGCCTGATGGAGACGCACGCTACGCCTTCGCAGTAAAACAAACGACAACCACCAGTCTCACGCCCGAGCAAATCCATCAGATCGGTTTACAAGAGGTTGCAAGAGATCAAGCGGCGATGCTCAAGGTTGCACAGAAACTCGGATATTCCGACCTGAAGTCCTTTAATGCGGCGGTGCGCACGAATGCGTCGCTGCATCCCAAGTCGCGTCAGGAGTTGCTTGACCTTTATCGCAAATACATCGACCAGATGTGGCTCAAGCTGCCCGATCTCTTTGGACGTTTGCCCAAAGCGAAGGTTGAGGTCCTGCCAGTGGAGTCCTATCGCGAAAAAGAAGCCTCTGGTGCGCAGTATATGGACGGCACACCTGACGGCAAGCGCCCGGGCCACGTCATGGTCAACACTGGAGATTACGAAAAACGCAGCCTCCTCGGTGTGGAGAGCACGGCCTATCATGAGGGAGTGCCCGGACACCACATGCAGGTCTCGATTGCGCAGGAGCTGCCAACACTACCGCCATTCCGCCAGCACGCATTTTACATTGCCTACGGGGAAGGTTGGGCGCTTTACGCCGAGCGGATGGGAGAGGAAGTTGGCTTTTATCAGGACCCATACAGCATGTTCGGACACCTGCAAGATGATCTCCTCCGGGCGATTCGCCTTGTGGTCGATACCGGTTTCCACTACAAGCACTGGTCGCGGCAGCAGGTGGTTGACTACTTCCACGCAAACTCCGGCATCGATGAGCCAGATGTGCAGAGCGAAACCGACCGCTATATTGCATGGCCGGCGCAGGCGCTCGGGTACAAAATCGGTCAGCTCAAAATCATTGAGTTGCGAGAGCATGCGCGGAAGGAATTGGGCTACAAGTTCGACATCCGCAACTTCCACGACGAAGTTCTAAATGGAGGAGCAGTGCCATTAGATGTCCTGGAACTCAGGATCAACACTTGGATTGCAGCGCAGAAGCAGGCTGCAGCCAAGGCGCAGAAGTAGAATCGACGTCTCTCAATCTCTTTATTACGGATATTTCTGAATACACATGCGGTGAGCCCTGCTGCCACCGGCGGAGCCACGCGCGGGCATTTCCTCCCGCCATCCTGTTAGAATATGGCCCGGAGCGGCACTTCGAAGCAGGTGCGGGTACGAAAGCCATTTGAACCAATGGCGAATCTCTGAGGAGCTGCGGATAGTCAGCCTGTGTGCACGGCCTGTCCCGCTGGCCTTCCGATTCATTCGGGGAGCGAGCGGGGCAGGAAAGCCTAACGGTTGGCTCGTGGCGCCCACCTAGTTCAGAGGTTCATGGCCTAGTCCCCACGGCCGAGCAGTCCGCTCCTTTTTTTAGTTCTTTAGTTGTTAGTCTTTGGTGGTTCGTTAGAGCAAACGAACTGAACGCAAGAGCTCGCGATTACACAAAGCTTGAGTCTGTTTACGGAAACGCACGGGCAAGCGAAAAGCCAGGAATATGGACGTGCTCACTGTCTTTTTCAGGCGGATCGGTGCCTGCTCCGGTCCTTAAACTAAAAACTTAGAACTAACGACTAACGACTGCCTTCATGCGCATATTCTTCATCGGCGACATCGTCGGTTCTCCCGGCCGGCAAATTGTGCACGACCGCCTCGCGGACATCGTCTCCCAACGCCAGATCGATCTCGTCATCGCCAACGGCGAAAACGCCGCCTCCGGCTTCGGCATCACACCGCGCCTCGCCGACGAGCTCCTCAACATGGGCATCGACGTCCTCACCGGCGGAAATCACAGTTGGGACCGCAAGGAAATTCTCGACTACATGCCGCACCAGCCCCGCCTGCTGCGCCCCGGCAATTTTCCAGAGGGGGTCCCGGGAAACGGAACCTTCATCGGCACCGCAAAGAACGGCGTGAAATATGCCGTCCTGAACTTGCAGGGACGAGTCTTTCTCACTCCCATCGACGATCCCTTCCGCAAAGCCGACGCAGAGCTTGCCAGACTTCCGGCCGATGTTACCTTCGTCCTCGTCGATTTCCACGCCGAAACCACCAGCGAAAAAATTGCCATGGGCTGGTATCTCGACGGCCGCGTCACCGCCATCGTCGGCACGCATACGCACGTAGCCACCGCCGACGAACACGTCTTCCCCCATGGCACCGCCTACATCACCGACGTCGGCATGACTGGCCCGCACGGCGGCATTATCGGCATGGACCGCGACGCTATCATCAAGCGCTTCCTCGACGGCCTCCCCGCCCGCTTCGAGGTCGCCTCCGGCGACGTGCAAATGAATTGTGTGCTGATCGAAACCGATGATGCCGGTGAACGCAACGCCGCCGGCCGCCTTCGTGCCAGGTCCATCGAGCGTCTCCGCTTCCGCATCGATTGAACGGACTAGCCGCAACCACGGGCAACTCCCCGGCGTCTGTAGTAATCTCAGCTCTTGCTGCAACAAAAGGCGGCACTTACGTGAAAATCCCAGCGGTTTTGTGTTTACTCGCGTGCCTGACAAGCACCAGCTTCGGCCAAGAAGAAGACCAGTTGACCGCGAAGGCCCGCATTCTCCCCACGGTCGGGCCAGGATTGCGCTCCGTCAGAGTTGGCGCCGATGGCAACACTTACGTACTGACCGCACCCGCCGGCTACGTCTCCGTCTTCGGCAAGGATGGCAAGCTCGTCAAGAACGTGCCTTCCTACGGCGAAACCTCAGGCCCTCAGTCGCAGGAGTTGCGGTCCATCCGCTTCGGCGAAAGCATGGATGTCGATGCCTCCGGTACCGTGTACGTCGCCGACCGCGCAGCCAACGCCGTAAAAATTTGGGACGCCTCCGGAAACGCGCGTATGGTTCAAGTAAACGCCCCGCTGTCCGTCGCCGCGCTTCCCGATAGCGAAGTAGCCGTCGCAACCCTGCGCGAGCCGCACTTGGTAATCGTGTTCGACAAAAATGGCCGCGACGTGCGCGAGTTCGGCGACCCCGAGCCTATCAGCGATCGAGCTGATCTCAATCGCTTCCTCAACATCGGCCAGCTCGCCACCGACGCGCAAGGCCATCTTTTCTATGCGTTCGCCTATACGCCGGAGCCTACTGTCCGCCAATACGATCGCTTCGGCTACGCCGGCCAGGACATGCAATACACCGCCCTGGAAGCCGCGCCGGAGGCTCAGGCCGTGCGCCGCGAAATCCAGCGCCAGGAGAAAAAGAGCGGCACCCCGGTTTTCAAACGCGTCCTGACCGCTGTCGGCGTCGAGCGCGACACGGGTGAGGTCTGGATGGCCGTGGGCAACAACCTGCTTCGTTTCGATAAAGAGGGCACTCGTCGTGCTGCGTATAAGCTCTACACTCCGGAAGGCGCGCGTCTCGAAGCAAGCATAATTCTGGTGGAGAAAGATCGTTTGATGATTGGCAGTGACCCGTTGGGCGTCTACGTCTTCGAACGCCCCGACAAAAAAACTCCGCAATAGTTCGAGTTTTCCTCAGGTTCGCCTTGTGCAATTCCGTTCGAACTCTGCTGCAACTTGCAGCATTTCCGTAAAATTCCCTTTTGAATCAGCGCATCACGAGTTGCGCATCGAATTTTCGCACTTGTGGAAAAACTGTGCACGGGTTGTGAACGCCGACCGACTCCTTCGCGCACTTTTCGCTTGCCCCCTGCGCTTCAATCAGCGACAATCCCGCGCTGTCTCATAGCAGCGATGGAGAGGGCCGAAGATTTTGAAGCACCGCGCGGGGCGTCAGGGGCAAACGGGGCTCCGGCGCGGGTAGACCCCGAAGTTCTGAAAAACGATAGCGCGGTATACTGAGTTTTGCTTTCCACAACTTTTTAACATCTGTGGAAATAGCTGAGGGTGCGTCTTTTTCTAAGATGATAGCTGCCACCAATCCGGCGCGCGAGCGCGAACCCGCCAATGCTTGGGACAAGTTCCTGGAACTCGTGAAGTCCAGGGTCAGCATTAACACGTACACGACTTGGTTCCAGCCCACCCGCCTGAATCGCGCTGACGGGGACAATCTGTATATTCAGATCCCCAGCACCGTTTTCCGTCAGGTGCTCACCCGCACCTACGGCGAGATCGTCAAGGCCGTCTTTCACCAACTCGGTACACCCAACGCCAAAGTCCACTACGTCTGCACGGAAGAAGAGGCCGCGCCGGCTCCTGCCGCGGCGCCCCCCAAGCAGTCCAAGCTCGATTTCGACAACAACGACCACCTGCTTAACCTGCGCTACACCTTCGATAGCTTCGTGGTCGGCAAATCCAACGAATTTGCTCACGCCGCGTCCCGCGCCGTGGCCGAGCAGCCTTCAAAAGCCTACAACCCGCTTTTCCTTTACGGCGGCGTGGGCATGGGCAAGACGCACTTGATGCATGCCATTGGTCACACCATCAAGAAGCGCAATCCCGCCATGCGTCTCTGCTACGTTAGCGCCGAGAAATTCACCATCGAAGTCATCAATTCACTGCGCTTCGACCGCATGATTACCTTCCGCGACCGCTTCCACACCGTAGACGTCTTGCTGGTTGACGATATTCAATTTATCGCCGGTAAAGAGCGCACGCAGGAAGAGTTCTTTCACACCTTCAACGCGCTGTACGAACAGCAGAAGCAAATCGTCATTTCTTCGGACTGCTTGCCCAAGGACATCAACTCCATCGAGGAAAGATTGCGCTCGCGTTTCGAGTGGGGGCTTATCGCGGACATTCAGCCGCCCGATCTCGAAACCAAAATCGCCATCTTGCAGAAGAAAGCCGAAAACGACCATTTCCCTCTGCCTGACGACGTAGCCGAATACATCGCACGCGCTATCAAGTCCAACGTGCGCGAACTCGAAGGCGCATTGACCCGCCTAATGGCCTACGCCTCGCTTACCGGTGCAACCGTCTCTCTAGCCACGGCTCAGCAGGTCCTGCGCAACATCATCGCTTCCCAGGAAAAGCGTGTCACCATTGACCTCATCCAAAAACGCGTCAGCGAGCATTTCAATCTTCGCGAGCAGGATCTAAAGGTACGTAGTAACACGCGCGCCATTGCTTTTCCACGCCAAGTGGCCATGTACATCGTCAAGCAGCTCACCACCGCCTCGCTGCCGGAAATCGGCCGGCAATTCGGTGGCAAGCACCACACCACCGTGTTGCACTCCATCAATAAGATCGAAGAGTTGCGTCGTTCGGACAAAGATCTGAACCGCACCATCACGCGTCTCATGGATGCCCTTCAGTAGAACCTCCCCGTCTCCGCTAAATAAGTCACGCAGAGCAGTCACGCAAAAATGTGTCATCTTGAGGTCCCAGTCGGGTCGAAGGATATCAAGCGTAAGTATTTTGGAATCCATGGCCACAGGGCACATCGATGCCCTGTGAAGATCATCTGTGAATCGTCTGAATTTTCTGTTGACAACGTTGGATGCAAAGGGAACAGAACACACTGCGGCCAGTTGCGGCTCGTGCTTTTCCTCGATTCACACAATTCTATGCCGACAAATGTTCCTTCCATACGACGCAGAACAAATCACTTGGAACGCTTTCCACTAATCCACAGCGGTCATCACAACAACAAGCCTTATAAGCCTGAATAAGCAGATTGGAAGAGGTAAGTATGTTTAAATCTTGTAATGATGATTTCTGTTGTTGATCAAAATCTTTGAGGCATTGTCGTGACTGGCAGCCCAACCAGAATAGCCGAATGCGGTTCCTCATCTCCACTCATTTCCACAGCCTCCAATCTCCGCGGGGACTTTATACTTGCTCGAAAAACGAGTACAGTACGGCAGCAGTCGAGAACACCATTGACCGTTCTGAGGTCACAAGGTAACAATGACAGCACCCGTCACCGCCCGCGAGGATCATCAATCAATGGAATTCAGCGTCTCAAAATCCGCGCTGTTAAATGAGCTCAGCACTACGCAAGGTGTGGTCGAGCGCAAGACTACCATTCCCATTCTTTCCAATCTTCTCGTCGAGGCTAAAGGCGACCGCCTCAACATTACCGCCACCGATCTCGAGCTCAGCATTCGCACCTCCTGCGAAGCTAAAATAAAAAAAGAAGGCGCCGGCACTATTCCCGCCAAAAAGTTACTTGAGCTCGTCCGCCTACTTCCCGAAGGTGAAATCAAGGTCAGGCTGCTCGAAAATCACTGGGTGGAGATCGTCAGCGACCGCAAGAAATACAAGCTCGTCGGCATGGCCAAGGAAAACTTCCCCGCGCTGCCGGCCATGCCGCACACCTTGGTAAAAATCTCCGCGCCCGTTATGGAAAGCCTCATCGCCAAAACAAAGTTTGCGATCTCCATGGAAGAGTCGCGCTACACCCTCAACGGCGGCTTGCTCATTCTCAAGCCGGACACGCTTGCCATGGTCGCCACCGACGGCCACCGCCTGGCGCTGGCTGAAACCGATCAGAAACTCGCCGGAATCAACGGCGAGATGAAAGTGCTGATCCCCAAAAAAGCGATGGACGAAGTGGAAAAGCTGGCCGCCGCCGCAGGCTCCGATGCGCAGATCGATTTCGCCAAGGACGAGAGCAATCTGTTCTTCCAGATTGGTCATCGCCTGCTCATTTCGCGCATCCTCACTGGCCAGTTCCCCAATTACGAAGCCGTCCTCCCGCGCGAAAACAACAAGACCGTCGTTCTCGAGCGCGCCGAGCTTACCGACGCCGTGCGCCGTGTCTCTCAACTTGCCGATCAGCGTTCCCACGCCGTGAAGTTTGCCGTCTCCAAGGAAGGCATCGAGATCTCCGCCTCCAGCCCGGAATATGGCGAAGCCAAGGAAAATATCGACAAGGAATACAAGGGTGATCCCATCGCCATCGGTTTCAATTCTACCTACATGCTTGATTTTCTTTCCGCCGCCGCCGATGGGCCCGTCAGCATCGAGCTCAAGGACGAACAGTCCGCCGGCCAGATGCGTCCCCTCGCCGACGAAAGCTACCGCTACCGCTACATCATCATGCCAATGAGAATTTGACGGACCGCGAGCGCTCTATACCCTAGGAAGGGGTCAAGAGCGCAAGGACCGCTCTAGTCATGATTCCGGCGGTTGGAGACGAACGAAAGCCTTCAGCTTCTACCACAAACGGACCCTTCAGCGAGCCGAATGTCAGGTGCTCGGTTGCGCTGTGCGCCCCCTCACTTTCGTAGGCTTTCAGCAGCACGGATGAAAGGGGTGCAGTCTCATCTAGCTGCATGAGCCGCTGCTCGTGCGGGGCATGCCATGCGGAGCTGACCCTGAGTGCACCGTCCCGGTAACGCCAAACCGTTCCAACTTTCGTGGGCGCCAAATCCAAATCTAGCAACATGCGGCGGGTCATAACGGTTGCCGAGACTCCGAAGTAGTCAGCGGCGGAAAGAATCGTTCGACAGCGAACAGAGTCTTGCCATTCGACAAGACTGCCGTGTTGTTCGAGATAATCCCGAATGGCCCAGTCAGGGGAGAGAAGCTGAGCACCGAGGAGATTGCACAGGGCTTCCTCGTTCGGGTTCGAGTGGCTGACGGCGTACCGATCGCGCCCGGCAACTTCATTTACGATGATATGGGCGATCTCGTGAGCCATGCTCAAACGACGTCGGGCTAGAGGGGAGAGAGAATTCACCTCGATCAGTATTCTGTGATCAGAACGGACGAGGCGCGCGTCACGGTCCAACAGTCTTAGACGCACCGCCGCAACACCGAAGTGTCTGAGCAATCGATTCAGAGAGAAGGGCGGAGATTCGTTCTCATAAGCCCATCGCAAGCCTTCAGAGAACTCGATGCAACGTTCTACGAAGCGGGAATCGAAAGGCATTCTGTCCATGCCCCACTTTCGAGGCTGCAGAGGACAGATTCAAAGAAAGTCGGACATTGTCGGACAGCTTCCGTAAATTGGCATCTACTGGTAACATTTTGTCTAGTTTGGTATGACCAAGAGCAAAGCACCTTCTCACCGGGTCGAGCTCAGTGCCCCGCCCTATATCTCGTATAGGACGTTTGTGGGATTTATTGAGCGGCTGCGCAGAGGAATGCCCAGCCGAATCGACCGTAGTGTGATGTCCTCCCTTTCAGGATCAAATCAGTCCCAATTGATGGCGACACTGCGTTACCTGGAATTGATTTCGCACAACGGTCTACCGACCGAACGATTGTCTAAACTTGTAAATTCGCAGGACGCCCAGGTTCAGCGGGGATTGCGTGAGATTTTGTTGTCTTCCTATCCCTTTTTATTCAAGAGTTTCGACCTCCAAAAGGCCACATTTGACGAATTGAGGGAGCAATTCGTCGGCGCTGGAGCGTCAGGAGACACGGTTCGGAAGTGTGTGGCTTTTTTCCTGGGCGCTGCAAAGCATGCCGGGTTGCAGATCTCACCATTTGTGACAAGCAGGTCTCGTCTCAGGGTCCGACCTAGCCCGAGAAGCCTGGAAGCAGATCAGAAAACTGACGGCGATAATGGTCGCGGTTATGACTCGAAAGAGCTCCACACATGGCGGGAAATGCTGATATCAAAGTTACCGGAATTTGATGCTCATTGGTCGCCCGAAATGAAGAGCAAGTGGTTCGACGCTTTCGATAAGTTGATTACGTGGATGGAATCCGCCGATCAATCTTAAAGCAGAACCAAGCTAACGCCGCCGCCCCGGCCTACTGCGGCGGGAGCCGCGTCTGCTCTCCCTTTGCCGCGCTGGCCTCCTCTTGAAGAACTGCATCTATAATCGTCTGGAGTTGTTGCGAGATGGCACCAGGTTCCAGCCGTGAGGCGATGGTTTTGAGGTCAACGTCCGCGTAGTCCTCATCGTACGTGTCCAAGGGCAATTTCGCGTGGCACTGTCCCCAAACCGCCACCTTTCTTTCATAGGGTAAAACGTTGAAGGCTGGCGACGCGTACAACTGCTTGTCGAGAAGTTGTCCCGTACCATAGTTGATACACCCTGTCTCCAAGTAGTTCTCGAACGCAGGGTCGCATGTAGCGTTGAGGCCCGCCTCTGATCGCAGGACTTCCCGAAACTTTTCTTTAATGCGATTTCCTCGACTTCTTAGTTCTGGGAGGACAAGAAGATAGAGCTTCCATAGGTCCGGATAGATTTGCTGGAGAATCGAGACCTGCTTTGCCGTAACTACATCATCTTGGTCCGTGATGCTGTTAAGCCGGCGGATTTTGCCGCTTTTCCATTGGACCAATACCCGAACAGGTTTGAGAGTCATATCCGGTGCCGGGCAGAAAATGAGAACGCTCGTCCTATCCGCAGGTAGCCCTAGCTCCTTTTCTATCCGCTTCTCGACCTGTGTTCTGAGCTTTGGGTTCGTGCGCAGGTCTTCAATCAAATCATTTTTGTCATGCTGTTCGTTGTAGCAATGAACGTGCTCTAACCGGCTGACAAATACGGGTTTAAGGAGGGTGCCTGAGCGGAGCATTTTCAGAAGGGGATGCCTGTGTCCATAAGTGTCTAACAAACCGTCGTCGGAGTACTTCATGAGGTCCGACTCGCTTATACCCAGCTCGGCCACGGCCTTAATGAGCATAGCGTCAGCCGCGCACTTCTTCGGATGGAACAACACCTTGTCCGAAAGATTGTAGCGAAGCTTGAGTATGTCGAGCAGATCCGCTAAGCAATCCCCGCGAACACGCCCGTTCTTCACTAGCCTGATCAGAAGTCGTTTGTAGCTCTTACCCTGAAACTCGTGGTCACCTGTGGCGAAATAGCGAAAGATTCGATCATCATATGTGGCTCGGATGCCAGTCATCATGTGATCTCTCTTGATGTAATCCAGGAGATCTGCGCAAATCGTGTTTCCTATGATGTCGGCAAGCACCAGGAGGTCGCCCCGAATTTCCCCTCCCTCGACAAGTCCATACAAATCCCTGTCTTCCTTACTCTTGCTAATCGCGCGGAGAACTTGCAAAACTGGTTTGACATACTCGGAATTCCCGCTCTCCTGTAAGACCTCCGAAGCGAGGGAATCCATTCTGGATTCGCCACTAGCATCGGACGGTGCATCGTGCTCAGGAATCGATGGCATCTCATCTTCTAATGTGTGTCCAAAGGGTACGTGCGCAATATCATGAAGCAAGGCGGCAAGACGCAAGATTCTCATCCTTTCGTCGCCTTCGCCGGTTCCCAGAGGGAAGTGTTCCCCGAGTCGCTGGGCGATGCGCGTGGCCAGCTCCATCACGCCTAGGACATGTTCAAATCTCGTATGTTTCGCGGCCGGATAGACAAGGTAAGACAAGCCTAGTTGCTTGCACCCGTTGAGTCTTTGGAAGCCGCGGGTATGAACGAGCTGCATTTCTTCAGGGGAAAGCTCTATATCTCCGTGGACGCTGTCGCGAATGACTTTCATTGTTTCACCACCGAACTTCCGTGACGGGCCGTGTGTTTCGCCGAGGGGCTCGCAAATTGTTTCAGATGAACCTCTCAAAATGATAAACCAAGGACCCGGTTGTCTCAACTCTCCTCACGGACCGCAACGAAAAGCGCACTTGTAGCATGGAGCACATTCCTAACTGCGGTAGTCACGTCCGATCAATGTAAGTCACTGAAATGCCATGCCTTACTGGGACCGCTGGGGACTTGAGGTACTTGAGAAAAGGTATCGGAATCAGGTATAATTGTACCTGTAATTCGTTGTTCGGTTTCCTCTCAATCGGCCCGTCCCGGCAGTCTGGGACACGTCCGCCAAGTGATTGCGGTGGCAGTTTTTCGGCTCTGCGCCAGGAGCCTGGCCCCGCGTGCTTGGAGTGAAAGCCTCGCGGACTTCGCAACAAAGTTCGCCGGGTACCAAGTCTTCGCCACGTCTCGCTGCGCGAGACGGGATGGAGCGGCAACCCTACGAGTTCCGGTCGCACACGGCCGGGATCAAAGGGTAAGGCGACGTACGGAGAAGAAGTCCGCATCCACGCCTTCCCTCGATATGTATTTGCAGTGTGAGCCGGCCCGCAGCCCGCGTTACACGCATGCCGCGAGGCTGGACACAAGCCTACCGAAGGTAGGCAAGCCCGCCGCGGCGGGCGCGGTGCTTCGTCAGGAGAATGAATGGGCGACAAAGAGGAAAAATCACAAGAGCCCGTAATCGGAAAAGCTCCGGGGCATCAGTACGACGCGAAATCCATCAGAGTGCTCGGCGGCATCGAAGCCGTGCGCCTGCGCCCCGCGATGTACATCGGGTCGACCGGCGAAATGGGTTTGCACCATCTCGTCTGGGAAGTGGTCGACAACTCGGTTGACGAAGCCATGGCTGGCCACGCCGACGAAATCAATGTCACCGTGCACGCCGATGACTCCGTCACTGTGGTCGACAACGGCCGCGGCATTCCGGTCGACATGCACGCCACGGAAAAGCGTCCGGCCGCGGAAGTCGTCCTCACTGTTTTGCACGCCGGCGGAAAATTCGACAGCGAAACCTACAAAGTTTCCGGCGGACTGCACGGCGTCGGCGTCTCCGTGGTCAACGCGCTATCCGATTGGCTCGAGCTCGAAATTTCCCGCGACGGCGGCGTTTGGGAACAGACCTACGAAAAGGGCAAGCCCACCTCCAAATTGAAGCAGACGGGAAAAACGCGCAAGACAGGAACAAAAGTCACATTTCATCCGGATCCGTCAATCTTTGATAAGACGACCTATAGCTTCGACACCCTGGCGCAGCGTCTTCGTGAGCTGGCCTTCCTGAACAAAGGCCTGAAAATCACGCTCACCGACGAGCGCACCGAAAAATCCACGGAGTTTCGCTTCACCGGCGGCATCACCGAATTCGTCAAGCATCTCAACCGCGGAAAAACCACGCTGCATGACTCGCCCGTCTACATCGAAGGGAAGCGCGGCACCGTCGAAATTGAAATCGCGCTGCAGTACAACGACACTTACGGTGAAAACGTTTTCGCCTTCGCGAACACCATCAACACCGTCGACGGCGGCACGCATCTCTCCGGCTTTCGCTCCGCCCTGACGCGCTCGATCAACAATTTCGCCTCCTCCACCGGCATGCTCAAAGAGCAGAAGGACGAAGTCAGCATTAGTGGTGACGACGTCCGCGAAGGCCTCGTTGCGGTCATCAGCGTGCGTCTGCCGCAACCGCAGTTTGAAGGGCAGACCAAAGGCAAGCTGAACAGCGACATCAAGGGCGATGTCGAGCAGCTTGTCAACGAGCGCCTCGGCGAATGGTTCGACAAGCACTCCACCGTGGCCCGGCGCATCATCGGCAAGTGCATCGAAGCCGCGCGCGCCCGCGAAGCTGCTCGTAAAGCCCGCGAACTCACGCGCCGCAAATCCGCGATGGATTCGAGCGGCCTGCCCGGAAAACTCGCCGATTGCCAGGAGCGCGATCCGTCTCGCTGCGAATTGTTCGTGGTCGAGGGCGAGTCCGCCGGCGGCTCCGCAAAAATGGGCCGCGACCGAAAATACCAGGCCATCCTGCCGCTCAAGGGCAAGATCCTCAACGTGGAAAAAGCGCGCTACGACAAGATGCTCGGCCACGAAGAAATTCGAGCCATCATCACCGCCCTGGGCACCGGTATCGGCAAGGACGATTTCGACGCCGGCAAGTTGCGCTATCACAAAATCATTCTCATGACCGACGCCGACGTCGACGGCTCGCACATCCGCACCTTGCTACTAACCTTCTTCTTCCGCCACATGAAGGAATTGATCGAACGCGGCCACGTCTACATCGCGCAACCTCCGCTCTACCGCGTGAAGCGCGGCAAAACGGAACGCTACATCCGCGATGAGAGCGACTTCGCGCACGAACTAATGAAGCGCGCCACCGAAGACCACGTCGTGAAGGCCAAGGAAGGCGTTTCCCTCGAGGGCGCGGGACTCACCAAATTTCTCCTCAATGTGCAGGAGTACGAAGCCGCAGCAGCGAAGCTCGGCCGCCGTTTGCGCGAACCTGGGCTCGTTGAGTTGCTCTCGGAGAGCGGCCTCGAAAAGAAAGCGGATTTTGAAGATAAGAAGGCACTCGAGAAATTTCTGAAGGAAGTCGAGAAAGCCAAACTGAAGCTCGAAGGCAAAATCGTCTTCGACGAAGAGCATAGCCTCCACGAAATTCAGTTCGGGCCGCCGCACAGCCAGAAAATCAACTGGGCGCTGGCCTCCACCGCGGAATATAAGCGTCTGCGATCGTTGGCAAAGCTTATCGAGGAATTCAACAAACCGCCGTTTATCGTCACGAACAATGGCACTAAGGTGACCAAAGAAAAAGCGCAAGATGTCTTGAACTACGTCGTTGAAGACGCCAAGAAAGATTTCACCATCACGCGCTTCAAGGGTCTCGGCGAAATGAATGCCGAGCAGCTTTGGGACACGACCATGAACGCGGACACGCGTACTCTGCTGCAGGTGAAGCTTGAGGACGCCGTCGCCGCCGAAGATATTTTCACGACGCTCATGGGCGAAAACGTCGAAGCGCGCCGCAAATTCATCGAGGAGAACGCCCTCGAAGTCGTCAACCTGGACATTTGATTCGATGGCGCAGAGCTGATGGCTGAAACGGGATCGATTCGCGATGCCGTGCGTTGGGGTTTGCTGCTGGCAGCGGTAGCCGTATCCGGTTATCGCCTGCCGGCGACCATTCGCAATTTTCAGCAGTGGCGTGCGGCTTTGCTGATCGATCCTTCGGCAGCGGATCTGTACAAGACGAATTTCACCGTCAACGCGGTGGGAATCGTCATTATTTTGTGCGTGGCAGTGGGAGTGTTCTATCTCCTGCGGCCCCGAACACCGAAGCAGCCATGATGTACCAACTGGGCTGGAGCACGCTGCCGGGATTGCGCGGACTATGCTGCAGCGGCTTTCGCGCCACGCTCACGGCAGCGCCGGACAATGAGCGCGGGGTCGCAGTTGAATTAGCAACCGACGCCGAGCGCGACAATTTTTTGCAGCAGCTCGAAGCACATTTTGCAGCGCAACGTTTCACCAACACAGCCGACGCCTTCGATACCGTGAAGGCCTTTGCGCTGGAGCGTACGCGAAAATAAGGTTGTCATCCTGAGCGCAGCGAAGGCTCTCAGCCGATGACTGATCTAGATTGAGCAAGGGGATAACAAGGAAAAATGGCCGACGAAACAAATAAATCCATCCTGCTTCCCGTAGACATCGAAGCGGAGATGCGCAAGTCGTATCTCGACTATGCGATGAGCGTGATCATCTCGCGTGCCCTCCCCGACGTGCGCGACGGCCTCAAGCCCGTACAGCGCCGCATCCTGGTCGCCATGAACGACCTCGGCCTCGCCTCCAACCGCGGTTACCGCAAATGCGCGAAGATCGCCGGCGACACCTCCGGCAACTACCATCCGCACGGCGAAGCCGTAATTTATCCCGCCCTCGTCCGCCTCGCGCAGGACTTCAACATGCGCTACCCGCTCATCGACGGCCAGGGAAATTTCGGCTCCGTCGACGGCGATCCCCCGGCGGCCATGCGGTACACCGAAGCCCGCCTCGCGAAGATCAGCGAAGACATTCTTGCTGACCTCGAAAAAGAAACCGTCGACTTCATCCCCAACTTCGATCAGACGCGCGAAGAGCCGGTGGTCCTGCCGTCGCGCATCCCCAATCTCCTTGTCAACGGCGCCAGCGGCATCGCTGTCGGCATGGCCACCAACATCCCGCCGCACAACCTGCGCGAAATCGTCGACGCTGCGATGCTGCTGATCGAAAGGCCCGACGCCACCCTAAAAGAAGTCATGAAGCTGGTGCCCGGCCCGGATTTTCCCACCGGCGCCTACATCGCCGGCCGCGAAGGCATTGAAGCGGCGTACAAGACCGGCCGCGGCAGCTTCATGATGCGCGCGAAAGCCGCCATCGAGGAAGTCGGCAAAGACCGCGAAAATATCGTCATCACGGAAATTCCTTACCAGGTTAACAAATCCAAGCTCATCGAGCGCATCGCCGAGCTGGTGCAGAGCAAAAAAATCGACGGCATCGCCGACGTGCGCGACGAATCCTCCCGCGAAGGCATGCGCATCGTCGTCGAAATCAAGCGCGGCGAAGAATCGCAGCTCATCCTTAACAATCTTTTCAAGCACACGCAGATGCAGGAATCCTTCGGCATGATCCTGCTGGCCATCGTCGGCGGTCAGCCTCGTGAGCTCGGCCTCATTCCGCTCATCAAGCTCTTCATCGAGCATCGCGTCGAGGTCGTGCGCCGCCGCACGATTTACGAGCTGCGAAAGGCCCGCGAGCGCGAACACATTTTGGTCGGATACCAGATCGCGCTCGACCATCTCGATGACGTCATCCGCATCATTCGCGGTTCCGCCAGCCGCGCGGAGGCCAAGGAAAACCTGCTCAAATATTTCACCGAGCAGGACGTCACCATCACCGAAAACGGCAAGTCCAGGAAGCTCGAAGGCGTCAAGCTCGACGGCCGCAAGTACAAACTCGGCGGCATCGAAGGAGAAACCGCCGGCCGCAGCGCCACTCTCGGCCTCACTCCTATCCAGGTTGACGCCATTCTCGAACTGCAACTCCATCGCCTCACGCAGCTCTCCGTCGACGAAATCCTCAAGGAACTGAAGTCCATCCGCGAGCACATCGCTGAGCTTGAAGAAATTCTCTCCAGCGACAAAAAACTGAAGCAGGTCATTACCGGCGAGCTCAAGGAAGTGCAAAAGTCCTACGGCGACGACCGCCGCACGCAAATCGTCGACAAAGTTGACGAAATCAAGCTCGAAGACCTCATCGCCGACACCGACATGCTGATCACGGTCAGCCATGCCGGCTATATCAAGCGCACCGCCGCCGACACCTACCGCCACCAATCACGCGGCGGCAAAGGCCGCATCGGCGCCCGCACCAAGGAAGAAGATTTCGTCGAGCATCTTTTCATCGCCTCGGCACACAGCTACATTTTGCTGTTCACCTCCAAGGGCCGCGTGTACTGGCTCAAAGTGTACGAACTCCCGGAAGCCGCCGCAGCCACCAGAGGCAAAGCGATTTCGAGCCTCGTCAAATTCCAGGAAGACGAAAAACTCACCGCTCTCGTAGCCGCGCGCAACCTTGAAGAGGCGGGCCAGTTCGTCTTCATGGCCACGCGCAACGGCACCGTAAAAAAATCCGCCCTCACCGAGTTCTCAAATCCGCGTTCCACCGGCATCATCGCCATTACCCTCGACGGCAAGGACGAGTTAATCGGCGCAAAACTCACCGACGGCAAGAAAATGATCTTCCTAGCCAGCCACGAAGGCCAGGCCATCCTCTTCCGCGAAACGGAAGTGCGCCCGATGGGCCGCGGCGCCGGCGGCGTCAACGGCATGGATCTCGACAAGGAAGACTACGTCGTCAGCATGGACGCGGTGCAGCCAGACTTCGCGATCATCGCTAAAGAACACAACCAAACCTCGCAAAACCTTGAAGAGCTCGAAAACGAGCACATCAGAGATTCGCTCACCACGCTAATGCTCACCGTAGCCGAAAAGGGTTTCGGCAAGCGCACGCCCCTCTCCCAGTACCGCATCACCTCGCGCGGCGGCAAAGGCGTCGTCAATATGAAGACCACCGATCGCAACGGCTCCGTCGTCGCCACCCTGCAGGTCACCGAAGAGTCCGACGTCATGATCATCACGCACAATGGCAAAGTCATCCGCGTCCACGCGAATGAAATCCGCGAAGCCGGCCGCTCCACGCAAGGTGTTCGCCTGCTGCGTCTCGACGACGACGATTCCGTAGCCGCCGCCGCCGTTTTGCAGGAAGAAAACGACGAAGAAAAGAAATAAAGCGCCGCCACTAGCACAGGCTTCAGGCTATGCTCCGACGGCCCATCCGTGAAATCAGGCCGAGGGCAACCGCGGATCATGTAGTCGGTCTCGCCGCGTTCGTGATCCACCTGCATGTCCCTTCGCGAATCCGTTCATAATGCTAGAATCCTCGCCCTATGAAACTCACTCGACGTCTCTTCATGAACCTGCTGCTAATCGCCGTTCCAGTCCTGTTGTTCTCCGCCGCCGCCGCCCAGAAGCGCACCCCCAACAAACCCTACCTCGTCTACGTCGGCACTTACACCAACAAGACCGTTAGCAAAGGAATCTACGCGTACCTCTTCGATCCCGGCACTGGGAAGCTCACCTCGCTCGGCGTCGCCACCGAATCCGAAGATCCTTCCTTCCTCGCTGTGCATCCCAGCGGCAAATATCTCTACGCCGTGAACGAAATCGATCATTTTGGCGCGCAAAAAAGCGGTGCGGTAAGCGCGTTCTCCATCGACCCCAAAACCGGCAAGCTTACCCTCCTGAATCAAGCCGCCACCCGCGGCGCCGACCCCTGCCACATCTCTCTCGATAAGGCCGGCAAGGTCACTCTAGTCGCGAATTACGATGGCGGAAGCGTAGCGACGTTCCCGGTCCACGACGACGGAAGTCTGGGCGAAGTCGCCGGTTTTGTGCAGCATCGCGGTTCGAGCGCGAACAAAGAACGCCAGGAAGCGCCGCATTCGCACTGGATTGGCGTCTCCCCGGACAACCGCTTCGTGATTGAGGCAAACCTTGGCCTGGATGAGTTGCCGGTATATCACTTCAATGCTCGCAATGGGGACCTCTCGCCCGTCGAACCGTTTGTGAAGGTGAATCCCGGTGCCGGACCTCGCCATATCGCTTTCCATCCCAATGGCAGATTCGCCTACGCGCTCACCGAAATGGAAAGCAGCGTCACCGCCTTCGCCTACAAGGCGAGCAACGGTTCGCTCACATCGCTGCAAACAATCTCAACACTCTCCACACTGCGAAAAGACTATTCAGGTCCGAAGGAAGCTGCGGAGATCGCCGTGCATCCCAGCGGAAAATTCCTCTACGCCTCCAACCGCGCCAACATCGACACCATCACTGCCTTCTCCATCGATCCTGCGAAAGGCACCCTCAAGCTCAAAGCCGAATATCCCACCATGGGAAAAACGCCGCGCAACTTCGCCATCGACCCCACCGGAAACTTCCTCCTCGCCGCCAATCAGGAATCCAACAACATCGTAATCTTCCGCATCGATTCCACCACCGGCGCGCTAACCCCCACCGGAGAAATCGTGGAAGCCCCGGCCCCTGTCTGCATCACATTTGTAGCCGCCCAATAGCGCCTCGCGCTACAATCCGCCACCAAGGGGTAGCTTATGAACTGGACCCGCTTCCTTCTCGCGGTATTGCTTTCTGGATTTGTCGCCTCCATCACCGACTGGCTCTTTATGGGCGTGTTGTTTCACAACAAATATCTCGCCACGCCCGAAATCTGGCGCAATAAGCCAGGTCAGCCCGAGACGCGCAGCATCTTGCTGTCTTCGCTTTTGGGTCTGCTGAGTTGCGCGGTATTCCTTTATTTCTGTGTCTGGGCGGGCATTATTTCTTCGCACCCGGCCACGTTCCACACCGCGTTACTGCTCTGGTTAGCCGCTCCGGTGCCAATCATCTTCAGCAATATCGTGTGGATCAAAATGCATCTGCTACTGGGTGTCTCACACTCGCTCGGTTGGCTCGCGCGATTTGTTGTCACCGCCATAATCGGCAACTGGCTCATTCACTAGCAAATTTCCAGCCAGACGGAATTCGCTCCTGCGTTACAATCTCGCCTCGCAACTGCTTTCTCTGGAGAACCGAATGAACCGTTCATGCCTCAGCAAGTCCTTCCTGGTTCGAGATAGTTTTCTGCTTCTGGTTTTAGCCCTGACACCTGCGCTGGCTTCGGCCGATGAGACCGCCCCAGCGCGCGACCCCAAACAGCTCATCAACGAGCCCTACACAGCAAAAATTAAAAAATACACCACCGCGCCAGTCTTCACTTCTCCTCTTGTCGATTATTTGCCCGCTTCGAAAAACGTCCCCACCCCCGAAGCCGTCCTCGGCGACGTCTCCGGCGCACCCGGCATCCTCCCCTACGCCGAAGATGTGTACAAATATATGCGCCTCCTCGAGAAGGCCACCCCGCGCGTCAAGGTCTTCTCCATCGGCACCACCGAAGAAGGCCGCGAAATGATCGCCGTCGCCGTCTCCTCCGAAGAAAATCTCAAGCATCTCGACGAAAATCGCGCGCGCCTCGCCAAACTCGCTGATCCTCGCACCATCAAGCTCGACGACGCCGAAGCCGACCGCCTCGTCGCGCAATCCACTCCGGTCTACTACATCACTGGCACCATTCACTCTCCGGAGACGGGCGCCCCCACCGCGCTCATGGAGCTCGCCTATCGCCTCGCGGTCGACGACAGTCCCTACATCCGCGAAATCCGCGACGGCGTCATCACCCTCATCACGCCCGTCGTCGAAGTCGACGGCCGCGACCGCATGGTCGACCTCTACCGCTGGCACCTCGCCCATCCCAAGGATTTCTACCCGCCGCTCATCTATTGGGGCAAGTACGTCGCCCACGACAACAATCGCGACGCCATGGGCGTCACCCTCAAGCTCACCGAAAACGTTCTGAACACCTACGCCGGCTGGAAAGCGCAAGTCCTCCACGATCTCCACGAGTCCGTTCCGTACCTCTACGACAATACCGCCGGCGACGGCCCCTTCAACGCCTGGGTCGATCCCATTCTCACCGACGAATGGGAAATGATCGGCTGGCGCAACGTTGCCGACATGACCAAGTTCGGCATGCCCGGCGTATTCACCCACGGCATTTTCGACACCTGGTCTCCCGGCTATCTCATGTTCATCGCCGCCATGCACAACGGCATCAGCCGCCTCTACGAAACCTTCGGCAACGGCGGCGCCGATACGGAAGAACGCACCCTCGACCCTGAGGAATATTCGCGCACCTGGTGGCGACAAAATCCCCCTTTTCCGAAGACGCTGTGGTCCCAGCGCGACAACAACAATTACGAGCAGACTGGTCTGCTTACCTCGCTCCACTTCTTCAACGAGAACAAGCGCCTCTTCCTGAAAAACTTTTACCTGAAGTCAAAACGCTCTGTCAGCAAGCCCACACAGGAAGGCCCCGCGGCTTACATTTTGCCCGCGGACGATCCACGCCTCGAGCTTCAGACCGAATTGCTGCAGGTGCTGCAAAAACAAAAAGTCGACATTTCCCGCGCCACGTCGTCCTTCACTGCGGCTTTGCCCGTGAAAAAAATCAAAAAATCCGCCAAGAAAGAAGAAACGAAAGACGCTAAGGAAAAAGAAAAGGAAAAAGACGCCGAGCCTACCTCACGCGAATTTCCCGCTGGCAGCTTCATCATCCGCATGGACCAGCCGTACTCCCGCATCGCCGACGCCCTGCTCGATCATCAATACTGGAGCCCCGAAGACCCGCAAAAGACTCCCTATGACGACACCGGCTGGACCTTCGGCGAGCTATTCAACGTCAAAGTATTTCGCGTGACCGACTCGAAGGTGCTCGAGTCCCCAATGGAGCGCGTCGGCGAAGTGAAGCCCGCCGGCGGCGTGCAAGGCGAAGGCTCCATTTTCGCCATCAACAACAATGCCGAACCTGCGCTCGCCACCCTTCGCTACAAACTTCGCGACGCCTCCATGGAAGCCGCCGAAGAACCTTTCGAAGCCGCCGGAAAGAAATTCAATCGCGGCTCGCTGATCGTCCGCCGTGTCGGGCGTGCGGACTTCGACCGCGCCACCAACGAAACCGGCCTGCACGCCATCGCTCTGAGCGCGGCGCCCAATGTGAAAACTCACCCGGTGCGTGCCGCTCGCGTCGCATTCGTGCATACCTGGCTCAGCACGCAGACCGAAGGCTGGTGGCGTCTAGCGTTCGACAACCTTAAAATCCCCTACGACTACATAAGCACGCAAACCATCGCCAAGCTCGACGACCTCAACGCCAAGTACGACCTAATCCTTTTTCCGCCCGTTGGATTCAATTCTTCATCAACAGCAATCATCAACGGTACCGCCACAGGATGGGGCAATCCGCTGCCCTGGAAAAACACGCCCGAAACGCCCAACCTCGTCGGCAAAAATGATTCCACCGACGACATGCGCCCCGGCCTCGGCTGGCAAGGTGTCGCCCACCTGCAATCCTTCGTAGCCAAAGGCGGCGTGCTGCTCACCGCAACAGACACTTCGCGCTTTGCTCTTTCCATCGGATTGGCGGACAGCGTCAGCGTCGCTGATTCACAGAAGATGAATATCGTTGGCTCAGTCTTGGGCACCCGTCTCGTCGACGCCGCAAGCCCCATCGCCTACGGCTACGACGAGAAACTCTCCGCCTACTGCGACAACGGGCCTATTTTTTCTCTCAGCAGCATGGCGGGCGCTCGCCGCTTCCGTCGTTTGGGCGGCCACAGCACTACGCGGCCCACCGGCCGAGGAACCGTCGACGATCCCGATTTCACCGTCGGCCGCCCCGGCGTCGAAGCACCCGAAGAGCCCACCGCCGAGCTTTGGGAATATCCACCGGTGACCGACGAACAAAAGCGCAACGGACTTCGCGTCATCCCTCCTGCCAATCGCGCTCGCGTCATCTTGCGTTATGCCGACACCAAAGACCTGCTCATCTCCGGCCTTGTCGAGGGCGGCGACGAAATCGCCCAGCATCCCGCCGTCCTCGATGTCCCCTCCGGCAGCGGCCACGTCATCCTTTTCTCCATCAATCCCGTCTACCGAGGCGAAACCCGCGGCACCTACTCCCTCGTCCTGAACACAATCCTGAACTTCGACAACCTAAACGCCGGGCGCAACCTCGCCGAAAATTAGCCGTCGCGTAGGGCCGCAGCATGCTGCGCCCAGCCCGGCAAGATCTCTTTTTTGGAGTGCGGTGGCCTGCCACCGCTTTGAAGCACGGCGGTCTTGCCGCCGGCTCGCAGCGCCTTTTCTTTTCGCCTGATTGGAGTACAATCCCCGCCACTATGGCGAAGCCTAAGAGAAAGAAAACGTCGCCCACACGTAAGCCCGCTCGTCGCCGCCGGACAAAAGCAGCCGCTAAGCTCCCCAAACACGCAGTAACCCTAGTCGTGATCCTGCGCGCAAAACAAGGTCAAGAAATCTTGCTCGAAGCCGAACTCCGCGCCCTCATCGCCCCCACCCGCCGCGAAGAAGGCTGCCTCACTTACGACCTGCACCGCGCCATTGAAATCCCCGGCGCCTTCCTGCTCCACGAAGTCTGGGCCACTCGCGAACACCATCGCCTCCACACCAATACCCCGCATTTTCTTCGCTGGGATGCCCGTAAAGACGCCCTCCTAGCCTCCCGCGACGCCACCTTCTGGTCCCAAGTCGCGTAGTGGTAAGAAGAGTAGCGGCCTACTGTGGTTTGCGTTTAAGCGGCTTGCCGATCGCAAGCAGGAAAATCGCACTCTTGTCTTTCGCATGCAGCGAAAAGAATTGAACCACCTCGTCGTCGAAAAATGTCAGCCCGCTCGCACCCAGCCGCAGGGCATACGTAGCCAGGTACATCTTGCCCCCGATCGTGCCCGCCTCCAGTTGGACGGCCCGGTAACCGCGGTTTCCATATATCTCCAGGATGCGATTCAAGTCGGCGAGAAAGAAGACGTCCACGCAGGCGTCCGCTGGCAACTGCTGCTCCAGTCCAAGGCGGTAGGTCTCCGCGCGGAATTTCCCGGGCTTCAAAAGCTCCAGGGTGTTCCGCTCGCGGCGGAAGGAGTAAGCACCCGGCGCAAGCCCTTGCACCGCATGCGCGATCAGGTAAATGTCGTTGAGCTGCGCGCCGGGCTCAAGAAAGTCAGCCGGAAGACCTCGCGTCGCACAGTCGAGAATTGTCGAGAGTTGTGCCAGCGTAACGGATGCCGTCGGATCGAATGCCCGGGTAGAGCCGCGGCGCAGGATCACTTGCTCGATCGTGTCCGCGGGCTGTTCTTCTTTCCGCAGTGGCTGCAGCCGAATTTCCTCGCCCGTCGGAGCGGAAGATGAGGAGACCAGTCGCTTCCCACGCTCGTGCCACTGCTCTACTTCTTCTTCGGACGCAAGCGAAGACGCTTCGTGCATCTCAAGCATGGCGGGATACTCGACCTCACGCTCTGAAAGCGGGATAGTCTCCAGGCCGAGCACTGATGCCTCTCTCGGGGCCGGCAGCGAACTCTCCGATGCGCGCCCAATCGGAACAAGGCACAGGGAAACCTCACGCCGGGTATCGAAATCAAGCAGGCGGTTCACCTCGGCGTCCACAAATCCAAGCACGATCTCGGCCGGCAACCCCGAGGCTGTAGAAACCGCCAGCATATTCGCCAGCAAGGTGCCGTTATCCCAACCAAAATGGCGATACGTGCGCGCCCCGTACTTCCATGCGTTTCGCCAATACGTTCCTGTGCAGACGATCGTCGCGGGCGCACGAGCCACGGCGGGCTCCATCGCCGTCGCCCTGGCCAGGTTCCCGCGAAAGTCACCCTTGCGCAGCGGCTGTAGCGACACGTCCGCCGGATTGAAGTGATACACGCCGGCATCCAGGCCTTTGAGCTCGCCAGTCACCACGTACAGTTCGATTTCATAGAGAGCACCCGTGCAGGCTGCGGCGCGAAAATATATTTCCCCGCCCGGATATTTTCGCTGTTTGGTAACTCCTGCCGAGAAATAGAGAATGCGCGCCAGATCTTGGAGGTCCGGGACCGCATCGCCGCCCTCCGCGGGAACGCGCTCTGAGATCGCGGCCAGCGCAGCTACCCCCGTTTGCGGCACATCCCCCGGCAACGGAATCGGTTCGCTCGCCGGATAAATTTTGAAAGGCAGCGGCCGGTTCGCCCAGTCCAAAAAGTGAGGATTGCTCCGAACACTCCAGTAGGAATGCTTCGTGCCCTCGTGATACTTCCAAGCCGCCTGCATGTCGCGGTTCTTCATCACCACATCAGACTAGCACCCGCGGGCACCACGCGTGTACGCAATGAGCCTTACAAACTTGAAAGAAGTCGTTGAGGAAGCCAAGCGGATTCGCAAAGACAAGACTTATCGCCAGCCCTCGGTTTCGGCGGGTATAATCCACGCCACTGTGGCACTGACCTCTGGCACTAGGCTCGGGCCATACGAGATTGTTTCTCCGCTCGGCGCGGGCGGCATGGGAGAAGTTTACCGCGCGCGCGACACGCGGCTTGACCGCACCGTCGCCATCAAGATTCTTCCCCCGCATCTTTCCGAGGATCCCATTCTGCGGCAGCGCTTTGAGCGCGAGGCCAAGGCCATCTCCAGCCTGAATCATCCGCACATTTGCGTGCTGCACGACGTTGGAAATCAGGATGGCATCCAGTTCCTTGTGATGGAGTGCGTCGAAGGCGAGACGCTGGCGAAGCGACTCGAAAAAGGGCCGCTGCCGCTCGAGCAGGTGCTCAAGGTTGGCACGCAGATAGCAGACGCCCTCGACAAAGCGCACCGCAGCGGCGTGGTGCATCGCGATTTGAAGCCCGGCAACATCATGCTGACATCCTCGGGCGCGAAGCTGCTCGATTTCGGCCTGGCCAAAGCTGCACCCCCGCTGGCGGCGGGAACCACGCTGACAGCTGCGGCCACGCGAACGACACCAGTGACGCAGCAGGGCACGATCGTCGGCACCTTCCAATACATATCGCCCGAACAGGTGGAAGGGAATGAAGTCGATGCACGGAGCGACATTTTCTCCTTCGGCTCGGTGCTCTACGAAATGGTGACCGGGCGGCGCGCCTTCCCTGGCAAGAGCAATCTCAGCGTGGCCTCGGCAGTACTGGAAAGAGACCCGGAGCCGATTAGCACGTTGCAGCCGTTGACGCCACCGGCGCTGGACCGCGCCGTCCGCCGCTGCCTGGCGAAAGACCCCGAAGACCGCTGGCAAACGGCCCGCGATCTCCTCCTCGAGCTCAAGTGGATTGCCGAAGCAGGTTCGCAAGCGGGCGTCCCGGCTCCGCTGGTTTCCCATCGCAAAATCCGCGAGCGCCTGGCCTGGGCTGCCGCGGCGCTCTTCGCATTGATCGCCATCGCATTCGCAATTGGCTTCGTGTTGCGCACGCCGAAGCCGCCTCAGCCAATGCGCCTGAGCGCGGAGATTGGTGCGGACGCAAGCCCGGTCATCGGCTTCGGGCCAGGCGCAATCCTGTCACCCGACGGCACCCGCTTGGCTTTTGTCGCCGCAGGTCCCGACCAGAAACGGCGCATCTACGTTCGCCCGCTTGACCAGTTGCGGGCCACCGTTCTTTCCGGCACGGAGAATGCCCGCGATCACTTCTTCTCGCCGGACGGGCAATGGCTCGGGTTCTTTGCTGACGGCAAGCTGAAGAAGATCTCGATCCAGGGCGGCGCGGCGGCCACGCTCTGCGATGCCCCGGATGACCGGGGTGGAAGTTGGGGCGAAGACGGCACGATTGTGTTCACCCCGTCCTTCGGAGCGCCCTTATCCAAGGTATCGTCGACGGGAGGAATGCCTCAACCGTTGACCTCCCTCGATCTGCAAGTGGGCGAGCTCACGCACCGCTGGCCCCAGGTGCTGCCCGGGGGGAAAGCTGTTCTGTTTACGTCCAGCACCCTCACTGGCTTCTATGAGGACGCGGACATCGTCTTATATTCGATGGCTTCCGGGCAGCGGAAGACGGTGTACAGTGGCGGCTTTCACGCCCGGTATCTGCCCACGGGCCACCTGGTCTACATGCACGGAGGCACGCTCTTTGCCGTGCCGTTCAACCTCAAGCGCCTGGAAGTGACTGGCCAGCCAGCGCCAATCCTTGAAAGCGTTGTCACGAATACCGCCACTGGCGGGGCGCAGTTCTCCTTTTCGGAGAGCGGAAACCTTGTCTATGTCGCTGGTGGCAGCGCGGTTTCGAACGTCTCCGTCTACTGGATGGACCGTCAAGGCAAGTTCGCGCCCTTGCGGGAAACTCTTGGTGAATATTTTTCTCCGGCGCTCTCCCCCGACGGGAAGCGTTTGGCCCTGCAGATCCGGGACGGCAAGAGGATGGACATTTGGGTGTACGAGTGGGAGCGCGACACTCTGACGCGTCTGACTTTCGGCGGTGAATTCAACTCGAGCCCGGTCTGGACGCCCGACGGCCAGAGAATTACCTATTCTTCTTCTTCCCGCGAAACAGGCGGAGTGTCGAGCCTCTACTGGAAGCGTGCCGATGGCGCTGGAGATGGCCTTCCTTTAACCGAAAGCAAGAACCAAAAGTACCCTAACTCCTGGCGCCACGATGGCAAGGTCCTGGCGTTCACGCAGCTTAATCCCGACACGTCCTGGGACATCCTGACGCTGCCTATCGAAGGCAACGAGAAGTCAGGCTGGAAGGCGGGGGAGCCAAAGCCCTTTTTGAACGGTCCTTTCACCGAGCTGTATCCTGCTTTCTCGCCGGATGGTCGCTGGCTCGCCTACTCCTCGAACGAATCCGGAAACCCCGAAGTGTATGTCCGGCCGTTCCCTGGCCCGGGCGGCAAGTGGCTGATTTCCGCTGGGGGAGGCCTATTTCCCAAGTGGTCGCGCAACGGCCGAGAGCTTTTTTATCGCACAACGGACAGCAAGATCATGGTCGCTACCTACACTGCTTCCGGCGACTCCTTCCATGCCGATAAGCCGCAGCTCTGGTCCCCGGGTCAGTTCACTAGTCGTGGACCGGCCTCAAACTTTGACGTGCACCCCGATGGCAAGCGCTTCGTCGTACTGAAGGATTTCGCCGTACTGAAGGATTCTGTCGCCGGCGAGGCCAAAGCGGTCAACAAGGTCAACTTCATCTTGAATTTTTTCGACGAGATTCGCCACAAGGTGCCGCCCGGCAAGAATTGATGCCCCTTGCACCTCTCGCTCTCCGCACGCCTGCGGATCTGTGCCGTGTATCGGCGTACCCGGAAACAATCAGCTCTCCGGCCCCGCAAGGTAATACCCCGGCCGCGCCCGCACCTTCAATCCTTCCTTCTTTACCGTCACCTTGATCTCGTGATACCCCGTCTCGTTCGTGCCCTGCGGTATATAACTCAGCGAATACTGCGAGTGCAGCTCGCCGCCAATTTCATCGATCGCATTTTCTATCGAATGATTCTTGAACGTCGCAATGTGTTCTCCGCCCGTCGCCGTCGCCGCTAACTCCAGCGCATGATCCGTGATCTTGTTCTTAACGTGCTGCACCGCCCACACCGCCAGCGCCATCAAGTTCCCGCTTCCGTAAAGCGCGGCTTCCGACCCTGGCGTCTGCACCGTTCCCGGAAATGGCGCGCGCCCAAACGTCCCGGGCGGCGTGACCTTCGGCGTCGTATCTTTTGGCTGGGCCTTCAGTTCCGCCAGCGTGGTCGACAACCCCACAGAGTAGATCGTCACGTTCGAAAGCTGCGCCTGCCGTAGCACCGCGCCCAGCTTCGTCTCGCTGCCCACGTCAGTCGCCTCGGACAATATCAGCATGATTCTCCGTCGGCCGGGCGCATCTGCCGTGGGCATCGGCCGCCCGCTCAGCATCTCCACTCCCACAGCCATCGCGTCAAACAGTTTCGAACCGTTCGTCACCGTGTTGAGTTTCGTGATGGTCTTCTCGATGGCATCCTGGCTCGTAGTGAAGTCCTGCAGCTTATCCACGGAATCATTAAATCCCACCACTGCCGCTTCGCCATTCGGGCCCATCACCGTTTCCGCCAGCACGATTCCCGACTTGTGAATCTGCGGCAGCAGTGGAGCAATCCTTGAACTCGTTTCCACCAGAAACACAACAGAAAGCGGATCGCCCCCCAGGTCGAAGTGTGTAATCTGCTGCGGAACTCCGTTATCGGTGACCTGAAAATCCTTCGCGTCCAGCGTGTTGACCATTTGCCCGTTCGCGTCGCGTACGGTTACCGGCGTATTCACCAGCGCCACGCGCGTCACGATCTTGGTTTGAGGAGGAGCCTGCTGAACCGGTGTGCCCGGCTGCGGCGCAATCGGTCCGGTAGGTGCCTGTGCGGAAACAAGGGATGCGCCCGCTAGAACCGCGAGCAATGTGACCAAGAAAGGCGGCTTCTTCATAGCGGGCCTCCGTGCCCAGTGTATCCAATTCGACGCAACTCCGCCCTCAGACGTTGCTGCCAATCCCCGCAAAAGGCCTAGAATGGAGGTTCGCTTTTTCGGAGAATCTCATGTCCCCAGGGCACGTCAAGCTCAAGCCCCAGCACGCACCCAAAGTCCCGCACCAAGATCCGCAATTCCTGGAGAGTACGGCCGCCCGGCCTCTGCGCATTCTGGCCGAATACTTACATCCGCTGGTGCAGTTGAAAAATGAAGGTATAGGCGACACCATCGTGATGTTCGGCTCCGCGCGCATCGAATCCCACGAAACCGCGCAGGGGCGTCTCACGCGCCTAAAGAAGACGCCGGCTGCAAAGCTCAAGGGCGCCGACCGCGCGAAGCACCGCGAAGCTCTCCGCGAAGCAAAAAGCGCTCTGGAAATGTCGCGTTACTACGAGGAAGCGCGCGAGCTTTCCCACCGCATCACCACTTGGGCGCTTACGCTTGGCCCGCGCCCCCGTCGCTTTGTGATCTGCTCCGGCGGCGGCCCCGGCATCATGGAAGCCGCCAATCGCGGCGCTGCCGAAGCCGGCGGAAAATCCATCGGCCTCTCCATCGAGCTGCCTCATGAACAGTTCGCCAACGCGTACATCAGTCCCGAGCTCAGCTTGAACTTCCACTACTTCTTCATGCGCAAACTTTGGTTTTCGCAAATCGCCAAAGCCCTCATCGTTTTTCCGGGAGGCTTCGGCACCATGGACGAATTGTGGGAAATGATGACCCTGCTGCAAACCGGAAAGTTGCCGCGCAACAATTTGATCATCATTTACGGCCGTAAATATTGGAATGAAGTGCTGAACTTCCGCGCCATGGTGCGCTGGGGCATGATCAACCGAGATGAGTACAAGATGCTCCAGTTCGCCGATACCGTGGACGAAGCCTTCAGTCGCATCCGCGAAGGCCTGGAAAAATATCACATGGAGCTAACTTCCGACCTGTAACGTCAGCGCACCGCTTCAGCCGTGCCGCGCGATAAGGCTTTAGCCTGCCTGCCGCAGGCGGGCCGCTGAGGCTCGTCGGCAAAGTTTCTGCTACAGGAATTCCCCGTTATCATCCCGGAACTTTTGGTATGTCGCTTTGCGCCGCGCGGTGCTACATTTTCCTCAACCCTGCTTAAGTCAAGTCTCATTCAAAATCAGAGGAGAACGGGATGCAGACAAAATTGTCGAGAATTTTGGGAGCGGGAAAAGTAACGCTGGCCGGTGCCGCTCTGGCGGGATTCCTGCTCTTCACCGGCGCTCCGCGTTTGCGCGCCGATAATGACTATTGCCAGAAACGCATCGCCAAGGCGGATCATCGTCTTCATGAAGCCATCGAGCATCATGGACGCAACAGCCGCCAGGCGGACAAAGCTCGCCATCAATTGCACGAAGCGCGTGAGAGTTGCTGGAGCCGCTCGCACCGCTGGTGGGATGAACACGAGCATCGTTGGCGCTCCGACCGCGACTGGGATGATCACGATCACGATCGCTAAGACCGCGAACATCCGCCGCGCTAAATCCGCCATCGAACGAAGCTAAATCCCGAAGCCTCACTAGGCGCAGCGCAATCCGCTGCGCCTCTTTTTCTTCACCTTTTACTTCCTACTTTGTTATTTCCTTGTCCTGGCGCGCGACATTTTTCCTGCGCTGGGGTTACACCTGCTAAGGACGCACAAACCCCAACCAGCACCAGGGAGCGCCCAAGGAGGACGTTTATGCCTTTGCGTGAGCATCTGCATTCGTCATTGTTTGGCAAGGCGCTGTTTGGCAAGGCCGCGCTCGCTACTGCGGCGCTGGGTGGATTCTTCCTTTTTGCCGGCGTCCCCGGCGCCAAGGCCGATAACTGCCAGCGTCGCATTGCCCGCGCCGAACACGAGTTGGGCGAAGCCATTGAGGACCACGGCTACAACAGTCGCCAAGCTGACCGCTGGCGCTATGAACGTCACGAAGCCTACGAAGCGTGCCAACGCGAGCGCAACTATTACCGTGATCAGGGCCGCCGCTACTATAGCGATCAAGATGGCTACTACTACTATCGCGACGAGCGCGGCAATTACTACCGCTACGATCGCGACCATGGTCGCTACTACCGCGATTACGACCGTGACCGTGACCGCTACCACCGTCGCGAACGCGATCGGGGCGACGACCGAGACTAGCTACTTCTTCCTGTGAAAGTGCTCTCAAATCCTTACCACTACAAATCACCACCGAAGCGCCCGGACGCGCCTACAACAGAAACAAATGGCCGGTCCTAAAGACCGGCCGCTACATTTCTCGGCATCGAATGCCGCTACTGGCGCAGCATGCTCCGCCACTACAGAACCTAGAGCCGGTCCCGCAAAGATATCCGGGACGCAAACGGCGCGCCTGAAGGCCGGGGGCGCCACCATGCTTTGCCCCTATTCGCTGATCAGGCTGCCGATTTGTGCAGGTCGTTGGCGAGCTCGTCGGAGAAGACAGCTTCGAAGCGGCGGGTTTCGTCCTGGTCATGCAACATTACTATGGGCACCACGCGCAGGGATTGCGCGCAAGAGCGGCAATTGGTCACTTCGCCCTGCAGGTCCTGTAAAAAGCCGTCTGTAAAATGATATTGCGTTCGCTCGCGGCGGGCATTCTTCTGGCCGCGAGTACCGCAGTGGGGACAGACGTACTCAACCCTGTCCTCCTGCGGATCGCGGTCCAGAGCCGCCCAGCCGGTGCGGCGCACGCCGACTACTTCCGGGTATCGCCGTTCCATGGGTTTCGCCTCCTTTGGATCCACGTCCACAAGAGATGTGATGCGTTTCGGAGTCGTTTCGATACAATCAGCTAAGTTTCTTGTTTTTCGTAATTTGCGAAACCTTCGGCCCGGCGGCGGCTGCCGGCCCGGATTCCCTCTTCGTATTAAGTGCCCTTCTTCAAGGCGCTAGCTTCGCTGCTCAGAACTTTGTAGCCACGACGTTTTGGTTGCCGCTGATCTCCACTATAAATGCGCCGAAGAATCCGTCGTTGTGCCGCAGAAAATCCGAGGTCAGCGCGTCGTATTCACTGATAGCGAATCCTGCGGGGTTGAGCGGATCCACGTTAAAAGAGGGCAGCCAGTCCAGCTTGGAGACTTGGTTGGCCTTCCAGCTTTTCCCTTGATTGTTCGATACCGAGCAGAAGCGATCGACCCGCAGGTCCGCACGGTCATTTCGACGGTCGTAATAACACACCGCGACCTCGCCGTCGTTGTCTACGGCGACTCCCGGTAAGAACTGATCGCGCCCCACGCCAGTAAAATCCTTCGGCGTGGGGCTGATGGCGCCAAGAACCCTAAACGAATGCCCGGAATTGGAGGACTTCGCGACAAAGATGTCTGGGTATGCGTATGTCCCACTCGCCGAATTTGCGTCCGGGACAACATGGTTGCGGCCATCGGGATATGTTACGTACACGGTGCCGCGCGATGCTCCCGCGCTGCGGTCCACCGCAAGCTGCGGATACTCGTCGACGAGCAGATGACCATTTAGTTCTGCGCCAGTGCCACTGGGAACGAGGTTGGCGATTTTGTGCGGCTTGCTGAATGTTGCGCCGTGATTCGCGGAGCTTGCGAAATCGATTGCATTGATTTGTGGGATGTCGGGAGAAAATCCGGGGAAAAATTCGTACGCCACATGCACCTTGCCATCCGCAGCGACGATTACTCTCGAGCCGGTGACCGTGTTCTCCTCTGCGAATGGCGGCTGCGTGGGAAAGCATTCCCGATCGATGAACACAGGAGCGCTCCACGTTCTTCCGCCATCGGCGGAGCGGACGACGTTGATGCTATTGCAGCTCAAGAAATCGATCTGCGTGTAGCTCAGATACAGGCGCTGCGGATTTGTGGGATCCACGGCCAGCCACGGGCGATCGGTCAATTGCGTGTTTCCATCGAGTGACGCTACCTGCAGCGGGTCGCTCCAGATTTTTCCGCCGTCGGTCGAGAAGGAAATCGACGGGCCAATCAACGGATTGAGGCCATCGGGCGTGGTGGTGTTCAAGATCGACGCGTACTGAAAATGCGTCGGGCTCGAGCACGTGACCGCCGGATCGCCGAGCAGCGCGTTGGCGGAAAAAGTTCCCGGATTCATAAGTCCCAAATCGGTGAAGCTTTTACCGCCGTCCGTGGAAAACGAAACGCCATCAAGGCTGATCGGAACTCCGAACGCGTTGCCCGGGTCGCTGCGGAGAATGGCTCCGCTGTCTTCGTAGCCAACCACCACGGCCTTGCCGCACCAAGCGCTCGAAGTGGTGTTCTGCGTGTAGCCTTGCGCCGCCGGATCGAGTGCGGGATCGGAGACTGGAATTAAGTTCCACTGGCTCCAACCGCCCCCTTTTTTCTTGCGAGCCGAGAAATTGTCGGCGGCAAGTTTTCCCGATAGCGCGGCGCCGTTTACGACGGCGTTGGCGTAGCGCAGGTAATCCTGCATGCCGCGCGAGAGATGCTTTCTCACATTGGGAGAAAGCTGGTTGGTGGCGTCGACGAATTTCTTCAGCGCTGCTTTGTTGGACGCAACCGTGTTCGGCGCGACTGTGTTCGGCGCAACACTTTGCTGTGCCGGCGCGCTCGTCGCAAAGAGAAGCGTTGCGGCCAACATCGTCACCGCTGCGGGCACAACTACACTTCTGAAAGGCCCAGATCCATTCATTGCTTAAGCTCCTAGAGGCTGGAGAGTCGTGGTGGGACTGGCCAAGGTCTTGGGAATGAAGGAGGCCGAGAGCGTTCAGAAAGCTGTGCTTCGCGCGCTCGTTGAGCAGGAGCAGGTCAAGCCGCCGGTTTTGTGAATATGCCCCGTATTCTCATCCGCGCTTCGGCACACTCTTTCAGGAATGTATCGCTGCGCTGATGTTACCTAAGGTATCAGGTGCGCAGCGGATGTCGATAAGCGGGTCAGTGTAGGCGGACGTGGTGTGTTCCTGTAACGGAACGGCTTTTGAGCAGAGCACCTCCTTGAAGCGGCAGAAAGTCCAAGAGTCGAAAAGTGTAAGAGTGCAAGGGTCGGAGTACGACCCCCCGGCAATTTTGTATGGTTGTGAAAAAAAGAGGGTTGCGTGACTCCGGCGACGACTGCGAAGAAACGAGGAGTGACAGGACGTGCCTTGGCCTGCTTACAAAATCCTGACGAAGGTTTTCGGTTGCCGTCACGCGCCGCGAATATAACTTGTCTTCTCATAGTATTAGGCGTATCCCTGTCTGGCCTTGAGGGGCTGCAAGATGCCCACCTCTCCCGTTCCCGAAGGCCGCCGATCGAAACGGATCGCGTCGAAGAAGCGCGCCAGCCTGGTCATCAATCTCGACCGAAACCAAATGAGGATTCCGTGTCTGGTCGTCGACGCCGGGGAACGCGGGTTCCGACTCCGCGGGAATTTCCGGCTGAGGCGCGGGCAAGTCGTCGAACTCGTTCTGGATGAGGACCCGCTCAGCGCCCTGAAGTGCAGCGTGGTATGGATCGGCAAAGCTGGCTCGAAGCAAGAAGGCGAGCTCGGCCTGGAAACGGTGTAGGTCATCCGCACAAACTCCGAGAAATCTGCAGCGGTTGGGGGTACACCCCTGTGGTGACGGGAAGTATGCGCAATCGACTGAGGACAAGAGGGATAGAGGCGCCACGTGGCGCATATGACGGCGGAAGGGAAGCTTGGCGGAAGTGTTGGGGTACCCCCCTGTTTTTTTGTAAGTGTTCATTCTAGACGGAGTTAAAGTCCTTTGTTTTGATACACTTTTGCAAGTGTTGATTCTAAAGGTAGTTAAAGTTGTTGTTCGGTGTTCTTGCCCTTCGCAAAGTGCGCTCCCTTCGAGGCTCTGGGCAAGCTGGGTAGGCAAGAGGGCCTCCGCAGCGGGTAAACTGGATTTGCATGATTCCAAAGGACTTGACTTTTTGGGGAGCGCACCTTTCGCAGCTCTGGGCAAGAAAGAGGCTGCAGTAGATTGAAAGGAAAGGGGATAGCTGGTGGCCGGGAAGGGAAATTGCGTCAACGTCATGCGAGATAGTACCACAACTCATGTCGTGAGTCAAGGGTAAACTTGTAAAATTTTGTGGCAGGGACAGGGGATGTCAGGTGATGGGAACGAGGATCAATTCAGAGACTCGCAGAATGAACATGTGGTGGCCGGTGGCGCAATCTTGTTTAGGCATTCGGCGCACCGGCCACTCGGCTGCGGAGCCTCCTCTGGTTTCTTAAACTCGAGCTTGCTTACTCCGATCATCTCGAGGTCACGCTCAGGATCTCGAAATACAGGCGCTTCAGGATACACTGGTCCTAAATAGGTTCCGCTCTGCTTGCTCTGAGCTTTGGCTTTGGTTACTTCAAATAAGATTAGCTGGGCGCCAAGTCTGCCCGGGTAGAGGAGGAGGGGCGTATTCGATACGTTTGCAATTTCGAGCGTTAAGCAACCTCTATAGCTCGCGACGGCTTTTCAGTCGTACACAAATCTGGTGCGTACGCCAGAAAACCTGCAGAGCGCACGATATATGGGCCTCACGCAGTAAGCAGCCTGCACCCCGAAAAACGACCAGCGATACAACCAGGACAACTTGTGGTGAGTGACACCGACGAAGGCCAGCGGTTCCCGCACTGCCCTGTAGGTAGTATAGATACTCACTATGAACAGAGAGGGGTAAAGAAAATGGCGTAGATTAAAGCGCTTCGTTTTCTGCTCCAAACTGTCGATATCCCCTGCGTCAGTGCTGCTGCCCTCAGGTGGCAGCCGAAGAAACGAGAAGTAGTCGAAGATGTTCTTGTGGGTGTCGAGGTTGTAGAAGATGGGGTCACATCGCGGCGCCTGAAGACCAAGATCCCGAAAAGCTTGGCGCAGTTCTGCCCAAGCTGGTCCCGCCGCGTTGAGGGAGCCGATCAGCGCTAAACTCAGGAGTGTCGTAACGAGGGGTGTGATTTTCCAGACGCCAGCGGTTTGCAGACTGATGCCGAGAAGTTGAACTGTGACGTCGCCCATTACGGTGTGGATTCTAGCACGCGGTAGCCGCGCGGCATTTGGTTCTCAACCGGATGCTCCGCGAGGAGCGGAGCCATGGAGTACGCGGGTGGAGGGAATCCGTCTGCGCTGCTTGCGGCGGTGGTGGTTCTGGAAAGAGGTTCCCTCTAAGATCGGGACAGGGAAGGTTGGACCCCCAAAAGCGAAGATGGCGAGGTAAACTCGCCGCTACAAATCGCCACCACCCTTCGCGGGCGTGTTGGGGATCGGTGGCTGCTGGATTTGCGGTTGAGGTCCTTCGGCTATCGTTGTCCGATAGCCTCAGGATGACACCGTGGGGAGAGGCAACTCCGCTGTGGAGCGGGCTAAAGTCCGGAGAGAGAATCTGAAAAAGAATTTTTGTGGATGGGCGTTTTCCGCGGGCCTGAAGGCGCCGCTTCCCCGGACTAGAAGTCCGGGGTTTTCATTCTCGCACAGACCCTTCAGCTCTGGCTTCAGGGCGAGCAGAAATGGCTGTGCCACAAGGAGAGGGCGATGATTTATGCGGCGGGGGACTACGCGGCGGGGGGGAATCCGTTTGCGGTGCTTACGGCGGTGGTGGCTCCGGCGATCCTGACGAATGCGTCTTCGGTGCTGGCGCTGGGGACTAGCAACCGGCTAGCGCGGGTGGTGGACCGGACGCGCGTGGTGGCGCGGGAGCTGGCGGCGATCGGGCCGGGTGATTCCCATTACAAAAGCTGGGCAGCGCAACTGGACGGTCTGCAAGTGCGGGCGCGACTGTTGGTGAAGGCGCTGCGCGTTATTTATGGTTCGCTGGGGTTGTTTGCGACGGCGGCGCTTCTGTCCGTGGTGGGGGCGATTGTCCCTTACTGGGGGACGTATTACGGGCAGCGCCTAGTGTTTCAATTGACGGCGGGGCTGGCGCTGCTGGCCGGGGCGGTGGCAGTGGCAGTGGTGGGATTGGCGTCGGGATGCTTCCTGATGGTGCACGAGACGCGGCTGGCGGTGCAGAATTTGGCGGAAGAGGCGAAGATTTACACGAGTTATAGGAAGTGAGGCGGACAGCGTCGGGAACGGGGCCCTCTCAGCGTTATGTAGTAGTGAGCGATCCTGCCACGTTCCCTCTACTGCGCGGGCCGGCGCTCAAAAGCCGAGCGCAAGAAAAAGCCGGCCCACTCCGGTCGGGATGACAATCAAGCGAGGCGAAGATTTATACGAGTTATCGGAAATGAGACGGGAAGTTTTTAGTGGTTAGTTATTGGCGTTAGTTTCCGAAAGGAATAAAGACCAAAGGCGGGCGGCGGATCCCTCGCTGGGCTCGGGAGCCGGGCCCTTCGAGGCTCAGGATAGACTGAAGCCCGGCCTCTACATAAATAGGGCCTCGGTAATGTCGGACCTTCCCTCGAAGATCGGGACAGGGAAGCGTCGACCCCCAAGGGCGAATGGCGAGATAAACTCGCCTCTACAAAAATCGCGCGTCCCGTAAAATCATTCGGGCGCACACAGCGCGCCTCCCTTCATGGCTCAGGGCAAGGAGAAGGCGGCCGCTGCATGGAAAGGAATCGGAGGGAGAAATACATGGGAAGGCGAATTTTCGTTCTGGTGGTGGGTTTGGTTTTGGTTGCGGCGATGGGGAACAGCAGGTCCCTCGCTGCGCTCGGGATGAGTGGCGGCGCAGCAGAGGAATCGGAAGCTGACACGGTCAGATCCACGTTGGTTAACGGCGCACAGCCAAGATTCGCTGTGCCACAAGGACTGGCGACGACGGAGGGGGATTTTGTTGTTAAGGATTTTGGGTTTCGGGATGGGGAGAGTTTGGCGGAGCTGCGGTTGCACTACGCTACGCTCGGCAAACCGATCCGTGATTCGGCGGGGCACGTGGTCAACGGAGTGATGTTGCTGCATGGGACTGGCGGATCTGGGGCACAATTTTTGCAGCCGCAGTTTGCGGGGGAATTGTTTGGCGCGGGGCAACTGCTGGATACGGCGAAGTACTACATTATTTTGCCGGATGGGATTGGGCACGGGAAATCGTCGAAGCCGAGCGATGGGCTGCACGCGACCTTTCCGCAGTATGACTATGACGACATGGTGGCGGCGCATCACGCGCTGGCGGAGCACCTGGGCGTGGAGCATTTGCGGCTGATCCTGGGGACGTCGATGGGGTGCATGCACTCGTTTGTGTGGGGGGAAACGTATCCGGAGTTCATGGACGCGCTGATGCCGCTGGCGTGCCAGCCGGCGCAGATTGCGGGGCGGAATCGTATTTGGCGAAAGATGGTGATGGACGCGATTCGGAACGATCCGGAGTGGAAAGGCGGCGAGTATGCGGCGGAGCCTCGGCAGGGGCTGCGCACGGCGCTGGATTTGCTGCTGATCGCGGGGAGCGCGCCGCTGCTGATGCAGAAGACCCTGCCTACTCGGGATGCGGCGGATAAATATGTGGACGAATATTTCGCGGCGCGGATGCCGGGGTTGGACGCGAATGATTTGTTGTATCAGGTGGCAGCTTCGCGGAATTACGATCCGCTGGCGGGGCTGGAGAAGATTCGCGCGCGAGTGATGTATGTGAATTCGGCGGACGATTTTATCAATCCGCCGGAGCTGGGGATTGCGGAGCGGGAGATTCGGCGGGTCGCGGGGGCGCGATTTGTGGTGATTCCCATTAGCGACGCTACGCATGGGCATGGGACGCATACGTGGGCGGCGGTGTGGAAGAGTTATTTGGCGGAACTGCTGGCGGGGAAGTAGAGGCGGGCCAGCAAGATGCTGGCATTACCAAGCGAGAGAAGCGTGGGGCGCCGAGACGCCGGCGCTACGATACGGATGATCGAGCTTGCTGAACTGCATGTTGTGGTATTCGACGATGGCGTCGAGGCTGCGATTTTGGCGGCGATAGTCCATTAATTCGGGGACGGAAACGGAGCGGCCCATGAGGCCACTGCGGGGAGTGGATTGGCGCATCATGAGCAGGCGTTCGCCGTGTTCGTAGGGAAGAGGCTTGAGTAGCACGGCGTTAACGACACTGAAGATGGCGGTGTTGGCACCGATACCGAGGCCCAGGACGATAATGGCGGCGATGGTGAAGCCGAAATTTTTGCGCATCATGCGCAGGGCGAAGGTGGAGTCTTGCTGAAGCATGGAGAGATGCTCGCGCGGGGCGGTGGTGAAAATTCCCTTTGCGGTTTCCCACCAGAGTCGCCAGATGCCCATTTTGCCTCCTTCGCGCGCGGCTTCTTCGCGCTGCTCGACGAAGACTTGCTCCATTTCGGGGCCGAAATCGCCGCGGAATTCCGCAGGGAGCAGGCGGAGGAGCATGCGGTAGCGTTTTGTGATGCGGCGTTCGGGGTCGGTCATGATGTGCCTCGTGCAGCTCTGGTCGCGAAAAGGGAGGAAGAGTTTCCTCAGGGGCTAAAGCCCATTGAGACCGCGAACTCTATGTCGGAGCTAAAGCTCCGACCCCCAAAACCCTTTCGCGCCTTACGAACTGCGGAGACCACTCGCTTAAAAAGTCTGGCTCAGCCTTCAGCTCGATTGTTGCCGCCGAGCGGAAAACCCTCAGGCCCAAAAAGCGGGCCTGAGCTACAGCCTTGTCACGCCGGCTGTGTTCGCTTCAGAAGGTGGCGCGAACGGGCCAGCGCGACCACCTTTTCGAGGCGCTCGGCTTCGGCGGCGGCGACTTCGCGGCCTTGCGGCGTTAGCCGGTAATAGCGGCGGCGCTCGTCGTCGTGCGCGGAGGGGCGCTCGCGGCGCTCGAAGATCAGGCCGTCGTTGAGCAGGCGCTTGATGATGCCGTAGAGGGTGCCAGTGCTGAGCTTCACTTCACCGTCGGTGCGCAGCTCGACTTCCTTGAGGATGGCGTAGCCGTGCAGGTCGTCGCCGGCGAGCGCGAGCAAGACGTGAAACATGGCCGGGGTTAGCGGCGGATTGGGTTCGGGAGCGGGAGTTTTGGAGGCCATGACTCTCTTATTATGTCGCCTCACACTATATCGTTATACGCCATAGTGTCAAGAAGAATTTGCTGGCACAGTCGTGGGATCGGATTGCAGCGAAGGCTCAGTTTTTATGAGGGGGTCGACGACGTAAAAGCGGCGGCACTTCGAGGCTCAGGATAAACAAGACCGCCGCAGTCCACATTAAGGATCAATCCGTCAGGCTGCTGCCTTCACAATGATGCGAAGTCGTCGGAGCACCGCCAAAAATGGCTGTGCCACAAAGGCACTCGCTAGCGGGTTTCTTGGCTGGCGCGGATTTCTTGCCAGCGGCGGGGGCGGCGGTTGGCTTGCAGGACTTTTTTGCGGAGGCGGATGGATTTGGGAGTGATTTCGACGAATTCGTCATCGGCGATGAATTCGATGGCTTGCTCCAGGCTTAGTTGCTTGTGGGGAATCAGGCGGATGGCTTCGTCAGCGCTGGAGGAGCGCATGTTGGTTTGCTTTTTTTCTTTCGTGACGTTGACGTCCATATCCTGCTCGCGGGAATTTTCGCCGAGGATCATGCCTTCGTAGACGTCGACGGCGGGGCCGATGAAGAGCTCGCCGCGTTCCTGGATATTCCACAGAGCAAACGCGGTGGAAACGCCGGCACGATCAGCGACCAGCGCGCCCGTGGGGCGCAGGGCCATTTCTCCGCCATAGTCCATCCAGCCATCGAAGATGGAGTGAATCAGCGCGGTGCCGCGCGTATCCGTGAGCAACTGGCTGCGCAGACCGATCAGCCCGCGCGAGGGGATTTTGAAATCCAGGCGGACGCGGCCGGAATTGTGGTTGCTCATCTTGAGCATTTCGCCGCGGCGGCTGCCGATGGTTTCGAGAATAATGCCGATGAAATTTTCGGGGACGTCGATGACCAGGCGCTCGAGGGGTTCGAGCTTGCGGCCGTTTTCGGTGCGCACGACGATTTCGGGTTTGCCGACCATCAATTCGAAGCCTTCGCGGCGCATGGTTTCGATCAAAATCGCGAGTTGCAATTCGCCGCGGCCGAGCACGCGGAAGGATTCCGGCGTATCGGTGTCTTCGACGCGGATGGAGACGTTGGTGAGCAGCTCCTTTTGCAGGCGGTCGCGGAGGTCGCGCGAAGTGAGATACGAGCCTTCCTTGCCGGAAAGCGGGCTGCTGTTGACGGTAAAAATCATGGCCAGCGTAGGTTCGTCGATTAAGAGAGGTTCGAGCGGTTGCGGGTTGGCGAGGTCGGTGATGCTTTCGCCGATCTGGATGCCTTCGACACCGGCGATGGCCACGAGGTCGCCAGCGAAAACGCTTTCGGCTTCATCGCGTTCGAGCCCGCGAAAGGTGTAGAGCTTGGTGATGCGCGTGGATTCCAGCTTGCCGTTGAGCTTGCTGATGCCGACGTCGGTGCCACGGTTGATGGTGCCGTTGAAGACGCGGCCGATGGCGATGCGGCCGAGAAAATCGCTGTAATCGAGATTCATCACCTGGATTTGCAAAACGCCTTCGGGATCGCCGGGAGGCGCGGGGATGGATTTGACGATAGTCTCGAAGAGCGGAAGAAGATCCTTGGAGTCGTCGCCGATTTTGCGATGGGCCACGCCGTCGCGGGCGTTGGTGTAAACGACGGGGAAATCGAGCTGGTCTTCAGTGGCGTCGAGGTCGATGAAGAGGTCGTAGATTTCGTCGAGGACTTCCGTGGGGCGGGCGTCCGCGCGATCGATTTTGTTGAGCACGATGACCGGAGGAAGCTTGGCGGCAAGGGCTTTTTGCAGGACGTAACGGGTTTGCGGGAGCGGGCCTTCGCTGGCGTCGACGAGAAGGACGACGCCATCGACCATGCGCAGAGCGCGCTCGACTTCGCCGCCGAAATCGCTGTGGCCGGGCGTGTCGACGATATTGATTTTGGTGTCGTGGAAAAAGAGAGCGGTGTTTTTGGCCAGGATGGTGATGCCGCGCTCGCGCTCGAGGTCGTTGGAATCCATGACGCGCTCGACGAGGGCTTCGTTGGCGCGGAAGATGCCGGATTGCCGGAGCATGGCGTCGACGAGGGTGGTTTTGCCGTGGTCGACGTGGGCGATGATGGCGATGTTGCGGATGTTTTGGGTCATGGTGCTTGCGTATTTGACTTGCCTGGTCCGGGAACGAACGGCGCGTTGAGCTAAAGTCGCGGTCGTCGGAGCACAGGCTAAAGCCTATGCTACTGGCGCAGACAAAAATAGCTGCTGGTGCAACCAGCAGCCCGGACGAATCTCCCTTGATTCTCAGGTGCGGTCGTGCAACTTCTATTGTAGCAAAGCCCACGGTGTGGGCGTAGCATTCTTATCCGTATTGGGGTCTCAGTGTAATGAGGGCGGGCAAGTTCCTCTACGGTTCACTCGGATTCATATCGGCCCTGGCCGGTCTACTCATAATCCCCCAACTAGGGATGTCAATTGAAGAGCTGAATGACGCGTGGCACGGCAACTTGCCAGCGAACTTTCCGAAGTGGGACCCCTATGCTGCGGTGATGCTGACCGGAGTGCTGTGCCTGGGTGCATTTCTCATGTCCTTTCGTTTGCTGCGGTACGCTTTCTCGATTAAGCCACCAAAGTAACCGCTTCAAAGTCACTTGTTATTCGTTCTGATTCAGCGTCGCTGGAAGAATTTCGTGTAGTATCCTCGCCGAGATTGTGATTCTTGGACCTAGCAGGCAGCTTGATCCGATATTGATTGGCACCTTGATTTGAGCTTGAGGGCGTCGGAGCACAGCCAAGAATGGCTGTGCCACAGAAGGGGAGCGTGCGATGCGTCGAGTGCGTTGGAGTCTGATGGCAGGCGTGACGATTCTAGCTGTGGCAGCTGCCGTTGCTGCGTCGCACACTCGCGGGCAGGAGGGGGAGGAGAAGGGGAAGGATTGGGCGCTGCTATTTGATAAGACGGAGGTGATGATTGCGGCGCGGGATGGGGTGAAGCTGCATACGGAGATTTATGCGCCGAAAGATGCGAAGGAGGCGCTGCCGATTGTGCTGGAGCGCACGCCTTATGGGACGAATGATGACGAGAAGGGATTCAGCCGGAAGCTGGGGCGCTACGCGGAGATGATTCCGGACGACTACATTTTTGTGTTTCAGGATATTCGCGGGCGGTATGGGTCGGAAGGAACGTTTGTGATGCAGCGGCCGGTGCGCGATGCGACAAATCCGAAGGCCATTGACGAAGGCACGGACACCTACGACACGATTCAGTGGCTGGTGAAAAATGTGCCGCGGAACAACGGGCGCGTGGGGCTGCTGGGAATTTCCTACGGCGGATGGCTGACGGTGATGGGCATGCTGGAGCCGCATCCGGCGCTGAAGGCAGTTTCGGAGCAGGCTTCGCCGGCGGATATGTTTCTGGGCGACGATTTCCATCACAACGGAGCGTTCCGGCTGAGCTATGGGTTCGAATACGCGACGATGATGGAGACGGACAAGACCAATTTCAAATTCGAGTTCGACCGCTTCGATACGTACAACTGGTATTTGCGGCTGGGGCCGCTTTCGAACGCCAATGCGAAATATATTCACGGGACGCTGCCGACTTGGAACGATTTCGTGAAGCATCCGAACTACGACGCGTTCTGGAAAGCGCAGGCGATGCCGTATTTGTTGACCAAGCCGAAGGTGCCGAATTTGAACGTGGCGGGCTGGTGGGACCAGGAAGATTTTTATGGACCGATGAAGATTTACGAGATTCTGGAAAAGGACGATCCCGACCACTTGAATTATCTGGCGGCGGGGCCGTGGAATCACGGAGGCTGGGGCGACGGGCGCGGGAATTCGCTGGGAGCGATTCCGCTGGGCAGCGATACCGCGCTGTATTTTCGGCAGAAGATCGAGGCGCCGTGGTTTGCGTACTGGCTGAAGAATAAAGGGAAACTGCCGGTGAAGGAGGCGGTGCTGTTTCAGACCGGCAGCGACAAGTGGGTGCAATTTGATGCGTGGCCTCCGCGGGAGGCGAAGAAACGCGACTTGTATTTTCGTGAGGATGGGAAACTTTCGTTTGAGGCGCCTGCTGCGGGCGGCGGCGAAGCGTTTGATAGTTATGTGAGCGACCCGGCGCATCCGGTTCCTTATCGTCACCGGCCGATTGATATGACGTATCCGGACGATCATCCGGGCGGGTGGTACACGTGGCTGGTAGAGGATCAGCGGTTTGTGGATCACCGGCCGGATGTTTTGAGTTGGGAGACGGAGGAATTGAAAGAGGATTTGACGCTGGCGGGTGCGGTGACGGCGAATCTGTTTGCTTCAACTACCGGAAGCGACAGCGATTGGATTGTGAAGCTGATCGATGTGTATCCGGAGAAATATCCGGAGAAGTGGCAGCTCTCGGGATTTGAACTGATGGTTGCGGATGAAGTGTTTCGCGGGCGATTCCGGAAGTCGTTCGAACGGCCGGAGCCGATTACGCCTGGGGCGGTGACGCCGTTTACGATTGACCTGCACACTGCGAATCACGTATTCAAGAAGGGGCATCGCATGATGGTGCAGGTGCAGAGCACATGGTTCCCGATCATCGACCGGAATCCACAGAAGTTTGTGCCGAATATCTTTGAGGCCAAGGAAGCGGATTTTGTGAAGGCAACGCAGAAGATTTACCGGTCGAAGCAGTTTCCTTCGAGCGTGGAGATTTCGGTGGTGCAGTAGGGACGAAATCCTTCGGAATTAACACAGAGTTCACAGAGGTCGGAGCACGAAGCTCACAGAGTTACGGAGAAATATGCGATTGATTCCCAAAAGTGCCGGAGCATTGTTGGTGTTTGCATGTGCGGCGGTCTTGCTTGCGCCTTCGTTTCGTGCGGCGCAGCAGATGCCTGTGGACTATGCAGGACTGTTCGAGAAGAGCGAAGTGATGATTCCGATGCGGGATGGGGTGAAGCTGCACACGGAGATTTATTCGCCGAAGGATGTGGCGGAGCCGCTGCCGATTTTGATGAACCGAACGCCTTACGGCATTTCGAACCCGGACAAGGGCGTCAGCAACATGATTTACCGTTATGCGGACATGGTTCCAGAGGGATACATTTTTGTGTTTCAGGATATTCGCGGGAGGTACGGGTCGGAAGGTAAATTCGTGATGCTGCGGCCGATTCACGACACGAAGGACGCCAAGGGGATCGACGAGAGCACGGACACGTACGACACCATCGATTGGCTGGTGAAGAATGTGCCGCACAACAACGGGCGCGTGGGGCTGGACGGGATTTCGTACGACGGATTTCTGGTGACCATGGGAATGGTGAATCCGCATCCGGCACTGAAGGCAGCTTCGGAGCAGGCTTGCATGGGGGACACCTGGCTGGGGGACGACTTTTTTCATAATGGTGCGTTCCGGCTGAGCTACGCGTTCGAATACGCGCCGCTGCTGGAAACTTCTACGGAGAATTACCGTTTTCCGTTCGATCGCTTTGACGTTTACGATTTTTACTTGCGGCTGGGGCCGCTTTCGAACGCCAACGCAAAGTATTTTCACGGGAAGATTCCGAGCTGGAACGAATTTGTGGCGCATCCGAATTATGATGAATTCTGGAAGCGGCACGCGGTGGCGTATGTATTGAAAGAACCAACGGTGCCGAACTTGAATGTGGCGGGCTGGTGGGACCAGGAAGATTTTTATGGGCCGGTGGCGACGTACGAGCGGCTGGAGAAAGCGGACAAGAAGAATCTGAATTTTCTGGCCGCAGGGCCGTGGAATCATGGCGGCTGGGGCCATGGGCCAGGAAAATCGCTGGGGGCGATTCCGTTTGGCAGCGACACGGCGGTTTATTTTCGGCGAAATATCGAAGCGCCGTGGTTTGCGTTTTGGCTGAAGGACAAAGGGAAACTGCCGTTGAAGGAAGCGATGCTGTTTCAGACTGGCAGCGATACGTGGACGGCGTTCGATGCATGGCCGCCGCGGGAAGCGAAGACGCACAATCTTTATTTTCGTGAAGACGGCAAGCTGTCATACGAAGCGCCGCAGGCGAGTGCGGCGGAGGCTTTTGATTCGTACGAGAGCGATCCGGCGCATCCGGTGCCGTACCGAAATCGTCCGGTGGACATGACGTATCCGGAGGATCATCCGGGGAGCTGGTACACGTGGCTGGTGCAGGATCAGCGATTCGTGGATGAACGGCCGGACGTGCTGACGTGGCAGACGGATGAGCTCGCGGAGGATGTTACGTTGGCGGGGCAGGTGACGGCGAGGCTATTTGCTTCAACGACGGGAAGCGACAGCGACTGGATTGTGAAGCTGATCGATGTCTATCCGCAGAAGTTCGCGCAGGACTGGAAGCTGTCCGGCTACGAATTGATGATCGCCGACGAGATATTCCGCGGGCGTTTCCGCAATTCATTTGAGAAACCGGAGGCAATCACGCCGAACGAGGTGACGCCATACGCGATTGATTTGCACACGGCGAATCACGTTTTTAAGAAAGGGCACCGCATGATGGTGCAGGTGCAGAGCACGTGGTTCCCGCTTTACGACCGGAACCCGCAGAAGTTTGTGCCGAATATTTTTGAGGCCAAGGAAAGCGACTTCCAAAAGGCGACACAGCGGATCTACCACTCGAAACGCTATCCTTCGAGCCTGGAGATTTCGGTGCTTCCCAATGCCGCGACACGGGCGGCGAACTGAAGCGGCTCTAAGAGCCTTATTTCTTGCGGGTGTAGGTAAAGTCGTACTCGACGTTCCAGGTTTTGCCGCCGTCGGTGGAGCCGCGGCTGAACTGGCGGACTTTGTCGGGGCCCATGGGGATGAACTGTAAGTGGCGCTTGAGAGCGGGGCCGCCGGCTTGCGGAATTTCGTCCGTGAAGTAATCCATCACGCCATCTTTTAAGCCGCCGTAGAAGAAGATGTTGCCGCCGACGTTGTCCACCCAGTATTGCTCCCAACGCTTCAGCGCCTGGTTGTACATGTTGTAGCTCTTGCCGGAGTACGGGCTGTTCTGGCTCTTCCAGTTTTCCTGGACGACGCAGTCTTCGAGGATTAGTTCGATTTTGCTGTCGCCGGCAGGGATAGAACCTTGGGTAGTTGTTACGCTCCACTCGCCGACCCAGAAATCGAACTGGCGGTTCTCCGCGCTGTAGGCGCAGGGACGCTGATTTTTCTTGGCTTGTTCGACGAGCTTGGCGAAGCGCGGGTCGCTGCGAAGTGAGGCCAGGTTGGGATCGCTGCTCATCACGTCGGGCTGCGCGTAACCTTGCTGAACGGCTTTTTCAAGGTGCTCGAAGGCCTTTTCCGGCTGCTTCCATGCTGTATAAACGGCGGCCTCTCCGTACTCGCCGAAGAGCGCCGCGCCGGCCGCATTCGCTTTCTCAAATGCCGCGAGAGCGTCTTGGTATCTGCCTAGTTCGCGCAAAGCCGCACCAAGCCTTAGCCATACTCGCGGAGGGGCTTCAGGCGATTGTGAGAGCTCTCCGTAGAGCTTTGCGGCCTTGGGCCAGTCCTTGGCGTCATAGGCGGCGCCAGCTTCTGCCGCCACATTGTTGGTAGAACCTGCCTGCGGTGCCGCACTGGCGGGCAACGGCGAACTCGCAAGCAGGAGCGTGAGCATAAATAATCGAATGCAGTTCATTCATTCTCTCCGGAAGGCACGTCTTACGTGCTTAGACGCGCTCGCTGTAAAAAGAAAGGCGAGGGAACTTCGAAAAGTTCCCTCGCCGATTGTGCCCTTCCTGCGGACGTTGAGCTCTACCAGACCAGTTTAAGCCCCAACTGCATGGTGCGGCTGCCACCATTGAACAGACGTGAATTCAGGAACTGACTGCCTGAATCAACGTTAACGTAGGAAGCCGCGAACGGATTGGGATTGGTTACCTGATCGAGTGCTCCATTGTTAGTGGGCAGCCCAATGCTGAAGTTGCGATGGTTGAAGGTATCGTAGGTGTCCGCGCGGAACTGCAGGGTGAACCGTTCTGTCAGTTTCGTGCTCTTGAAGATGGACATGTTCCAGATGTTGAGGCCGGGGGTATTTACGATGTTTCTGCCGGCATTGGCAAACGCACCGGTACCCGCCTGAACGAACCTGGCGGTCGAATCCTCAGCCACATAGCCGACGATATGCGCATCGCTGGCGCAGGCTGCGGCGGTCGCAGTAATGACACGCGTTGCTCCACCGGCTCCGTCGTTGCAGACCGCGTCAACCACTGTTCCGGTCAAGCCGACACCATTGGGATTGAGTATCGCTCGATCGCCCGCTCCGTCACCGTTAGCGTTTGAATCGTTGTCTGAGAGCGGAGTGACGGGCTGCCCCGACTCCGCGATGTAGGATCCGCTCCATTCCCATCCGTGGGCCAACACTCTTAGGAAGCCGCGGTCGGTTTGAATGTTGGGCAGATCGTAGACCCAACTGATAGCCAGCTTATGGCGGATATTCAGAGCTGAAGGGCCGCGCTCGTTGGCGAAGTTATACCCATCCTGCGCGCGACGAGGGTTCACGATGCTGCTAAACAGTTCATTTGTTGCATTGTCGATGTTCTTTCCGAATGTGTAATTGGCGCGGAAGAACAGGCCTCTGGCCAAACGATGCATGAAATCGGCGGACACAGAATGATAGATACCTGAGCCGATGGCCGGGAATGTGGTCAAGTTACCGAGGAAACCGTCGACGGAGTACGGTTGGGGATTGAAATTGTCGAAATTCAACAGCGTACTTGCCGGATTGGTGACCGTCGCGGGAACGTTGGCCGGACTGAAGTATGTCGGCAAGGGTGCAAGTCCGCCGCCAAGATTCTTGAACCGTGGATCGAAAGCGGAAGCTGAATTGAGCCGCATTTGAACCGGCAGTTCCAGGCTGCGCGTCCCGAGATAGCGCACCTCAATGCTGGAGTCCCGCATCACCTGGTGTTGCACGCTCAGGGACCACGTAATGACCTTGGGATCGACATGGTCGGGAATGAGGCTCGCGGTTTTTGCGCGGGCTGCTGCTTGCGTGGTAGGTGGGACGTTGACAGTCAGCAAGCCGCCGCCAGCCAGGAAGCCCTGGCCAGAATCCGTTTGGGCTGGATTCCAGGTTGCGCACCAGGCTGGACGGCCGGGGAGCCCGCAGGTGATGGCCGGCTTCTGTTCGGTTTGCCGCTGCGGAGGCAGGCTGTTGATGGCGAAGTTGTTGGGAGTGACGTCATACGCGATTCCCGCGCCGCCGCGGATGGCCCACTTGCCGTGGCCCGTGGGGTCATAGGCAAAGCCCAGACGCGGCGCAAAGTTGTTTACGTCCGGCTTCGGCTCACGGAAGAAAATGCCCAGGTTGGGATCGTCGGAAATAGCGTTGATGGCTTGCAGATTTTCGGCGCGCGGCACGCCACTATACTCATAGCGGAGCCCGGCGTTGATAGTGAGCCGCGAAGTCACTTTCCAATCGTCCCCGACAAACCAGTAAACGGCATTGTAGTTGGAGGCCACGTTTCCAGAGCCAGCGCCGCGAAGGGCCTTATTGGGCGCGCCGTTGGGAACGAAATCGTTCACGAGCTGGCTGAGGGTTGTGTAGTCCCACTCACCGCGGCCGCGAGGGACGCCGTTTGTTGGAGCGATATACTTCTTTGCCTCTGCGCCAAACTTGAAGGTGTGGGCTCCGCGGATGTAATTGATGGTGTCTGCCCACTGATAAACGTTTTGCGTGTAGCTCTGAGGAGCGTTTTGCTCGGGGCCAACGTTGACGGAAGAAAGGTCGTCAATGATCACGTTGGGAAAATTCTCGAATCCGCTCGGAGCGACAAGCTGGGGCCCAATGGAGCGAGAGTACGAAGTACGGAAATTATTGATGACGCGGCTGGAAATCGTCCATGTGTCAGAAACGATCGCCTTCTGCCCGCCTGACGCGTAGGTTCCCAAAAATTGTGGTGCGGGGAGGTTAGGGTTAAAGTCCGGAGCCCGCAGACGATTGTACAAAAACCGTGTGCTGATTTGATGTTGGCCGAGAGTCAGATCGCCGTTAACGATGTAATCGTGCTGATTGAAGTAGGACGGGGCCACCGTGGTCAAGTTGCCGACCGGAATCGCGGTTCCGTTTACATTCACCGTTCCAGCATCATTGCTGGGAGCAGCTGGAAACTGTTTTAGGATATTTCGCACGGCGTCATTGTGCGCCAGGCCATTGAGGGTGTTTAATCCGGCGGCCGTCGGGAGTTTCACGCTTGGGCTGGAAGCTGCCAAACCCTCGTTTTGGAATTCGTAAGCGCCGTAAATGAACAGTCTATTCTTCAAAATCGGACCGCCGGCGCTCGCTCCTGCACGATTATAGTCGAGACGATTTTGGTGTCCACGCGCCTTCTCCTGATTGTCGAGAGCGTCGTAATTGCGGTTGCGATTGAACGCCCAGCCAGCTCCGTGCCAGCTGTTCGTTCCCGACTTTGTTACGATGTTGAACAGTCCGCCTGCGGAGTGGCCGTTGTCGGCGCTAAACTGGTTGGTGAGCAACGTAAATTCGGCCACCGATTCCTGAATAACCGGCTGTGTAGGTCCGTTCGTATCCAGTTTATTATCTTCAACGCCGTCGATGTTGAAACCGTTGAAACGCGGCCGGGTCCCACCGATGGAACCTCCAGAGCCCAGCACGCCGCCCTGTTGCGTTGTGGTGCCGGGGGCGAGCACGGCGTACTCTTTCACGTCTCCACCCAGCGTGTTAATGGGAATGTCTTGAGTAACCTTTCCGCTGAAAGTGGCGTCGAGTGTCGAAGACTCCGTCTTCACCAAGTCCGCGCCCGCCTCCACTTGGACTACGGCAGAGACTTCTCCAATTTCCAATGTAATAAGGGCTTCGGCGATTTGGTTGGATTCGACCTGGACGCCCTTGCTGATTGCTTTTCGGAAACCTTCCTTTTGGACGGTTATAGAGTAAGAGCCCACTAGAAGGTTCGGGAAGACATAGGTTCCCGCGCTGGAGGCGGTGGCCGTCAAAGAGACATTAGTGGCCTCGTTGGTCACGGTAACGCTGGCGTCTTGAATACTGGCCCCACTCTTGTCGGTGACGGTGACTCTGAGGCTGCCGTCGAGGCGCTGCGCTTGTGCTGCGGTTGCCGTGAGAACGCACGACAAGACGAGCAGCGCGAACTGGATCAATCTGCGCATAATTTAGCTTTCTCCTTGAGGGATTCGCTGTGCCGGGCGGCCCATTCCACACCCCAACAACGGATTAGGCGTTGTTAACCCGAACAAAACGGTGCCACCCAAATTGGCAGGCGAATGCCCAGGTGGGAAAACTTCTGCCTTATTTCTGGCTCAGGAGGCGATTAAGAGATAAACGCCTTTTTATTCAGACACTTGGGGATAGACCGCCCCTTGGGTAAAGCTGAAATTCACGAGACATCAAGCCTCAACGCCGGGTGGAGTCCCTAAACTTATACAGTTTCCACGATATCGCTTCGTGGAACTGTAGAGGGCATTTCGGTGCGAAAAAGGAAACTTACGCTAGGTTTTTCTCGTATTCCAGAAAAACGCTTCGGCGTTTCGTACGTCTATTGCAGTAAAAGGTGGGGTGTATGGGACCCGATTTGACCTCAACACTGGAGCCTGAGATGGCAGCCGGGCCCAGCCGTGTTCTACCATTAAGCTCGCGCTATGTCCGCTTTGGACCCTTCCAGGTCGATCAGCAGCGCCAAGAAGTGAGCAGGAATGGAGTACGGCTAAAGCTGCAAGGCAAGGTTTATCAAGTTTTGCTGGCGCTTATCGAAAAGCAAGGCGAAGTGGTGACGCGTGATGAGCTGCGGCTGCGGCTGTGGCCGGCGGACACGCACGTCAATTACGACGCGAATGTCAACACTACAGTGAATAAGCTGCGGCAGGCGCTGGGGGATTCCTCGGAGAAGCCCCTATACATTGAAACCATTCCGCGAAAGGGCTATTGCCTTATTGTCCGGCCGGAGTTCGCCGACGTGCCCGTGGCGGTTGCCCCAGTGACTCCGGCAAATGGCGTCAATGGCAAAGCGCGCACTGAGAGCGCGAGTGCGGTAAAGACGGATATATGGATTACGCTGGGCATCATCGGGCTGATACTGGCAGGCATGCTCCTCGGCGCGGGAATTACCCAGATCTGGATTAGGCACTTCGCGCCCACGCCGGGCGGCTTCTGGTTCTAGCTTTTCTTTCGCAGCTTCCCGCGATTTACTTGCGCTGAAAGACAATTCCCTTGGTACGGCCAGCGTTCAGCGTGAATCCGGAAGTGGGTTGTTTTGCGTCGCGTTGAAAATGCAGTGTGACGCCGGATTTCCCCACCTCCAATTCGTCGGCGCCGATGGCGCGCAGCACATCGGTCGAGAAGTTGTTTACACGCGGCGATCCGGAGGCATCTGAAACCGAGAGAACTTTTATTCGGCCATCGGTCACGCTGAGGCGGTAAACGACGCCGAGCTCGTCGCTCCAATAATCGCCGGAGTAATTTCTTAGCTGGTCCGCGCCCATCGCAGTCTCGCTCTTTTCTTTGTTCTCGCTCTCCTCAGACTTGTTTTCCCTAGGCTTCATTAAACTGGCGAGATAGATGTCAGCAACTTGGCGGGCGCGCCTGCTGGGACCGGCGTTCCCGACATTGCAAAGGCACGCGACGGAAAAATGCTGGTCCGGAAAGCGCAGCAGCTCTGCGCGATAGCCGCCCCAGGCGCCTCCGTGGCTTACGGTTTTCAGGCCGCGGTAATCCTGAAGGAAGAGGCCCTTGGCGTAGTCAAGGACCTTGCCGTTACTTAGCTTGCCGTGTTCCTGGATTTCGCCGAGGAACTCCTTGCCGCCGACGCGCGGGCTATAGAAATTTTCGTCCCATTTGAGCAGGTCTTCTACAGAGGTATGCACGGCACCGTCGCCGGTTTGCTCGAAGTAGGAGACATTGAGCGTGTAGCTGGCTTTGTTCCCTTGTTCGTCATAGGCGAGCGCGCGATTGGCGATGAGCGCGGCGTGGTTGTCGCGGAATTGCGTGTGCGTCATTTCCAGGGGCGCGAAGATATTCTCGGCGGCGAATTCACGCAGCGTTTTGCCGCTGACGCGTTGCACGATCACGGAGAGCAGGAAAAATCCGGTGTTGCTGTAGAGCCAATCGCTGCCTGGAGCGAAGTTGAGGGCCTTCTGGCGGGTGATCAGCGCGAGGGCGTCGGCGTCGGTGGTCACGCTGTCGGTATTGATTCCAGCGAGCTCCATCAGCGTGAGGTAATCACGGAAACCGCTAGTGTGATTCAGCAAATGCAGGATGGTGATTTTTTGACCGAAGGAAGGCAGCTCGGGAATGTGCTTCCGGACGTCATCGTTGACGGAGAGTTTGCCTTGCTTCTCGAGCAGCAGAATGCTCGCCGCGGTAAATTGTTTCGATGTGGAGCCAATGTCGAAGACGGATTGCTGGGTGATGGCGACGTTTTCTTCGATGTTCGCGAGGCCGTAACCCTTGGCGTAGACGATTTTGCCGTCGCGATAGACGGCCAGCGCGCAGCCAGGCGACCCGGGTTTTGTGAGGTCACTGAAGACTTCATCGACGGCTGCAGCGGACTTTTCGTCGGACGTTGCCGCGTATCCCGCGCCGGCGGCGCTCAACAAAAACAAAGCCACGGTGATCAAACTGGACGCTTGTCGCCACGCTGGCATCGTCTCGACCTCTCCTGTATCTCTTGCGAAAAGTTTCGGCACCGCGGAAGATCGCGTCTACTTTTGCGGCTGAAATATATCACGCGGCGGAGGGCATCAAGCGGCCAGTTCTGCATCAAGTGCGTGTACACTTTTCGTCCATGCTTACCGCGATCACCCGCGCCGTCAGTCCCGGCATCGTCAATTGCGAGCTGACCTTTGTTGTCCGGCAGCCGATCGAGCTTGCAAGGGCCGAGGAGCAGCATCGCGCCTACCAAGCGCTTCTCGAGAAATTCGGCGCGCGCGTCATTTCTCTTCCGGCGGAGCCGGCGCTTCCCGACTCGATGTTCGTCGAAGATCCTGCGATCGTTCTTGACGAATTGGCGATCATTCTTCCGCTAGGGACCGAGACGCGGCGGCCAGAGGCTGTTTCGATCGCGCGGGCGCTTGCGCAATTTCGCAAGCTCGCTCACGTGGAGTTGCCGGGCAAGGTCGAAGGCGGCGATGTTCTGCACGTCGGGCGGCGGCTGTTTACCGGCCTTTCGAGTCGCACCAATACTGAAGGGATTCGCCAACTTAGTTCTATACTCGCGCCATACGGCTACGAAGTGGTTAGCGTCGCGGTGACGGGCTGCTTGCATCTAAAATCGGCGGTTACTTACATTGGGCGCAATACTCTGTTGGCGAATCGAGCTTGGTTTGATACGAAGCCGCTCTCTGGCTTCGAATGGATCGATGTCGCGCCCGAGGAACCGCACGCGGCGAACGCGCTGGCGATTGGCAGCACGATAATCTTTCCGGCGTCGTTCCCGTGGACGCGTGCCCGCCTGGAAGCGCGTGGTTTTTACGTCGCGCCGATCGATATTTCGGAGCTGCAGAAGGCCGAATCGGGGCTGACATGCTCAAGCCTGCTATTCGACGCGCCGACTGCCTGATGCACGGACGGTTAACCGGTCGGACACATCGGTTGGCCGCTTCGTCATTTGTTCGCTTGGTAGTGGAGGCTGCCTATGTTACGCTCCTTGCTCGCATGATTTTGTCCACCACCAGGAAGCGAATTACCAGCGCGACGTTGTCGATGTCGACCACCTCGACTAAGACTACGTCCACTAAGACGGCTTCGGGCGCGTGGAGAAACAGCTAGCAAGCTAGAGAAAGTTTCCAACCCACCGCCGAAGCGAACCTGGCGGTGGGTTTCTTTTTTTAGCCCCTCTCCAGAGTCGCTCCCGCGGAACAACAGGAGCGGCAGTCATGATCCCGGAGAACGTAGAAGAAGAATTGCTGGCGGAGAGCCGGTTGGCGGGCGCCTGCGCGCCTGCGACAGATGCCCGGGCGAGCGCGTCGACCGTTGGTGAATCGCTGGTGGCCTTCAAATTCGGCGGGACCTCTTTGCTTGGCGCCGAGCGCATGCTACATGCGGCTGGTCTTGTGCGGCCGGCAGCGCAACTGATGCAGGTGGTCGTGGTGGTTTCGGCGATGAAAGGCGTCACGGACCGGTTGCTAGGAATCGCGCAGGCGCTGGATGAACGCAAGAACCAACGGGCGCGTTTGGAGGTGGAAGCGCTTTTGCGCCTGCATCTCGATGTGCTGCGTGACTTGACGCTTGACTCGGACGAACATGACCGTGTCGCTCGCGAGCTCAACTCCTTGGGCCGCGATCTGCTCCACGAAGTCTCCGCGCGCAGGAATGGCGTATCGGCGGCAGCTGCGGCCGAGGTGTTTGATAGGCTGACATCGTTCGGCGAGCGCTTCAGTGCGCGGCTGTTCGCTGCGGCGCTGGAACGCTCCGGCGTGCCCGCCGTCCCCGTTTCCTCCTCCGAATTTGTGCTGACTTGCGATACCTTTCGGGATGCCAAGCCGCATCTCGAACAAACCAGGCAACGCGGCCGCGAGGTTTTGCTTCCGCTGCTTGCCGATGGCATCGTGCCAGTGGTCACCGGCTTCATCGGAGCGACTCCGGATGGACGCATTACGACGCTGGGGCGCAACAGCTCCGATTTTTCCGGCGCGATCATCGCTCATGTCGTGGACGCGGATGAACTCGTGATTTGGACGGACGTCGACGGAATCTACACCGCGAATCCGAACGAGTCGGCACAAGCCAGACTTTTGCACGATCTCAGTTACGAGGATGCGCACGCGCTGGCATTGAGCGGGGCGAAGGTCCTGCATCCCCACGTACTGCCACTAGCCGAGGAAGCGGAGATGACCGTTTGGGTGCGCAATACGTTCAAGCCCCATTTGCGTGGGACGCGCATCGGCCCCGCGCAGCAGGAGGACGTGGTATGAGCGGGCAAGCGCCTCGATTGGAGAAGAAGCTTCGCGTCGGCGTGCTCGGCGCGACTGGCCTGGTCGGTCAGCGTATCGTGAGCCTGCTCGCGGATCATCCGTGGTTTGAACTCACCGAAGTCGCAGCCTCGGAACGTTCTTCCGGGAAGACCTATGCTGAAGCAGTGCGCTGGCATCTCGACGCGCCGATTCCCGCTGTTGCGCGCGACTTGGTGGTCAGGAGTCTGAGCCCTTCTCTGGAGTGCGACTTCGTTTTTTCCGCACTCGATTCTTCGGTTGCGGGCGGGGCTGAAGAAGATTTTGCGCGCGCCGGGTATCCGGTCGTCAGCAATTCGCGAAATCACCGGATGGATCCTGATGTGCCGTTGCTGATTCCCGAGGTGAACGCCGCGCACCTTGATGCGATTCCGCTACAGCAGAAAAATCGCGGATACGAAACCGGATTCATTGTCACCAATCCAAACTGCTCCACCGCAGGACTCGTTCTCGTTCTCAAGCCGCTCGCAGATGCTTTCGGTCTCGAGAAGATTTTTGTCGTGACGCTGCAGGCCACGTCCGGCGCAGGTTATCCGGGCGTAGCTTCCATGGACATTCAGGGGAACGTGGTCCCGTTCATCGGCGGCGAAGAAGAAAAGATGGAGTCCGAGCCGCAGAAACTGCTTGGCAAGTGGAATGGCGAACGCTTTGTTGATGCGGGTCTGGGCATCAGCGCGCATTGCAATCGCGTGCCGGTGCTTGACGGCCATCTGGAGTGCGTGAGCGTAAGTCTGAAGAAAATCGCTTCGCTGCGCGAAGTCCGTGAAGTCCTAAGCGAATTCGAGGTCAGTTCTGAGGTGGCCGCTTTGCCCTCTGCGCTGCGCAATCCCGTAGTCGTTCTTGAGGACGAAAATCGCCCGCAGCCGCGCCGCGATGTAAACGCCGGCAATGGCATGGCCGCCGTAGTCGGCCGCGTCCGGGAATGCCCGCTCCTCGACATAAAGCTCACGCTGCTCTCGCACAATCTGGTCCGCGGCGCTGCCGGTGCCGCCCTGCTCAACGCCGAACTCCTCGCCGCCCGCGGCTTGCTCAATCGTAATGTAAGGGCAGGAAGACGAGAATCATTGGCGGAATCCGTTTCGCCCTAAACAGTTAGCTGATGATTTGAGTTCCGCAATTGCTTCCGCACGCGCACTGCGCAAACAACTCGCTCATCCGTTGCGTCCAGCGATTGAGTCCCTCTTTGCCGCCAAACGAAATAATGACCGCGAGCACGTCCTTGGTTCCGCTGGTGACCATAGTGCGTTCCGAATCGCTGGTGGGGCTTCCGTGTGGCCCCAAGGCATCGCAGAATACGGGCAGACCTTCGAGGTTCAGATCGTATTTGCCGATGCCTTTGTAGGATTCGCCAGCGCGGCCGGTACGAAACAGGATATCGCCGCTGACATGCGCGAGATCATATAAGCCGATGGGCAAGCGGCTCTCGACGGAGACCAAATTGATGATGTCTACCACAGCGTTGATCCGCGGCAGGCCTTTTCCAGCAATTGCGCGGCGCAGCAGCGCCTCTGCCGAGCCTCGGTACCGCGCAGGATCCTTGCCCAAGGCTTTGTAGGCTGCGCGGGTCGCCAGAATTTGCGGCGAGTCCAACACACTCCGCGGTTCGAGCAGCCTCAAGATTGCCTGTTCGCAATTATTCAACTCTGTGATCAGGGCAACCGGCGAGGCTGCTGCCTGAACCTGAGCTGAAACGCAGCCCAGCGCCGCCTTTGGGGACTTCGCCTTTAGCGCGTCATCGATCGTCAACTGCATAGGGCGTTGGGCTTATTTTCTCCCGGCAAACCGGACTCGTGCGGTAAAGGCTCTGCGCTGGCCGCCGGAAAAGGCGCCAAAATTGGGCGCGTCGATGTTGTTTACCACAACATTGGGATTTTTGTGGTCGAAGGCGTTGACCATCTCGATGCGCGCGGCCCATAGGTACCCGCGAAGGGCGAACTTTTTTTCGAGCGCCAGGTTCAAGTTTTCGTACGCGGGAAAGCGCGATGAGTTCGGCGCGCCGACCAGTTGCTGCTGGAGATTCACGATGCTGTAGGGATAGCCGGTGCGGTACTCGAAGAAATAACTGAATTGAATTTTCCAGATGTGCGTGGGTGTCCAGCCCCAAGTTAGCAGCCGGTTCGGAGCATCCCAAGCGAGCGGGGCGGATTGCTGCGCGGCAAAGAAAATCGAACCAAGGCCGGGATTCAGCGCTTGATTCGTATGCGTGCGTGAGCGCGTATAAGCGCCATAGACCTCCGTGTCCTCCGAGAAAACATGACGCAGCGTGAGGGTCGCCGCGCGATAGCGATCCTTGCGCATGTCCTGCAAAAGAAAAGTTCCGCCGATTCGCGACGGATTCCGGTCGACATAGACAAAGCCGTGATGGCCGTCGCGCGTAAGCAATTCGATGCCTAGCAGCGTGTTGCGGCGAATTTTTTGCTGCCATCCCGCGCTGGTGGTGGTGAAGCGAGGTTGCCGCAAGCCGCGCCGAGGTAGCACAAACTGGCTGATGACCGGCCCGGCGACCGCCACCGTGCCGGTGCTGTCGAAAAAAGTGTCGATCTGGCGCTGGTCGAACGCTTGCTCAATCACCGCTAGATTCAGCGGAGCATTGTAAATGCCCCAACCGAGAGAGAGTTTGGCGCTGTCATCCCCGAAGGGCAGCACATTGCCGGACAGGCGTGGCTCGAGCATGGCGCTTTGCGTAAGGCGGTCCCAATCCGTGCGCAGGCCCGCTTGCAGAACCAGGCGCTTTAACGGCGACCAATTGTCTTGTGCATAGGCGCCCGCCTGCACGTTCGAAGCTTGCGGCCTCGCCGGCCCCGCGAACGTGGTCTGCCGCACAAGGGTGCCGTCCGCGCGCAATGCCTGAATTTCTCCGCGCCTAGCCGCCTGGCGGAATTCGAGCTCCGCGACGTTAGCTCCCACGCTAACCTGGTGGGTTCCGTGCCAATGCCGCGAGGCCGCAATAATGTTGAACAAGCCTTGCACACGCGTGCCGTGCTCGTGGAGCCGCATGAAGAAATTCCCGCGCGTTCCATTGACCAGCAAAACGTAAGGCGCCGTGCCCTGCGGGAAAAAATCCTGCACTTGACTGTCCACCGCAACGCCAAGCTCAATCAGGGTGTCGTACAACCAGATCTGATCTTTCAGCGACACGAACGAGCGTCGTTGTGTAAAATCCAGCGCTGTGGATTCGGGATTCAGGGGATCGAGGCCAAGATTGTCGTCCTTCGTGCGATTGTGGAGAAAACTCCCGTGCAAAATGTGCTTTGGGCTGAAGTTGTATTGCAAGCGGAGGAGGTTGTCGCCAGCCCACTCGCTGGAGGTATTGGCGTCTGCGGGCAGCTCTCTGATCAGCGAAACAGTGTGCTGCAGGCTGATGGCATCCGAAAACCAGAAGCGGCCGCGGCGAATGGGGCCCGAAAAAGTAAAACGCGGATACCAGTTTCCCAAGCGCACACCATTCTGAATATTGATGCCGGGGACTGGATTGGTCGTGCCAAAGCGCCACTTGTCGTCGCCGTCGGGCGTTTCCAAATTTAGAACGCTCGCGCCGGAGTGGGCATAGCCGGCGCCGATGCGGCCACTCTGCACTTCTGCAGCGCGAGTGGCATCCACGTTGAATCGAGCGCTGAGCGTATTGTTCACGGGATCGCCAATTTCAAATCCATCGAGCAGGTATTGCGTTTCTCCGGAGCGAGCACCGGCGATGTGCAAGCCGCCGAAATTGTCTTGCACGACTTCGGGCAAGGCAGTGAGGCTCTGCTGCAAGACGTGTGAGTTGGGGACGGGAATGTCGCGGATTTCGCGCGCGGTGAGAGTTTCACGGTGCGCCGTGTCTTGCGTGTCTATCTGATCCGCCGCGGCGCTGACCTGCACTTGTTCGTGCAGTTCTTCCGCATGTTTCAGAGTAAAGGTGATTTCGTTTGGTCCGGGGCGCAGGGTGAGAGATTCGCCCGTGAGGACGAAGAAGCCTTCTTTTCGCGCTTCCACCTTGTACTCGCCGGCAGGAATATTGCGCAGCAGAAACCGCCCTGCGCCATCCGTTTCAGCGCGCAGCGTCTGGCCGGTGATGCTCTGCAGCATGATTTTCGCGGCGGCGATGGGAACGCCGTTTTCGTCAACGATGACGCCGGCGCAGTCCGCCAAATCCGAAGCGCAAATTGCTGCACCCAAATGTGCGGACAGAATAAGGAGGAGCGCCGCGAGTCGAGCAGCAGAGCGCATGCAATCATCGTGGCACACTCAATTAGCGGTGTGCAGCCTTTCTGTAGGCGCGTGATTCTGGAACGTCACGCGTGTGATGCGCCAGGTCACGCTGATTTTTTGCGCGGCGGGTTTGGCGCTTTCTTTTTGTCTGGCTTAGGCGCTTCGGAAATCCAGGCCGGCGGATCGCTGGCCGGAAACGATTCTTCGGAAGCTTCCTCGACGGGATCCGGATTCTGCGGAAGCTCGGTGGGATCTAGCGGGTCGCGCTCATCGGGTTTCGGCGACGGAGTTTTTTGTTGATCGGCGGGCTTGGCCATAGGCACTCAATTTTACAGCGACTGTTTGCCGCGCGTGATAGGGTGAAATACCTAGTCGATTCGGTTCTAGTGGAGCGCGAAATGGTAGGCTCGTGGGGACTCGAACCCCAGACCTCCACCGTGTCAAGGTGGCGCTCTAACCAACTGAGCTACGAGCCTAGAATCCGCTTATTTTAGCACGATGCCTGCTAGAAGCGCCTCCTCCGGCAAACCCTCATTTGAGGATTCCTCGAGAACTGTTGGCCGCAGCGCTAGAGCCAGCCCCATTAAAAACAGGCCCAAACACTGAGGCAATTTCATTTTCCACTCCTCGATTTCGAGAAAGCCCATTCATGTTAGACATGGCGCACGGAATTCCAGCGTCGGTGCGATAAACTTTGAGGTCGCGGTTTCGGGCAGAACAGGGCGACCTTTATTGCTTGAGGCGGCTTCCGCAAAATGTCTAGTGAAAGCAAATTGAGCGCCTTTCCTGCCGAAGGCGTCGCGGACGCCGGTGGGAGAACCGTTTTTAAAGTTTTGCTGGCGATTAGTTTTTGTCATTTGTTGAATGACACGGTGCAATCGCTGGTGCCGGCGATTTATCCGTTGCTGCGGGATAACTTCCATTTGGACTTTGGCCAGATCGGTCTGATTTCGTTCACGACTACGTTCACGGCATCGTTGTTGCAGCCGTTGGTGGGGCTCTACAGCGATCGACATCACAAACCGAATTTCCTGGCGATCGGCATGGGCATTACGCTGATCGGGTTGGTGACGCTGTCGCTGGCGCCGAGTTACGGCACTGTATTGGTGGCGGCGGCGCTGGTGGGGGTGGGGTCGTCCGTATTTCATCCGGAGTCGTCGCGTGTGGCGCGGATGGCTTCCGGCGGGCAGCACGGGATGGCGCAATCGCTGTTTCAGGTTGGAGGAAACGCGGGATCGGCCTTGGGGCCGCTGCTGGCGACGTTTGTGCTGCCGCGCGGGCAACGGAGCATTGCGTGGTTTTCGTTTGTGGCGCTGCTCGGCATGATCCTGCTGGCGGATATTGGTGCTTGGGCTAAGAAGCGCAGAGCCATGCAGGCGGAATTGCGTGCGGCGCCGCTCGCTGCGCATATCACGTCGAAGCCGGCCGAACCGCACGCGCATCTGCCGCGAAAAAAGATAGTGTGGTCGCTGGCGATTTTGGTGGCGCTGATGTTTTCGAAGTATTTCTACCTGGCCAGTCTCGGCTCGTATTACACGTTCTATTTGATGGACAAGTTTCACGTGTCGATTCGAAGCGCGGAAATTCATTTGTTTGCGTTTCTTGGCGCGGTGGCTGCGGGGACGTTTTTTGGCGGGCCGGTGGGCGATCGCATGGGCCGCAAAGTGGTGATTTGGTATTCGATCCTGGGCGTACTGCCGTTCACGCTGATATTGCCGTACGCGAATTTGTTTTGGACGGGAATTTTGAGCGTGGTCATTGGATTGATTCTGGCATCCGCGTTTTCCACGATTCTGGTTTTTGCGCAGGAGCTCGTGCCCACAAAAGTGGGCACGATTTCGGGAACTTTCTTTGGGCTGGCGTTTGGATTGGGTGGAATCGGCGCCGCGCTGCTCGGGAAGCTGGCCGATGCGACGAACATCCGTTTTGTGTATCACGTCTGTTCGTTCTTGCCTGCGGTGGGAATCTTGACGGCGTTCCTGCCGGATCTGAGTCCCGCCGCCGAACGCAAAGGCTCGCGATAGCGTTGGGAGGAACCGCGCTAGAGGGAAGGGCCGGGTTGGCCGCCCTGACACTTGGGGCATTTGCGGCTGTGGATGTAATTGCCGTTGGCGCCGTAATGATGGCCACACTCGCGGCACTTCAGTTCGTAAACCCAATGGCCACGTCCGGTGCCGGCTTTGCGTGTGTTGCGGATGACTTCCTGGTCGCGTGGATTGACGTAGCCAGGCTTGGTTGTTCCCTTGTCCGGGAACATGCTGTAGCGCTCTTCTTTGGTGCGCTCTCGCTTGGGAACTCTGGACATGACTATTGGCGCTGATTATAGCCTGAGCAGGGAAAGAAAGTAGTGGATTCGCGCGCGGTGACTGACCTTTAAGAGCTGTTAGTGGTGGTCGGCGCCGGCTAGTTCGCGGACGATGTTGCCTACGAAGTTTTTGGCGTCGCCGAATAGCATTAGGGTTTGGTCGAGGTAGTAGAGGGGGTTGTCGATGCCGGCGAAGCCTGCGGCCATGCTGCGCTTGATGACCATTACGGTGC
>DATNMD010000057.1:0-54796 GCA_035602505.1 Candidatus Acidiferrum sp.
CTCGCCGCTACTTTCGGAATCTCTGTGATTTATTTTCCTCCAGGTACTGAGATGGTTCACTTCCCTGGGTTGGCTCATACCCGCCTATTTTATTCAGCGGGCTGTAGCGAGAGTTCATCTCGCCGGGTTTCCCCATTCGGATATCCTCGGATCAAAGCCTGCTTGCGGCTCCCCGAGGCTTTTCGCAGCTTGCCACGTCCTTCTTCGCCTTCTGGCGCCAAGGCATTCACCGTACGCCCTTAGTAGCTTAATCATAAAACTCACCCAATCCGTCTTGCGATCTTGCGATCTCTCAACGTCTCGATTCCTGCGGCTCCATATTTCCTCGAATCAAACTTACCGACCGGTTAGGATCGTTAAACTCGACTCAGGCTTTCGTTTCCACATTCCTCGAACAATTAGCTGAGCTGCCTTTTTAATGTTTTCCACAGTTTTGCTCAACTCGAGCAGAACTTGTAATTGTCCACACCATGGCATCCCTCCTGACCGTAATCAGGTCGGAATTTATCGGCGTGAACTTGCCAGACTTTCTGTTGTCAAAGAGCGGTTGCCCTGATCCCGTCAGGGCCCCCAGCATTCCGCTGAGGATTTTCCAGATTGCTCCGGAAAATAAAAAACCCGGCGTCGAGCGCCGGGCTAAGCCACCACACTAGTGGCTTTGCGCGAAGCTCGACATTTTTCTAGCCTGTGCTCGTAAAGAACCTCACTATAGGATCTACTTCTGGCCTTCGCTTGGTCTTACGCTGGGAAGAACCTTCTTCGACCCGACTGTGATGCCCCTGAAAGCTTGGTCTACCCCCAAGCCGTCTGTAAGTATACCTGCTTCTTTGGATTCGTCAAGCCCTCTACCCAAAAATTTTAAAGGATTCTGTGTAAATCCCGAAAGCGTTGTGCAAATCCGCGGTTCTTACAGGTTTGGAGCCTTTGAGTTTAGATGCCCGCCTCCTCCAAAAGATGCCGCGTGTCTAGAAAAAATCAAGCCAATCAAGCCCCAATTAGACGTACGGCATCCAACGGCTCTCGCAGAATCTATTCGCCAACTTCCTTCTTCCAGCTACAATCAAATCTTTAGGAATCTGCAATTTACGCCGGGGCCCTAAGGAGGTCACGAAATGGGATCGACCAATCACCCCCTGGATCACGGCAGCTTTCACACCTTCGCCGGACGCACTTCTCTCATCGTCGGCTCAAAATGGGCCTTCACCACCGCCGTCTTGATCATCCTTTTCTGGGGACTTTCCGGCCGATACTTCCATTTCTCTGACACCTGGCAGCTCGTCGTGAATACCGCCACCACCATCGTCACCTTCCTCATTGTCTTCTTAATTCAAAACACGCAAAATCGCGATGCCCGCGCCATCCACCTCAAACTCGACGAAATCATTCACTCTCTCAAGCACGCCCGCAACGAAATGATGCAAATCGAGCAACTCTCCGACGTCGAGCTGGAAATCATCAGCAAAAACTTCGACAAAATCCGCGCCGAACGCGAACGTCGCACCTCCACGACAAAAAACTCCGCTGCTAAGTGAGGTGACGTTGGACCGTCGAGGCTGTTGCGTCCTGAAGAGATTGGTGTACAGCTCAAAGAAGGCATGATGATGGATCTCGAGGGCAACGTGCGCGCGCTCGCGTTTCGTCACCTTGATTGCATGTACTTTTCAGTTGGGGAATGGTCGCGAAATCTGATTCGTCAAACTCTGCAACACCAATCCTTCAGAGCGCCGGAGCGGAGATTATCCTCTCGCGCAGTGAATCCACAGGCCCACCAGCGCCAAACCCACGAGCGACAACAGGAGGGAGGACGGCTCGGGAACCGGGACATCGGATTGAAAGCGGATTGTGTCTACCGTACCGTCCGTCCAAGCCACCGTTAGGGCTGTCTGAATTCCTCCGTTCTCGATAATCGTACACGGCATGAAATTGGAAGGTCCGCAGGCTTGCTGTGGGCCGGTATCCGAATCTGAAATGAATGCCCCCATGAAACCGCTGAGCCCCTTTGTGACTCCTTCAAAAGTAAAGATGTCCGAAACGAACGCCCCGCCCGGCTCGCCGATGACCACGATCGGCTGTCCCCCGCCTATTGTCGATTGAATCGTCGCGGTTAAGCTCGCTACAGCGAAGCCACAAACTTCGACGCCTTGCGCAGTGTTCCCGCATGTGCTTGTAAACGAATGACTTGTGCCCAGATGAACCACACGGAGTTTGTCCGTTCCATCATAGACGGTAATCGTGTCAGCTAGCGCGGGCAAGGTCAGAAGATACGCAGTCGCCGCAATAGCGACCAGCCGAAACACATACGCGAATAACTTCGGAGAGGCACAATGTGGCGTCACTAGACTCTCTCTGACCGACCCGGCCTGCTCGACGCCTGAGACGTCCTCAAATGCTCCGAGCAAACCCAGATCTTTCTGCCGCGGCATTGAACGCACCTACCCGCGAGCGGGAGAAACCAGAGGTTAGCCAGCAATTTCGCGGCCAACAGACTGAAGCCGGCACAATGTGTGTTCTGAGTAGGTTGGGGGGGCAATACGACCCACGGGTATACCGCCAAGTGGCTCTTGGTTGCAGAAAACGGATAAACACTTGCACCCTTGCAGGAAATCGCACTCTGAAGCGGTTGCTCTGTATTAATCGTCTGCCCATTAGCCCCAGCAACCCAATCAAGGCAGCCAGCACCTTTTTGAGCAGCCGCCTCGTGCCTCCCCACCGCATCGGCGCCTGCCCCCTCCCGCCTCACGCCGTAATCTCCCGCAGCCGTCCGCTACTCACATCGTAAACAAACCCACGCACCGCTACCTCCTTCGGAATCCACGGATGCGTGCGCAGCTTCTGCAACTGATGCCGCACGTTTTCCTCGATGTTCGCAAACGCATAGAAAAATGCCGGAGCCACCGCCGCCGTTCCCGCGCGGTTCTGGATGCGGGTGCGCAAATCCTCTTCCGTCGTCTGCATCAACCCGCAATCGGTGTGATTGATCACCATGAACTCTTCCGTGCCCAGCAAATAATGCGATACCACCAGCGAGCGCAAGCTGTCCTCCGTCACGATGCCGCCCGCATTGCGAATAATGTGCGCATCGCCCGTTTTCAGCCCCAAAGTCCGAATCGAAAGCCGCGTGTCCATGCACGTCAGCACCGCCAGCCTCCGCTCCGGACGCGGCGTCAGCCGTCGCAATTCATGCGTCCGCGAATAAATCTCGTTCGCCTGCAACACGTCATCAATCACGCTCATGCCCAGCAGTCTAACAAAGTCCCTCTTTTTCGTTAGGTTCCTCTCTAGTTGTCATCCCGAGCAGAGCGAGGGACCTGCTTTTCGCTACCATGTAGCGGCGTCCCTTCAGGGCGCCATCCTCTTATTGTCATCCCGACCGGAGCGGGCCGGCTTTTTCCTGCGCACGGTTTTTGTGCGCCGGCCCGCGTAGTGGAGGGATCGTGGCAAGGGCCCCACCGTCACCTCAGTCGATGGGACCCAACCGACTGTCAGGCCATAGGTTCCGCCTTTTCCGCCCGCTTTCGCCGCACTCGACGCCACGTCCTAACCAGAAACCACGCACCCGGCACAATCACAATCAACCACGGGATAACCGCGACCACCGCTGTAATCAGTGATGCCAGGCTCTCTGACATAACCGAGGCCGATTCGCGCAGCGCATCCCCAATCGGCCTAAACGCGCTCACGCTTGCCGTTGTCCTCTCCGCGCGAAACTCGATTTCCACCGCCACCTTTTCCGTCTCATTCGCCAGATCTTTCCTCCGCGCCGCTTCGCCGTCCAGTTGCGCTTGCACCTCCTCCAGTTTTTCCTGAATCTCGACCAGGTCCTTCACGCTCACCGCGGGCCGCGCCAGCATCTTTCGCAAGCTATCCCGAAACTCCGTGAGATTCTTTATCCGTGCATCGGTGTCCACAACCGTCGTGGTTTTATCTTCCGTCTCCGTAGTGTGCTGCGCGATCTTGCCCTGCTTTCCAACGTACGCAAGCAGCTTATCCACGTCGCCCGGTCGCACCCGCAGCGAAACGCTCCCCCAAGGGGCCGCCTCGCCCGTCTGGCTAGTAATGTTGGAAGAAATCACTTCGCATTGGATCGTCCCGCAAAAAGCGATCACCGCCTCTAACGATTTCGCCAGCTCCGCCCCCGGCGCCACAACCACCAATTTCTGCCGCACCACCAAGTAGCGCGACGCCGCCGACACAGACCCGCCCCCGCCTCTCATGATCATTGGCGATACGGCCATTTGAGATACGCCGTAGCTGCGGGTGGATTCCTTGTCCACGGGTCGCGAGCTCGTGGGCGCCATCGCTTTGTAAGCGCAGCCTCCGCCGATCAATAGGCTTAAATAAATGAGAGCAAGAATCTTACGCATGGAAGGGCCATCCTCGTGACGGCAAATTTGCGCATCAGCTTACATTAGAACGTCCGCGGCCCGCGTTCTTGCAGTGCATTTTTCACATTGGTCTCTTCACGCTGCGCGCAGCAGGTCTAGGTTTTCTTCGGTGCGGATCGCCACTTCAGGTACTGTCGTTGACCCTTCTTTGGCCACTTTTGCGTAGGGCGCTCATTTGTGATTTGCAGCAACTCTGCCCCTTTCCAGTCGTTGATCCATTGCCGGAGGTCGTCCTCCATCACTCCGGGATGCTGCATTACTGTGGCCCACGCATCGTCGTAGAGAACCTCCTTCGACGCCTGCAGCATACGCTGCAGCTCGGACTTTGCCACCTCAAGGCTTCTGAGCTGAAATTGAGTGAACTTCTTTTCCTTATAGTGAGCTTCAGGTTTGAGCATGCTCAACTGCCCGGACTGCTCGAACCTCCTCCTGTGCTGGGCTTGAGCACGAGTCACGTGCATAAAAGGGATTATGTTTTTTTCGGTTTCCTTAAAAACTTCGACACCCCTTAAGTGCCTTGTGCCATAGATCATGTGAAAATGGAACGCATCCTGATCTGGCTTCATCACCGGAAGCGTGCAAACATACTGAAAGTGACCCGCTTTGCGCACGGAATTCGCGTATGACTTGACCGCTTCTTCTTCCAGTTCTTCCCCGTGGAGTTGCATTAGCCTTGTCAGGTCGGAACGAAAAATGCGATCGAAACCCTTACTCTCATCGGTTAGGAAGCGGGTAATCCATGACGTCATGAATGTGATGAGCACCTCACCCGGCTCGAGCGCGAGAATAGGACTGATTAGGTCTATCTCTAGTGGCTCCCATCCCTTGGGGTCGATAAAAATGAAAGGGAACGAGTTGTTCCGTTGTTTCACGAACTTGACCACGTCCGAGATGTGGGTGGTCAGATCCCAATTCCGAGGATTAACTTCAATGTCGGTAACTCCGTCACAGTATCGCTTCAGCAACGCAAAAGCCTGGGACTCCTTTTCAACAAACAGGCAGCGCATCGTCGGGGATTTGCCTCGACCAGCCAAAACTGCCTGAGTCGACCTTAAAACGTCGAGTGCCCTAGCAAAGGAGGTATCTTTGAGGTTGGGATCAACGGACTGCCATGGTCCGGCCAAACAATCCACATAGGCTATGTCAAGGGCCCAGTTACCTACAATCGGAACGAATGCGGACAAATACCTTTCGAGTATTCGATGCTTAACGGCTGTCTGCTCGCGATCCTCATAGGGAGATTCAGGCATGCCCTAGAGTATAGCTAATTCGGGTACTGTACCTATATTGGCAATACAATTGTCGCGAATCGCCCTTGCTGGTACAGACCCACGGACGAGGACGGGGAACTCATCGTAGGTGTTGCCTTCAAGCAGGCGACCGGCCTTTTTTTTATGTCTACCGCCCCACTGTTTAAAAAAGAATGGAACATTAGCGGCCTTACACTGATCGCGGATAGATAAGACCCAATCGGCATTGATTGGCCGCGCTTTAGGACCGCTCTCGCCGCCAACGATCACCCAAGAAATCCCGTTCAAATTGATCCTGCCTACATCCTCCAGAAGGGGCTCTACTGATAAAAACCGAACTGCGGCGGGTGCCGACCGGAGATGATCGATCCGCGGCAGGCCATGCTTTATGTTCTCAACGCTTACACCCCACCAGATATGCTTCTCTCGACCGTATCGCCTCAACGACGTCTGCAGCAGCTTCTTCATCCGCTCCGCCCGCTTTGTCAGCACCTGAAAAACATGCCAATTTGCCAGGGACATTACTTCTGCGACCTTGACGATGTAATCGTCCGGTACTCTTTCGTGGAAAAGATCGCTCATTGAATTCACAAAGATCATGCGCGACTTACCCCAACGCAGCGGCTCGGCTAGCTTCTCAGGAACCAACCGTAAGTCGAAGCCCCGCTCATATGAATGCCCGACAACACCACGGAACCTCTCCGCAAAAACCTCCGCATAACAATACTTGCAGCCAGGGCTGATTTTTGTACAGCCCCGAACTGGATTCCAGGTTGCGTCTGTCCATTCGATTGACGATTGGCTGCTCATGACCAGGGGTCCTTGCTGTCACCACTCTGGCTATTATGCACTATATATATCTAGAGTTTATCTGGCAGGTAGGACATGGGGGAGAGTCTTGTATGCGTCTAATCGGTAACGCTCGTCGGCGGAGGATCGGAGTAGTGCCAACCCCGCTAGCCGATTCTCTTTAAACAACTGCTGAAAGAAGATTTCTCCTGTCGAGAGATTCTGCTTGGCGCAAAATATAATCGTTCGTAAAGCGCGGCTTCACTTCCTTCACGCGACGCGATAATTCTGCCATCGAAATCTCTTCTCCCGCCGCGAGAGCTTCGCGATCGGCATAGACAAGAGTGCTAAGTAATTCGAGATCTGCCGCAGAGTAATTCTGAAATTCTTGAACAACCCAATCGATATCACGCTGATACCTTTCCAATAGCTCTCCGCCGACTTCGGCGATTTGTTCCGGGTCCAAAAGGCACGAGATTTGATATCCGTACCCCGAGGGATAGGAGATCACCTCTTCTCTTAAAACACCAAGAGCCTCGCCCTCGCCGAGGTCGCTCAGAACTGCCGAATCAAACGGGCCATAAGAGTAAAGAGAAAAACTATATCCAAGGTGTGCTTCCCTCAGCTCCTGCAAGAAATAACAGTGCTTCATGAGAGTAGTTCGTCCAACCCACCCTGAGGGTGCACGTTGGACCAAGTAGCCCAACACTCCGATGCGTTCAATATCAGTGCTCATTTTTTTACAACCTCACTAACCTTCTTTCGTGCCTGCTCTACTTGTTCGGGGTAAACGTAAAGCAAAACTTGATTATTGGCCTTCAAATTTGCAAGTACGCTTGAGTATTTGGATAGAGGAGAAGGACCCTTGGTCTGACTAACGACTCGGATATCAGGAGTTCCTGTTTTATACCATGATTTAGAGGCTGGCTCTTCTGCTGCGACGAGACCCCCAAGTTGTTCTTTCACCACTTTCAACTCATCTAGGTCAGCCAATTTGGAGACCTCGGGACTGCTGTAGATATTTCGAAAGTGATTCCGCGTTCTCAATCTTTGCCCGTGCTCTCCACCTTTTCCGTCCGATAGCAGGCCCAACACACGCCAATCGTCCCAGCGAAGATATTCAGACAATTCCGCTGGCGTCGGCTTCGGAAAGACCCCAGCTGGTAATATTTCCTTGAGTGCTCCTCGTAAATGAACATCATACGCGACTCTAGTCTTGTGAAAATATACTTGTGTGAACATAAAATAACGAGCGAGGACTAAGGCCTCCGCAGCGTGAAAGCCTCCGTCGGTGATGCCCACGCGTATTGAACCGTCGTCCTCAAAACGAATCGCCACGATTGTTTGTATGACTCTGTCAAGATCAAACCGACCGTACTGCACGCCAATGTGGTAGGAGTCTCGAAGCAAATAATCCATTCGATCTGCGTCCATTTGGCCGTCTATGAGGTCGCGCCAAAAAAGTGCCTGCTTTGCCCTAGAGCTACCTTCCAGGAGCGAGGCGATATCGTCCGCTTTGAACCCGTAGTTGGCATTTGATGGATGGTTTTCAATAACGTCCTTTAGTTGTGAACGGACAATCGCAGCTGAATACTGTTCGTGTTTATATTTCCCGTCCCCACCGTTGATCTGCGGCAGGAGTTCTTCTGCCGCATGGGAGAAAGGCCCATGCCCGACATCATGTAGCAAGGCTGCCAGACGGACGAGCTGCCTATCACGACCAAGTCCGTCCTGGTTGTATGCGAGGTCCGATTCCAGAATCTCTCGAGAACGCTCCCGAATCGCGTCGTACATGAGCGTTGCGGTGTGCATTACACCGAGTGAATGTTCGAATCGAGTGTGCATTGCACCTGGGTATACCTCGTCTGTCCAGGCTAATTGGCGAATCCGCCGGAGTCTTTGAAATGACGGCTCGGAGATTATTGCTCGCTCCCAGTCGTTAAGGACAATGAAACCGTGGATCGGGCAACGGAACTCGTATGACTTAAAGGAATTCAATTTCAGTGCTCTCTAATTTGACAAATTAGGGCCGTCCCCAACGTGCTGAGTATAAGGCGAAGTAAAGGCGAAAGTCAAGGCGACGCTAATTAACTGATGTGTAAGCACCCTTGGGGAGACGCGCAATTTTTTCGGACCAGGGAGCGTTGGCCGGTCGCGCGCGGCCTGAGCGCCGGTTAGCGGATAAGGCGTTATAACCTACCCGCCCAAAAAAATTCTTGACAAGCGATATACTGGTATGATAACGTCCGTCATGTTATCTCGACAGATAACCCTTCCGCGCCCTCCCAACCAAGCTAACTCCTTTGCTCCCACACTCTTGCAGCCTCTTGGTTCTCTTTTTCCAATCTCTGTCGTTTGTTTTCAACAGCTTGCAGCCTCTTTTTGCAAAACACCCGGGTGGGGGGTACCCAAACACTTCCGCGTCGAGCCTCGCTTCCGCCGTCATATGCGCCACGTAGCGCCTCTATCCCCTGCGGCCTCAGTCGATTGCGCATACTTCCCGTCACCACGGGGGTGTGGGGTACAACTCATGACTAGTTTCAATTTGGGAATGCTTTGGCGTCTATGCCTGGCACCAGCTTCAGCGCGTTCTTGTAGTAGATCTTTTTCAGGGCTTCGTCCGGGACCTGAAATCCGTAGATGCGCCAGAACGCGTGGCGCCTCCGGTAATACTCGAAATATTCGTCGCGCGTTTCCAGCGCGCGAAAATACCATTTGTATTCGTTCACCTCGTAAATGTCTTTGCCCATCAGCACGCGGTCTTGGTACTTCACCAGGAAATCGTGCGCCGAATACGGCTGCCGGCCCAGCTCCGCAAGCACCGCGGCGATATCCACGTACATGTTCGGGAGCGTGTCGAACAATTTTCCGAGCCGCTCGAGATCGTTCCCGTGAAAGGCCAGATGCGCCGCGATGAAATTGACCTTCGGATGCTTCGCAAACAAATGGTTGCGCTCCGCCATCAGCGTCTCAAACGGTGGATACTTTGAGGGAGGCCGCGCGCGCTGCGGAAATTCCTTCAGCTCCTCCCAGCGCTCGTTGTTTTTGTCCCAGGGATCGAAAAACGCCGAAGGCTCCGCAATGTGGATAAGCACCGGGATTTTCAGCTCCGCGCATTTTTCAAATAGCGGATCGAAAATCGGATCGTCGGCATGCACACGGTCGCCATTCGCGTATTTCAAATCCATGCCGAAATTCTTGAAGATTTTCAGGCCCTGCGCTCCATTGCGCACATCGGCTGCAAGACGCTCCGCCGCGCGCTGGCCGTATCCGGGCGTGTTGATATCGTCGTAGCGCGGATTCGCAAATACGACGAAGCGGTCGGGATAGCGGCCCTTCATGGTCGCGACCGTTTTCCTCAGTTCTTCTCCGGTGCCGCCGCTGAGGTTCACCAACACGCGGAGATTGATGGTATCCATCTCTTTCACGAGCTGGTCGACGTGCTCGGGAGTGGGATTCCAGTGATGGCTGTGAATGTCGATGAACGGAAATTTCGCGCGCTCGATCTTGTGCTCTTTGACGACCAGCGTGGACTTCGGATTGTATTCATCAATGCTCGGCGTCTGCTGCGATTGCGGAGCCGCAAGAGTGGAAGAAGCAGCCTGCAGCCTTCTCGCCACACGCGGCCACAGCAGAACGGCGGAGCAGATGCACGCAAGTATCGCTGCAGAAACGGAAATCGCACGCCAGGATTTCATCGCCCGCTCCTCAAGAGAAACCCGAATAGTTTCTCACAGAGTACCAGGCCAGCCGAATGGCGGATTTGGGCGACTCAAATTTTGACGAGGCACCACTCCTCGCTCCATGGAAGGCGAGACATTTGGCGCGCGGGGCCTTCGGCTTGCACGACGAAATTGTCGGAGAAGTTCGAGCCGATACCGTGCTCGGGATCATACAAGCCGGGCTCAACGGAAAAGGCCATGCCCGGTTCGAGCATGGTGTAGTCGCCGAGTGATAGATACGGCTTCTGGTGTCCTTCCCAGCCTTCGCCGTGCGCGGGGCGGTGATAAATGTAGGGAGCGACGCCATTCTTCACCTGGTATTTGTGAATTTTGTATGCCACGGTGGAGCAGGTGACGCCCGCGATGGACTCTTCTTTTTGCATGAGGCAGCAATCGCGGCTCACGGTCCAGAGTTTTTTCATCTGATCCGTGAGCGGGTGAATAAAAAATGGCCGGTACAATTCGCCGCCGCAGCCGGCGATGTGCACCCCGCCTTCAATTTGCAGCGCCTGCCCGCGCGTGATTTTGTTGTGCAGAAATTGATTGGGATGCGGATACGCGGTGGAACGGCCGACGCGGCAACCGACTTCGATTTCGATTCCGACGGCAGTGTGCGGCGCGCCGTCCCGCTTAATATCGGCCATGATTAGGTCAGTGCCATATTTCGTGGCAGCGCTGCCGATGTCGTAATCGGTGAGGTCCGTGCCGTGCTGGAGCAGCATGTCGCGCGCAAAAGCGTGCATCTGATTGAAATAGTTGTAAGCGCGGCGCGTCAGCGCTTGCTCTTCCGGCGTTTTGTGCACACGCATGTTCATGCAGGCGTCTTCGGCGGAGCCCATTTCGCGGCCGAGCACAGCGACGACCTTGCGCTGGATGGAAGGCGTGAGCTCAGTGTCAGCAACAAGATTTTTCTCTGCGTACCCGCGCTTCTTGAGCGCTTTGAAAACCCATTCGGCGAGGTCGACTTTCGCGCCCATTTGCACTTTGCCTTCGTGCGGAAAAGCGCCTTCCGCGTGGGGAAAATCAAAATACATCTCACTGTCCGTGTTCCACCATGTTTTGACGAGGTCGCGGTCGAGCGCGCCGTAAAACCAAACCGGATCGCCCTTGGTGGGAAGAAAGACCTGCACGAGGCGTTCCGTAGTGGTGTGCCAGAGGCCCGTGAAATAAATAATATTCCAGCGATCCATGAGCAGAATTCCGTCGCGGCCATCCTGCGCGAGTTTTTCTTGCAGCAATTTGGCGCGCTGCTTGTGCCATTCGAGCGGCAAGCGATCGTACGTAGCGGGCTTTAGATCATCGTCGGGAAGAAAGAGACGCGCCGATTTGTCCGCCGCGCCCGCTGCCGATTTCGAAAGCGCCGACGCACCGGTCGCCGCCGCGGATTCCGGGAGCGCGGCGCCGACGCTGGAAACGGTTACCGCCGCACCCGTTGCTGCAATAAATGCTCGCCTGCTAATCATTCGTCCCCTCTCTTGTTCATAGACGTTGCTTCAATGAGGAACGCTCTTAACACATTTTCCGAGCGCGGGGAAGCGCGGCGTGAAGCGGAGCCGAGCAGCGGCGTTGTGGAATCGGGCATCAAGAAGGTTCGAAGCCGGGAGCTGGGTCCGTGCAGACTGCTAAAATACGTCTTTGTGAGCACGCGCGTCCTTTTTCGCTTCGTCTTGCCGGCCGTAGCGTCGCTGCCGCTTGGATTCATTGGCTTGGCGCTGGCCGCGCAAAACGAGCCGGCGATTCCAGGGCCGGTGCTGATGCTCCTTTCGCCGGGACTGAAACTGGCGGAACTGATCGCGCCGGGAGCGCACGGTTCGCTTGGCGCAACGTTTGGATGGTTTCTGCGCGTAGGAATCGTCGGAAACGCCGCGTACTACTTCGCAATTTTCGTGCTGTTCGCCTACCTGCTCACGCGCCGCAGCGCGGCCCGCTAAGACTGAAATTTCTGGCCGGTTCGAACGGGGACGCGCTACCGCGCCCTACAACGCTTGCAGTTAACTCTTTCAGCGTACTGAAGAACTCGCTTTTTCGCAGGCCAGGGAGCGCAGGGATTGCGTGAATGGGGCGCGGGCGACGCCTCGTTCGGTGAAGATGGCGGCGATGTAGCGCGCGGGCGTGACGTCGAAGGCTGGATGTGCGGCGGGGACGTCGGGGGCGATTCGAACGCCTTGCAGGTGGGTGACTTCGGCGGCGCTGCGTTCTTCGATGGGAATGTGGTCGCCATCGGGAATGGAAAGATCGAAAGTGGAAATTGGCGCCGCGATGTAGAACGGCACGCTGTTTTCTTTCGCGAGAACCGCCATCTGGTAAGTGCCGATTTTGTTGGCGGTATCGCCGTTGGCCGCGATCCGATCGGCCCCGGTCACGATGGCGCCCACTTTTCCGGTCTTCAGGAAGTGACCCACCATGTTGTCGGTGATGAGCGTGAGCGGAATGCCGCCGCGATGAAGCTCCCAGGCAGTGAGGCGTGCACCTTGGAGATAGGGGCGCGTTTCTGGAACCAAAACGTGGATTTTTTTTCCCTGTTCGAAAGCCACGCGAATTACGCCGAGGGCCGTGCCGATGCCGCCAGTGGCGAGGGCGCCGGCATTGCACTGCGTCATCACCTGGCCTTCGCGGGGCATGAATTCGGCGCCGTAACGGCCGATGGCCTCGTCTGTGGCTTTCTTCTCAAGATGGATTTGCTGGGCTTCGGCGACCATGGCCTGCCTGATTTTGTTTAGGTCGGGAGATTGCGCGGCGAGCTCGGCGAAACACGCTTTCATGCGCTCGATTGCCCAGAAAAGATCGACGGCGGTGGGGCGGGTTTTTGCCATGACGTCGCAGATTTGCGCGAATTCCGCGCGCAATTCCTCGACGGATTTTGCCGAGGAATGCAGAACGCCTAGAGCCAAGCCCATGGCGGCAGCGACGCCGATGGCGGGAGCGCCGCGGATGACCATTTCACGGATAGCGCGGGCGACTTCGCGGTAGTCGGTGTAGGTGTGGCTGATTTCCTCGCCGGGAAGGCGGCGCTGATCGAGCATGACCACACCGCGATCGGTCCATTGGATTGGTTGGGCTACGTGCATTAAAGGCGTAAGCCTTTTCCTCAGGCGCTAAAGCGCAATTGATTCGACCAGCTTTATGTCGGAGCCCTTCCTTCGTCAGGATGAACTGAAGCTCCGACCCCCATTGTAGCGGAGGCACTGCGGAAAACGAATTCAAGGAGTCGGGATTTTTGTGAAGCCGTGAGTACCGATGATGGTGGCGATGGCGATCATGGAGTTGTAGCCGAGGTGAAGGAGGAAGCTGGCGAGGACCGTGCCAGTGTGGGCGCGGGCGAACGTAAAGATGATACCCACCAGGATTAGCAGGCCGACAATGCCCCAGGTCCAGCCGAGTTGTGAACCATGCATTAGACCGAAAAGAACTCCCGTAAGCAAAATGCCGGGAACGATGCCGAAGGATTTCGCGAAGAGCGGATACAGATAGCCGCGGAAGACGGTTTCCTCGACGAGCGGAGCGACGAGGACCGCCATGGCCATGAGCAGCATGGCGCTGCTGCGATTTTTGAGGACCTCTTGAATGGGCATCTTGTCGTTGGTGTGGACCTGCGAGCTGGCGAGGAAAACAAAAATGGCGAGGCCGCAGCCAGCGAGAAAGTAAGCCCACGGATTCGCTTTGCCGGCGGAGAGGTTGGATTGCAGTTTTTTCCAGCCGAGAGTGCGCCAGAAGGGCTTACCGGGCAGAACGCCGAGGGTTACGTAGAGAAACAGAAAGATCATGGCGTACCACAGGATGTTGGTGCCGAAGAGAAACTGCGGCTTGCTTAGGAGATAGCGCTCGAGTTCCTTGGGGGACATAGTGCGATGCGGGGCGAAGTACAGAATCAGAACCATCTGCACGAGAAAGAAACTCGAAACAGCGAAGAAAACAAAGACGAAGAAATGCGTCCAAGACCAAGAAATGCGTAGATCTTCCGGTAAGGCTGGACGCGGGGTGTAGGGAGAGGGAGCGCCAGCAGCGTAGTTGATGGGGTCACCAGCGAGCGGGGAGTTGGGATCTTCCACAGAAAGAGGTTCGGCCGCGGCAGGAAGCAAGGATTCCTGTTCGGGAGGATCCTGTTCAGGGAGAGAGGGAGGTTTGTCGTCGAAAACGGTCATCGAGTTTTTTCTTTACGTTTCTTGCCCGGCGAAAAGCGCGGCCAACCGGTCACTAAGGCAGCGGCTACGAGAGGCAGGAGCAGTTCGTGATGGCCGGTGATGGCGTAGCCGCGCGACTCCTCTCCTTTGCGGCTACGGTCGGAAGCTGTGGGGCGCCTCACTACATTCTGCAACGGACGATAGTGCTGAATAAAGTCGAAGTTGGCGGTGGTGATGGGTCGAAGCGGAACGCCGAGGTTGCGCACGACAGAGACAGCTTTCAAGAAAACCTCGGGCAGAAGAACGGCGGAGCCCCAATTTAAATAGATGCCGCCGGGATGCATTTGTTGCACTAGAGAACAAAAAAGGCGGAAGTCGAGATGCGTGGCAGAGCCGAGCGCGGCGCCGTCGGCGGTGCGGTGCATGTGGGGAATATCGGTGCCGATGGCGAGATGCACGGTGACGGGAATTCGTAGTTCGTACGCGGCTGTTAGGACGCTGGACTTGGCGTACGGCACTTCGATGACTGCGTTATGGAGGAATTGGCCGGCGGCCTCGCCGTAGCCGAGGCGAGCGCGCATGGCGATTTTTGCGATTTGGTTGAGATACTCGCCGGTTTCCGCGGCCATGCCGAAGGCGCCGGCGCCGAGGCCGGTTTCGACGTCTTCGGAAGTGTTGCCGGCGAGGGCGATTTCGAAATCGTGGACGAGCGCGGCGCCGTTCATGGCGAGGGAGGTGATGAAGCCGCGGCGCATGAGGTCGATGAGGACGGGGCCGAGGCCGACTTTGATTACGTGGCCGCCGATGCCCCAGAGGATGGCTTTGCGCTGCTTGCGAGCTTGGTGGATGGCGGCGAGGAGATTGCGGAGGTCGGCGGCGGCAAGGAAGTTTGGGAGGGAGGCGAGGAATTTGGAGATTGAGAGATTGGCAGCGGGCGGTTTGGCGAAATCTCGCACGCTGACTTTGCTCTTGCGGGAGGCGAGTGGGTAGGTGTGGAGGTTGGTGAGGGTGATGGGGCGGGTGGAGTAGATGCTCATTTACCGGGATTCACTGTAAGGCGAAGGACCGAGGGGTGCAAGCTGAAAGGGATCGGAGAAGCCAGTCAGTTTCCGATTATCCGAGTCCCCGCCCGGAATCATCTCGGCTATGCTACGCCCAATGTCCGGCATCACTGTGCCGCGAAGTTTGCGGTTGTGGGACGTGGGTGCTTAGGCGACCCCAAGATGCACATACAGGCCCGCAAGGTCAGGGGTGCGCCCGCTTTTCGCGTCCTCCTTGAAGTATGTGACCAGCGGAGCCAAGGCGTAGCCCCACAGCTTGAAGTTGTACCGAGTCGAGGAATTCTCTCGCTTCAGTGGTGGATTGAAGCACTGGTTGATGAAGTTAAACAATTCCGGACGGACGAGACACCAGAGATTTGCGCAGTCGCCCTCGGAGCCAGGCGGACAGCACAGGAGCGGCCGGACTCGGCATCCGCTCTCCACCACACCATTGCGAACCGCCTCAAGCGCTGCGCCGGGCTTAAAAAGGGGCTGCAGGCGGTTCGCAACCGATTCGATCTTCTCCTCCCTAAATACTCCAGCCCAGCGAAGCAGAGCACGGATGACTTCCGAGTCCGTGCGCAGCGGCTCGTTAAAGGTAATATTCTGGGGATTGCTTTTCGTCTCACAGATAATGAGGTCCACTTCGCCTTTCCGAATGGCCAGGAACTCTGAGCTCTCCACGCCGCGTTCAGGCTGGGAATGATCGCGATGACGGATCGCGAGACAATCCACCTCGGCCCGATTCAGTCCCCATTCAGGAGAATGTTGGATCAATCCCGTCGTAAAATAACCGTTGAGGCGCAAGTACAGGGCAGCTAGAGCCTCATGTACTTCTGCCTTCGTCCACGGCACTGTCTTCACGTGACCTCCTTGGCCGCCCAACGAATGAGATCAGCGGCGCGCCTCCGTTTGGTGCCGCCGGGCTAAGAAACCGTTAGGAGCGAGCCTTTCCCGTGAGTACGTCAGCCAAATATCGCACTCTTTCAACTTTGCCGTAACGACGCTCGATTACATCCGCCATTAGCCACTCAGAGATGTAGCCTTGTATCGGCGACGCCTCCGCGGCGGATCGAACCCGCTGCTCAAGTTCAGACCCAAACCTGGCGACATCCAAGCCGGGGTGTCGTCGCACGAATTCCTGTAGCAGTGCGTCTCGGTCGACGAAGCCTAGAGCCTTGGCTTGGGCCTCGTGGAGTAGTTCGGAAGCGGTTGCCAAATCAAGGTCCAGGTATACAGCGTTGGTGAGGAAGCGACACACGAACTCTTCATCGATGACCGTCGGTTTGCCGGCCCGTTCCAATTGCCCGGCGCGCAAGCCGAGCAAGGCATAGTAGCGGACTCCCAGCGGATAATTCAGACGCGCGTATTTTGGAAACAGTCGGAACTTCAGGCGAATGCAGATGAAGAGCAATGCGAGCAGGAGAACGAGAGCCATCACCCACCGGAGAATGCCACCAAGGACGAACGTCCCGATGCCCAAGGCCACGGCGACGGACAATGCGAACAGGACATCGGGCATGCTTTCGAAGGGGGACACTGGACGTAGCTTCAGCGTTGACATCGCTCTTACCATGGCATCCTCTGTATTCTCCTGAAGTTGCCCCGGTGATGGCATCCTGCTGTCGCGGGCCCCGAGCCCAGCTGGGCCAGTGACCGGCAGCTGGCTGCGAGTACGACGGTCGTGAAAGTTCTGCCGTCAATTGTCCCACCAACCTCGGAGATTCTAGTGGTGGGCCACCATTCGAACCGCTGCAAAAATTCCATACCCTGAAGCGGTGAGCAACCAGAGCGCAAAAAAGAATAGAAATGCGCTTGCGATTGTTGTCTGAGCTTTTTCGTCAAACATGCGCTCTGGATAAAGGTTGTAAGCGAATCCGCTTGCGCCGAAGAACCCGATAATGACCAGCAGGGCGTTGAGAAGAAGGTGCTCGCCATGCCACAACTTTTGAGATCGATTTGCCCATAGAAGGACAAGCAACAAAGCCGTGATGCCACTCCAAATTTTGTTGCTTAGAGCTGATTCTTTGAAGAGGTCCACAATTGCGTTGAGTATCAAATACGTTGCTTTGCCGTGCAAGGTTGGAGCTACATATTCTTTTAGCAGCCTTCCTTGATCCGTTAGAGTCCAGAAAATTACCTTCTGTGAAGCGTCATCTCTACGAAGTTCGAGTGACCGTCTAAACCATTTGGGTCTTGACAGCACCCTCAAGGTAATCTTTTCAGGCGCTACCCCAGACCTCAGCAGGAACCCGAAGTGTTCGTACAGGGTATTTGGCATCTTGATTGGATCTTCCGCCATGCTATCCGTCTCGGGGAATGGGTCTTTCGCCATACCGAATTCAGCCATCAGCTTAGCGATTTCTGGTTTTGCTGCTATTGAGCCCAGCTTGCTTTTGATTTGCTCGTAATGACGCATCGAATCTTCGTCTGTCTCGACTTCATCAAGCGAAAGGAACATATTTAGCCTCCGGTTAAACAGAAACCAGCCCGGAAACGAGGGCGAAATCGGGCGTAATAAAGACCGAATACCTCAGTTGATAACTATTGTTCCATCTTCGTCTAGGGCCGTGGATGGCTAGTGTCTAGCCGGGCACGGGCCGTTTTCTGTTAGCGATGGCTTTCGTCCGGATTCCTCGGGCAAACACCGCCCTCGGAATGACAGTCATAGCCTTTGCTCGCAAGGCGTGAGAGCTCGCGCAAGGTCAAAGCGCCCGCCACGGTCGGCGGCCGCTACATTTGCGCGCACATGACGATTTGCCGATCCTGAAGTAGTTTACTTTGCGCTGGCAGTGTTGCCATTGGGACTTAGGCCTAGGACGCGGGAGAGGGCTTGGCCGGTGTAGGACTTTTTGGTGCGGGCTACGGCTTCCGGCGGCCCCTGGGCTACGATGCGGCCGCCGCCTTCGCCGCCTTCGGGGCCGAGGTCGATAACCCAGTCGGCTTGCTTGATGACGTCGAGGTGGTGCTCGATGATTAGCACCGTGTTGCCCAGGGAGACTAGGCGCTGGAGAACGTCGAGGAGTTTGCGCACGTCGTCGAAGTGCAGGCCGGTGGTGGGCTCGTCGAGGATGTAGAGCGTGCGGCCGGTCTGGCGCTTGGAAAGCTCGCGAGCGAGCTTGATGCGCTGGGCTTCGCCGCCGGAGAGCGTGGTGGCGGACTGGCCGAGCTGCACGTAACCGAGGCCGACTTCGACGAGGGTGGCAAGTTTCTGCTGAATCTGCGGAATCTTATCGAGCAGCTTCAGGGCTTCGGAGGAAGGAAGATTCAGGACGTCGGAAATGGAATGGCCCTTGAAGCGCACGGCGAGCGTTTCGGAATTGTAGCGGCGGCCGCGGCAGACTTCGCAGGTGACGTACACATCGGGAAGAAAATTCATTTCGATGCGGCGCAGGCCGTCGCCCTGGCAGGCTTCGCAGCGGCCGCCTTTGACGTTGAAGCTGAAGCGGCCGGGACGGTAGCCGCGTTCGCGCGATTCCGGGAGCATGGCGAACAGCTCGCGAATGGGCGCGAAGACTCCGGTATAGGTGGCGGGATTGGAACGCGGGGTGCGGCCGATGGGGGCTTGGTCGATTTCGATGACTTTGTCGATCTGGTCGCCGCCGACGATTTCGCGATGCGCGCCGGGAGGCTCTTGCGAGCGATAGAGTTTCTGGGCTAGCGCGCGATAGAGAATGTCGTTGACGAGCGTGGATTTGCCGGAGCCGGAAACACCGGTGACCACGGTGAGCAGTCCGAGGGGGAGAGTCACATCCACATCTTTCAGATTGTTGGCGCGCGCGCCGAGAATCTGGATGGCCTTGCCATTGGGGCTGCGTCGTTTTTCGGGGACAGGGATTTGGGCGGCGCCACTGAGATAGCGGCCGGTGAGCGATTCGGCGCTGGCAGCGATTTGCTCGGGCTTGCCATGCGCGACGAGGTAGCCTCCGGCATCCCCTGCGCCGGGGCCGAGGTCGACAACGAAATCGGCGCGGCGAATAGTGTCTTCATCATGCTCGACGACGAGCACGGTGTTGCCGAGGTTTCGCAATTGCTCCAGGGAGCCGAGCAAGCGATCGTTGTCGCGGGCGTGCAGGCCGATGGAAGGTTCGTCGAGAACGTAGAGTACTCCGCGGAGGCGCGAGCCGATTTGCGTGGCGAGGCGGATGCGTTGGGCTTCGCCTCCGGAAAGCGTGGCTGCGGAGCGGCTGAGGCTGAGATAGCCGAGGCCGACGGCTAGAAGAAAATCGAGGCGCTCGGCGACTTCTTCGAGAGGGCGGCCGGCGACTTCGCGCTGGCGCGGCGTTAGCTGCGAAAGAATTTTGTCGACGGCAGGGCGAGCGGCGGTAAGCGAGAGCGAGGTGAAATCGGCGATGGACCAGCCGGCCAGCTTCACGGCCAGCGACTCGGGACGCAGGCGCCTGCCGTGGCAGACGCTGCAGAGCGTGGCGGACATGTATTGGGTCATCCACTCGCGATAGGAATCAGAGTTGGATTCCTCGAAATTGCGCTCGAGGAATTTGAGGACGCCGTGAAAGCGGAATCCCTTTTCCGCGCGGATTTTTTTGCCGGTGTTGTCCATAACGGTCGCTGATGCGGGGCGGCCGTTGGAAGGCGGCCAACCATACAGGATGAGGTTCTGCACACGCGCGGGCTGTTTTTCGAAGGGGATCTGCAGGTCAAAGCCGTGGGCGTAAGCGCCAAGCTCAATAGTGCGTTTGAGCAGCGCGGAGCCAGAGCCGGGGCCGAGGCCGCCGTCGAAGAGCGGGCGGGTCCAATCGACGATGACGCGCGCGGGATCGAAATCGTATTTGGAGCCGAGACCGTTGCAGGCCGGGCACGCCCCATAGGGAGAGTTGAAGCTGAAAGAGCGCGGCTCGAGTTGCGGGACGGAAATGCCGCAATCGGGGCAGGCGAGTTTTTCGGAGAAGACGTGATCCTTGCCGCCGACCACGGAGACGGTAACGAGGCCCGCGGCGAGCTTGAGGGCGGTGGCGATGGATTGCTCGAGGCGCGAAGCGATGCCCGGCTTGACGAGCAGACGGTCGATGACCACTTCGATGGTGTGGTTCTTGCGCTTGTCGAGAACGGGCGGCGCGTCTAGCGGGTACAGCTCGCCATCGATGCGCACGCGGACGTAGCCATCTTGCGCGAGCTTTTCGAGCTCCTTGCGATAGGCGCCTTTGCGGCCGCGCACGATAGGAGCAAGGATCATGATGCGGTCGTCGACCTTGCAAAGATCGCCATTGAGAATGGCTTGCACGATCTGGTCGCTGGACTGGCGGGTGATGGGCTTGCCGCAATTGGGGCAATGAGGGACACCGATGGAGCTGTAGATGACGCGGAGATAGTCGTAAATTTCTGTGATGGTGCCGACGGTGGACCGCGGAGAGCGCGTGGTGGTTTTCTGCTCGATGGCAATGGACGGGGAGAGGCCTTCGATGACGTCGACTTCGGGACGTTCCATCTGGTCGAGGAATTGACGCGCGTAGGCGGAAAGGGATTCCACGTAGCGGCGCTGGCCCTCGGCGTAAATGGTGTCAAATGCGAGGGAGGACTTGCCGGAACCGGAAAGGCCGGTGATAACGGTGAGGCTGTTGCGGGGGATTTCGACGCTGATGTTCTTAAGATTGTGCTGGCGCGCGCCGCGGACAACGAGTTTCGTCAGGCCCATGATCCCCAAACGCTCCCTCCACAGGAGCCCCCGGCGCCCAGTGGGTAGACTGAGGCCAGAATAACCTTTCACGATAGCAGGGGCGAGTTGCTGGGGTCAACACGGCGGCGGGTAAAAGGAGTTAAGGCTTACGAGGCCTTACAGCGAATCCTGTAGGGGGGTTTGGGTTACGGGTAAATTTTGGCCGGGGGTGGCACGTTTTTACGCGGATTTAGCCAGCAATATGATGATATATAAGGCTTTAGGGATGGCGCTCGGTTTGCACCTTCGAGGCTGTGGGGGACGCGAGCCGAGGATCCCTTTAGGGGATTGAGGGCTGGGCCGGTTCGCTCGTCCCCCTTTTTCACTTTCGCCGATTGGTCCACGAAGATTCTGCACGGGCGTCAAGCCTCCCAAAACAACCCAAACAAGAAGAATAGGGCAGAAGTGTGTTTAGCCGCGTGCGACCCCCAAAGAGTGATCTGCGGGCCGGCAAGAAGGGCGCTGCCTGAGCACATGGCGCCGGGGGGTGGCGACTAGATCCAGGAACGGGTGGCGTAATCGCTCATGGTCATGAAGAGCATAATGGCGAGCCAGAAGACCGAAGCGATGATAACGAGCTGGGTGCGCTTGGGGCTGTATTTTGCATGCATGAAGTAGAGAACAACGAGCGAGGCTTTGAAGACGGCGATGGTGAGGGCGACGATGATATTCAAGCCGTGGAAATATTTGTTGAGGTCGACCTCGGCGGCGGCCACGGTCAGAACGGTGCAGATCATGAGAATGGCGAATATGGTGAAATAGACTTTGGGTGAAACGATTTGATGTTCCGACACGCGCTTGCCTTTCTTCTTAACGCCGTCAGTGGCGATCGATCAAATAGAGCAACGGGAACAGGAAAATCCAAACGATATCGACAAAGTGCCAGTAGAGGCCGATGTTTTCGACGGGCGTGTTGTACTCCGGCGTGAAGCGGCCGCGCACCGATTCCTTGATGAGCCATATGAGCAAGCCGGCGCCGACGATCATGTGTAAGGCGTGCAAGCCGGTCATACCGAAATAGAGCGAGAAGAAAAGCTGGGCGTGGGCGTTGGTGGCAGCGTCGGCGCCGGGCTCGAAATTGAAATTCCAGCCGGGGATGTGATGCTCGACGTATTTATCGTGGTACTCGTAGGCTTTGATGCCGAGGAAGACGCAGCCGAGGATGAGCGTGAGGATGAGGAAAAGCGTTAAGAGCTTTTTCTTGCCGACCTGGGAAGCCCAGACCGAGAGAGCCATGGTCAAGCTGCTGCCGATGAGCACAACGGTATTCAGCGCGCCAAGCCAAAGCTTGATCGTCTTGCTGGCCTCGCTAAAGATATCGGGATAGGTGGAGCGATTGATCGTGTAGGTCATGAACACCCCGCCGAAGAAAAGCACTTCGGTGGACAGGAAGATCCACATGCCCAGCGAGGCGGTCTCCCGCTGCTGCTCCAACGTTCTGTATTGTCCGAACAGTTCTCCGGTGCGATGCACGCGGGGCTCCTCTAGAGTTTAGTCGTCTCCGTGCGCGAGTGACGGCGCACCTTTTATTGCGAGGCCAAGATCCGGCCGATTATCGTAGTCGTACGGCTCCCAGGTGACTTCGGGCGTGACATCGAAATTTTCGGTGAGCGGCGGCGAGGCCGTTTGCCATTCGAGGCCTGTGGCGGGCCACGGGTTGGGTCCGGCTACTGCGCCGTAACGCATGGACCAGACGAGATAAATCATGGGAAGCAGGTAGCCAAGCGCAAGGATGGAGGCTCCGGCGGTGGACATCACGTTGAGCACTTGGAATTCAGGGGGATAGCTGGAATAGCGGCGCGGCATGCCAAGGTAGCCAAGAATGAATTGCGGAAAGAACGTGAGATTGAAGCCCAGGAATAACGTCACGGCGGCGACGCGCGCGAGGAATTCCGGATAGAGCTTGCCGGTAATTTTAGGCCACCAGAAGTGCAAACCGCCCATGTAACCCATGACGGCGCCGCCAACCATAATGTAGTGAAAATGGGCGATGACGAAATAAGTGTCGTGGAGATGAATGTCGAGACCGAGGCAGGCGAGGAAAAGGCCGGTGAGTCCGCCAATCAAGAATAAACCCAAAAACCCCAGGGCATAGAGCATCGGAGTGTCCCAGGAGATGGAGCCTTTGTAGAGCGTGGAGGTCCAGTTGAAGACCTTGACCGCGGAGGGAATGGCAACGAGGTAGCTGAGCAGGGAAAAAGTAAGCGCCGCGTAGGTGGATTCCCCGGTCACGAACATGTGGTGGGCCCAAACAAAGAAGCCGATGACAGCGATGGCAATACTGGAGCCAGCGATGAAGGAGTAGCCGAAGATAGGCTTGCGCGCGAAGGTGGGGATGATTTCGCTGATGACGCCCATGGCCGGCAAAATCATGATGTACACGGCGGGATGGGAATAAAACCAGAACAAGTGCTGGAAGAGGATGGGGTCGCCGCCGAGCTGGGGATTGAAGAAGCCAAGGTGGAACATGCGCTCCATGCCGGCGAGCAGCAGCGTGATGGCGATCACGGGAGTGCCGAGGATGAAGATGATGCTGGTGGCGTATTGCGCCCAGACGAAGAGGGGCAAGCGGAACCAGGTCATGCCCGGCGCGCGCATGGTGTGCACGGTGACGATAAAGTTCAAGCCGGTGAGAATGGAAGAGAAGCCGTTGATGAAGACGCCGAGGACCGCGGGAGTGACGGCGGAATTGGAATAGACGCTGCTGAGCGGCGTGTAAAAGGTCCAGCCGGTATCGAGACCGCCGGTGGAGAAGGAGTAGAGGACGAACCCGCCACCGATGAGGTAAATGTACCAGCTCAGCAGATTGATTTTAGGGAAAGCCAAATCCTTGGCGCCAATCATGATAGGCAGGAGGAAATTGCCGAGGACGGCGGGAATGGAAGGAATCAGGAAAAAAAAGATCATGGCTACGCCGTGCATAGTGAACAGCTTGTTGTAGGTTTCCGGCGTGACCAGGAAGCCCTTCGGCGTTAGCAGGTGGATGCGGATCATGGTGGCAAATGCACCGCCAATGAAGAAAAAGAAGGTGACCGAAGCGAGATAGAGCAAGGCGATGCGCTTGTGGTCGGTGGTCAGGAGCCACGAACGAATGCCGTAGGTGGCGTTCAGATAATGCTCGCGCGGCATTTGGCTGCCGGGTGATGGTGTGGCGCTCATAACTTATTTGTTCCCCGTGGCCGGCGCAACTCCGGAGCCTGTGGCGGGAACCGGTTGCGACTGCAAAGACTTGATGTACGAGGTCAGATCGATAATCTGCTCCTCGGTCAGTTGTCCCTGAAAACTGGGCATCAAGGGCTGGTACCCGGCCACGATTTTGGCCTGCGGGTTGAGAATGGATTCGCGGATGTACGCGTCGTCGGCGGTAACCGTTGAACCATCGGCGAAGAGAACCTTGGCTCCATAAAGGCCGTTCAAGGACGGCGCGCGGCCGCGGCCGTTGGGCAGATGACAAGTAGTGCAGGCCTTTTCGACAAAGAGTTTCTCGCCGGCAGCAACGGGATTGGCGGTGGCGTCGGACGAGCCGGAAAGCCAAGCGGCGTACTCCATAGGCTCCATGACGGTAACCCATCCGCCCATGATCGCGTGGTTTGTGCCGCAATACTGCTGGCAGAAGAAGTGGTAGCGCCCGGCCCTGGTGGGACGGAACCACATGGTGTTGTAGTGGCCGGGGACAACGTCCATCTTGACCCGAAAGGCGGGGACGGAAAAGTCATGAATAACGTCTTCGCTGGCGAGGATGAGCTTGACGTTGCGGCCGACCGGAACGTGGAGCTCATTAATTTCGCGCAAGCCAGTCGGCTGCTGAACCTTCCACATCCACTGTTTTCCGATGACGTAGATGTCCAGGGTATCCATGGGTGCGCGACGATAGTCCACATAGACAACCGCGCCCCAGCCGAACATGGTCAAAGCCAGCAAGAGGGGCACCACGATCCAGGCGGTTTCCAGCCTCATGTCTCCGTGAATCGGAACTCCCACTTCGCCGGGATCTTTGCGGCGGTACTTAAAGAAGAAATAGATGACGGTCGCAGTGATGGCTATGGCGAAAAAAGCGCAAATGGCGGTGATGTACACCATGAGCGCGTCGACATTCGCGGCGAAGTTCGAGGCTTGCTCCGGATACAATGGCAAATCCGACTGCACGGTCTTAGTGTGCTCCTTGTTCCGAGCCACCCTGGAGCGGTGGACGCGAAGTAGCTGACGCCGCGCGAACGTCCCTGCGGCGGAAAATCAGTATTCCCGCGACGATGGTGAGGATGGTCAGGATTCCACCCAAGCGAACAATTCTTAAGACGATGGCGCTGTAGCGGGCGGTTTCCGGATTGTATTGAAAGCAATAGAGCAACAGATGATCGATGGGCGTTCCGATTTTTCCGGCGGAAGCGTCGACCAGGCCGAGACGCACATCGCGCGAAGGGTACTCGACGCCGTAGAAATAGCGCGAGACGCGGCCGTCCGGAGTGAGCAACATAATGCCGCTAGCGTGGGCGAAGAGGTTGTGCCGTTCGTCGAAGGAGTAACGGAAATTTGCAGCGGCGCTCAGCGCGTGAACGGACGCCTCTTTTCCACTGAGAAAATGCCAGCCGGACGCAGTTTCGGGGCGGCCGTAGTGCGACAAGGCTGCTACTTTTTTCTTCGCGGCCATGTCGGGAGTTTCGCGTGGATCAAAGCTGACAAAGATAACTTCGTAGTCGCGGCCGGCGTTGAACGAGAGCATCTTCAACGCGCCCACAACGCCCATCTCAACCTGATTGCAAAGCATGGGACAGCCGTAATAAACCAGTGCGAGCAGCACCGGCTTGCGGCCAAAATACTCGCGCAATCGCACATCGCGGCCAGACTCGTCGCGGAAGTTCAAGTCGAGGGGTAGCTGCGCGTTGAGCTGGGGCTCGAAGCCGACGTTCTGGAGTTGCGCGGGCAGACCCGCGGATGATTTGCCTACATTATCGGGAATAGTCTGCGCGCCTGCAGCTACAGAGAGCGCGAGCAAGGTGACGATTCCGGTGATAGAGCGAATACAATTCATGAGTTTATTTCTTCTTCCTTTCCGCCGGGGGCGTGGATGCAGCCGGCCAACCTTTCTCAGCGATAATCTTCATGGCGTCTTCCACGGGAATCTGGGCGATGCCGCTATTTTGATCGATCCAGCCTGCTTTTTCATTGGCCTCAGTATCTTCCAGTATTTTCTCGCGTAAATCATATTGGGGATCGGTGCCGTGGCCGGGAACGCCTTGCAAGCGAGGCTCCGGAGGCATGGTCAGGTAATTCTTCATTTCCTGGCGCACGGGGGGAGGCGGCGTATCGGATTCGGCAGCGATTTTGGTGGTGACGCGAAGAACGAAGACGCACACAACATACGAAAGAATCACGGAGACGCCCAGCACCGCCAGATAAGCGTAAATCGTGCGAGGCTTGACGTCGCGATTTTCAAACGCGACGGTTTCGTGCTCCGGGACCGGCCCGGCATTGTGAGCCGAGTTGTGAGACTCAGTGCTCATGGCTTTCAATGGCCTCCGCTAGTTTTGGATCGCCGACCGGGAGCACGGGGAGCTGTTTCAGGTTCCCGGCGAAGAAAAAGAACCACAGACCGCCGGCGGCAAGCGCCGCGGCAAGATCCCAGATGTTCGGCAAAGCCTTGGACGTAAATTCCGGGCGAGTCATCCAGAAAAGGTCCACCAAGCGCATAAGGATCAGCCAAATGGCCACGGCCGGCAGGACTTTGAGATTGCGCTTAAGGTCGCGCGACAGCAGCAAGAAGAACGGTACAAAAAAGTGGAAGATCACCACGATGACCGCGACCACGCCCCATTGGCTGTGCAGGCGCGAGTAGTAGAAAGTGATTTCCTCCGGCTGGTTGCCGGACCAAATGATCAGAAGCTGGGAAAAATCGAAATAAGCCCAGAGCATCAGGAAAGCCAGCAGCAGCTTGCCCATATCGTGAATGTGGCGCGGCTGAAGAATGCCGGACAGGGGGCCGGTGCGCGCGAGCAGGACCACTATGGCAATCATCAACGACATGGAAGAAATGAGCTGGCCGGCTACGAATAAGAACCCGTAGATCGTTGACGCCCAGTGAGGTGACAGGGACATCACCCAGTCGATCGCGGCGAAAGTCATGACAAAGACGTAGAGGATAATGCCTGGCCCGGCAAGGATTTTGAAGCGCCGGCGAACCGCGATGTCCTCGGGGTTGGCATCTTGCTCGCGGGACCAACGGTTGAAGAGGAAGACGAGAATGCCCCAAACGGCGAAGTACAGAATGGCGCGGACGCGGAAGCCGTTGGCCGTGAAATAGGTGCGCTGGAATTCCGAGAGGGCGCCCTCGCCGGAAGCGGGGGCGTTGAGCCAGGCGGTATAGAGATACTTCATGCCAAAAAAGATGGGCACGAAAAGCGCGGCGACAAGAGCGAGGACTCGCGTGGCGGACTCCAGGGGGCGGCGAATTATGATGCCCCAATTGCCGCCGGTTAGATGCTGCAGCATCAGCAGGCCGAGGGAGCCCAGCGAAAGGCCTAAAACAAACATGAAAGCGAGGAGATAGGAGGGGAAAAAGCGGTCTGGAGCTTTGATGATGCCGATGACACAAATCACCAAGCCGACCACGCCGGCGAAGAGCGCGCGCTGGCGGATGCGGTCGATGCTGTCGGGCGCTCTGTAATCCTGCGCGGTCATTCCGTCTTTCCTCCCGGCGCGCCCTCGCCGCGTCTCTCCGGTTTTTTCTCCGCAGGCGGATGCAAGACTTTTTCGTGCACGTCCGGCGGCAGCTCCGAAATCTTGGCGTTGCGGCTCAACTGCAGCGCGCGCACGTAAGCGACGATAGCCCAGCGATCGCGCGGGGGAACCTGCGCGGAATAGCCAAACATGGCGCCGAAACCGTTGGTGATGACGTCAAAGATGTAACCGTTGGGCACCTGACGCAAACGATCCTGGTGGTAGGAGGGCGGATGTTTCATGCCGCGCATGGCCACCATGCCGTTGCCGTCGCCCTGCAAACCGTGGCACGGCGAGCAAAAAACTTTGTAACGATTTTCGCCGCGTTCGAGAAGCTCCAGACTGAGCGGCAGCGGGAAGGCGTTCGAGTCCTTAGACATCATTAATTCGTCCTCGAGCACCGAGCCGCGCGCGACGGTATTTTCCACCAACGGGCGCGCCGAGCGGCCGTCGGTGAAAAAATCGGAAGGCGAAAGCGGCCGATTCTTGGGCTGCAGGGCCATATCTTGCTTAAGGCTACAACCGCAAAGGAAAAAGAGCGAAGCCGCAAGCGCGCAACGGAAGAGCAAGGAGTTAGTCATCTTCAACCTCGATGACATGCGCGGCCTTAAGCCCGTTGAGAAAGCGCGCCGACTCGGAAAGATTGAATTTCGGATCGCGCGCTTCAATACACAGGAAAAAACGGTCGCTGGTGGCGTGCTTGACGAAACGTTGCACATTGAAGAGCGGATGATGCGGGCGCGGGAGCCCGTTCAACGCCAGCATGCCAAATACGGCGGAGAGTGCGGCGCCGAGCACGGTCAGTTCAAAGGTGACGGGAATAAAGGCGGGCCAGCTATTGAGCGGCCGTCCGCCAATGTTGAGTGGATAGGCGAGGACGCTGACCCAATACTGAAAGAAAAAGCCGCCCAAGCCTCCTGTCAGGCCACCGATCAACGTGATCAACGGGACGTTGTTGCGCTTTAGAGCGAGCGCTTCGGAGAGCCCCTCAACCGGAAAAGGCGTGTACGCTTCGATCCGGCGATAGCCGGCCTCGCGAGTTTTCTCCACAGCGTGGATAAGGTCGTGCTCAGTAGGGAACTCGGCCAGGACCCCGTAAATGTGCGAGCGATGCTCCATCACTCGTGATCCTCAGAGGTCTCGGCAACCAGTTCGCGCATCTCAGCGATCGAAATTGCCGGCATCACACGCACAAAAAGGAAGAGCAACATCACGAAAAGCCCGATTGTTCCAGCAAACGTCGCGTAATCCCAAGCCGTGGCTGAATACCGTCCCCATGCGGAAGGCATGAAGTCTCGCGTCAGGCTGATGACTACGATCACAAACCGCTCGAGCCACATGCCGAGATTGACGACGAGGGACATCACAAAGAGCAGCGGGACGTTGTTACGGGCCTTGCGGAACCACAGCAATTGCGGTGTCAGAATGTTGCAGAGAATCAGCGCGTAGTAGAAGTGACTGTAGGGGCCGTGAAAACGCATCTTCGTGAGGTACAGGTCGAATTTGTTTCCGCTGTAAATCGACATGAAATATTCGAAGAAGTAGCCATAGGCCACGATCAGGCCGGTGGCGAGCATGACCTTGGCCATGTTTTCGAGGTGGTGCATGGTAATGAAGTCTTCGAGGTCGTAGGCTTTGCGAAGAGGAATTGCGATGGAGATCACCATGGCAAAACCGGAATAGATGGCGCCGGCAACGAAGTAGGGCGGGAAAATCGTAGTGTGCCAGCCAGGAACGATCGCGACGGCAAAGTCGAAGCTCACCACGGTGTGCACGGAGAGGACGAGAGGCGTTGCCAGGCCGGCAAGAAGCAAATACGCGGATTGGTAGCGGTGCCAGTGGCGCGCGGAACCGCGCCAGCCCATGGCCAGCATGCCGTAAATGATCTGCTTGGGCTTGGTGATGGCGCGGTCGCGGAGGGTGGCGAGATCGGGTATCAAGCCCACGAACCAGAAGAGCAGGGAAACCGTGCCGTAAGTGGAGACTGCGAAAACGTCCCAGATCAGAGGACTGCGGAACTGGGGCCACAAACCCATGGTGCTCGGATACGGGAACATGTAGTAGGACATCCAGGGACGCCCCGTGTGGATGAGCGGGAAAATGCCGGCGCAGGCCACGGCGAAGAGGGTCATGGCTTCCGCGAAGCGGTTGATCGATGTGCGCCATTTCTGGTTCAGCAAAAACAGAATCGCCGAAATCAAGGTGCCGGCGTGGCCAATACCAATCCACCAGACAAAGTTGACGATGGCGAAGCCCCAGCCGACGGGAATGTTGATGCCCCAGATTCCGACGCCCTTGATGATTAGCCAAGCGAGGGCGACGGTGAGCATCATCACCATGCCGAATGTGATTGCGAATCCCACCACCCAGCCGAGGGACGTAGGCCGCGTGAGAACGATCGAACTGATTTTGTCGGTGACGGAGGCGTAGGTGTACCCCGGCTCAATCACCGGCGAAACAGGCTGCACGTCCTCAGTGTTGTAGGGCGGCCGCGTGCTCATGCCTTCTCCATTTCAGGATTAGGGTTGCGCACGGCGGCCAGATAGGTGGTGCGCGGCCGGGTGTTCAGTTCGCCGAGGACATTGTAATTACGCTGCTGGGCCTTGAGCTTGGCCACGCGGCTGTTGGGGTCGTTGGCGTTGCCAAAGATGATGGCCTCGGATGGGCAAGAAGCCTGGCAGGCGGTGACGATTTCGCCGTCGCGAATCGGGCGATTCTGCTTTTCCGCTTCGATGCGCGCGTTGTTGATGCGCTGCACGCAGTAGGTACACTTTTCCATGACGCCGCGGCTGCGCACGGTGACTTCCGGATTGCGCATCAGTTTGAGCTGCGGCGTCTCCCAATCCTGAAAGCGCAGGAAATTGAAGCGGCGCACCTTGTACGGACAGTTGTTGGAGCAGTAGCGTGTGCCGATACAGCGGTTGTAGACCATGTCGTTCAGGCCTTCCGCGCTGTGCGCCGTGGCTTCGACGGGGCAGACCTGCTCGCAAGGCGCGTTCTCGCACTGCATGCAAGGAACGGGCTGGAAGAACGTTTCGGGATTCGCGAGCGCATCATTGTCGTTTGTGCGCGGATCGTTTGTGCTCGTATTCGCGTTGTAATAGCGGTCGATGCGAATCCAATGCATTTCGCGGCCCCGCAGGACCTGGTCTTTACCGACCACGGGAATGTTGTTTTCCGCGACGCACGCCACAACACAGGCGTTGCAGCCGTTGCAACTGTTTAGATCGATGGCCATGCCCCAGGCGTAGCCGGGGTATTTGAACTCTTTATACAGCGTAAGGCTCTTGGGGGGAGTTTCGTCGCCTTCGTGGGCGAAGCCGGGGTTCTTCTTGTATTCCTCGAGCGTGCCAGTGCTGAGAATCTTGCGGCCTTCCATATTGAAGTGATATTGCGTGCAACCCAGCGAATATTCCTCGCCGGTTTTCTTGACCGATTCCGCACCAGCGGTGGCGCGCCACAGCGCATTGGAGGTGCGCACCACATAGGCGTTGAAACCTTTGTTCGTGCCGGTGTAGCCGGCTTTCTTGCGGCCGTAGCCGAGCGGGAGGACCACGACGCCTTCTGCCTGTCCTGGCACGATCCAACCGGCTGCGGTCACTTTGCTGTTGGATAGCGCGATGTCGACCACGGCGGCGATGATTTGGCCGTGCTCGCCGCCGCGCGCGGCGACGGTATGCGTTACGCCCAGATTCCAGGAAGTATTGGGGCCGAGGAGTGCGGCATTGTCCCAGACCAGCTTGGTGACCGGTTTCGGCAATTCTTGCAGCCAGCCGTTGTTGGCGAAGCGCCCGTCGTGAATAGTCGGGTCCGGACGGAAGAGAAACTCGAGCTCGCCGGCAACGGGCGCGGGGATCGGAGGCAAGCCGGCGGCGTTGAACTTGGCGGTGACGCTCAGCGGCGGATAGGCTGCGTTCGCCACGACGCCATCATTCAACGTCTTGCGCCAGAATTTTTCAAAATCGCCGCTGGGATTTGCGGCTTTCAGTCGATTACGTACCGCGTCATAGCCGCTGAGGCCGGGCTTGTCACTGAATGCTGCGAGTACCTCGTGCGCCGAATGTGTTTGGTAAAGGGGAGCAATCAGTGGCTGGACGACGCTGACAGTGCCGTCGAAAGAGCGCGCGTCACCCCATGTTTCCAGGTAATGCGATTCCGCCACGTGCCAGTGGCAATAGTCCGAGGTTTCATCAAAGTGCGAGCTCAGGTGCACGATGTGGGGGACTTTGCGCAGCTTGGATGTGAAATCGAAATCGTGCGGAGCGTCATAGACGGGATTGCTGCTGAGGATCAGCAGCGTCGTGACCTTACCCGCATCGATATCCGCACAGAGCTCGCGCAGCGATTCGAGGTTGTTGACAGGATTGGCTTCCACCGGCTCGGTGTAGTAGACCGTGTTGCCGACGTTGCCGAGCGCGGCGTTGATGGCGTGAACCAGCGCGTGTACTTCGGCCGGCTGTTGTTCGCCCGCAACCACCAACGAGCGGCGCTGATTTTTCTGCAGATCGCGTACGACGACGTCCAGCCACTTCTCCGCTGTGGCCGAAAGTGTTCCGCTGCCGCCGAGGCCCAGCTTGGCGGCCAGAGCGCGGGCGAATTGCTCAACTTCCAGGAAGCGCAGAGGGAGATGATGGTCCGCGCTAGAGCCGGTCACCGAGGGCGTAGGCTCGACCACATATAAGCGGTTCATCTCGCCGCCGAGGCGATCCGCTTCGGCAAACTCATCGAGTTTGCGCCGGCGATAAAACTCTTTCATGTAACGGATGTGCCCGGGTCCGCTGGCGAGAAAATCGGAGTCGAGCGAGAGAATGACTTCCGCTTTTTCCGGCCGGTACACGGTGTTGACGTAACGGCCGAAGGCCAGCTTGGCGCCCTCGCGTGCGCCGTCGCTTCCGGCCGGCTCCCATTGATGCCACTTCCCCTGTGGGTAAAGTTTCAGCAGGTATTGCAACTGCTCCGCTACGCTGGGCGAAGCAATCGTTCCGCTCAGAATGCGGAAGCCCGCGCCATTTGCTGCCTTGATTTCCGCAGCCATCACTTGCGCCGCATCCAGAAACGCGGACCAAGTGCGAATCTCACCCGCGAAGGTCGCCGTTTGCGCGCGATCCGGATCGTACAAATTCAGAATCGAAGCTTGCGTGATCGCGTCAGTCGCACCCAGGCTCGCCGGGTGATCGGGATTGCCTTCGATCTTTGTGGGGCGGCCTTCGTGGCTTTCCACTAGCACGCCGATGGCGTCGGCGCCGAAGGACATGGCCGTGGCGAAGAACAGCGGCTTGCCCAAAACCAGGCCGTCAGGTTGTTTCACATAAGGCACGATGTGGGTTTGCTCGTTGGTCTTGCACCCGGAAAGGCCGGCAAAAGCCAAGGAAGCCGCCATCAACTTAAGGAAATCACGGCGATCGACGGCTTCATCCCATTCCGAAGCCTGGCGGGGAAATTCGCGATGCAGCAAATCCTCAAAATGCGGATCTTCGGCAAGTTCTTCGATCGTGCGCCAATACTGCTTGCCGCTTTTGGATTGCAGCTTAGCGCGCACTGCGGCCAAATCCAGAGGGCGCTCGCGCAGCGTCAAATCCTCGGGCTGCTCGCCTTCATGCTGATCCTGTTCGTGCGCTTCGTGGAGGTGCATGGAACCGTCAGTTTCGTGATCGCTCATACCGTCCGTTATCGATGGCACGTGGAGCAGCTCTGGAGTTGCTCAACGCTTTGAATCTTATATTCCGCTGCCAATCGTTTCCCGATTTCGGCCTGGTTCGCCGGAGCCTTCCAGTCCATGTTGAAAACCTGTTCGCGCGGCCGCAAAACCGCTTCCGGATTGCGATGGCAGTCCAGGCACCACTGCATCAGCAGAGGCGATGCCTGAAAAACCAGCGGCATCTGGTTGACCTGCCCGTGGCACGAAGAGCAGCCCACGCCTTTGTTGATGTGAATGCTGTGGTTGAAATAGACGTAGTCCGCCAGGCGATGCACGCGAACCCACTCGATGGATTTGTCAGTGCGATAACTCTCGCGCACCGGCTCCAAATAGCCGGCGTTGTTGAACAGCACGGAATGGCAATTCATACAGGTCTTGGTGGGAGGAATTCCGGCGGTGGCAGAGCTTTCGACGGCGGTATGACAGTAGCGGCAATCGATTCCGTCGTCGCCCACGTGGTGCTTGTGGCTGAACTGGATGGGCTGCTCGCGCGTGACGTTTTGGTTGGTCAAATAGGGAGCGCGGGCCAAACCTATCACGCCGCCAAGCGCCAGTGCTGCCAGCAACACCCCAAAAAAGACACTGAACCTTGAGATGAAATTCGTACTGCGGTGAAAAATCTGCGCCATGTCAATTTTGCACTTTTGCGGTGAGCGCAAACAAAAGGAGAGGCACCTGGCGTCCACCTTGTCCTGACCCGGGGTGCAAACCCGAGTCGTAATTGACGCGATAGTTTCCAACAAAACTTTGGCGAATGCAACTGTTCCAGTAACTTGGGAGTTGATTCTTGTTTTGACGAATTGTCAAAACGCAAGTAATGCCGACACCTGTTTTGAAGTTTTCAAAAAAAAATCAGCCGATGAACGCGCTCGGACATGCTGGTCCGCTTGCAAAAGATTGCCTCATCGACAAGACGATTTCTTTTGGTCCAGCTTCATCCTCTGAGATGCGCTAGCGAGCGTAAAGACACACTTTTTTTTGGGCGGCGTTGCGGAATCCTGACTCGGTCGTGCTATCTTAGAAAAACCCTCTGCCGCGCTCGATGCGGCGGAGCCTACCTAGTTCGTGTGGCCGTCGGTCGGCCGCAAATGCCGCTGGGGCGTGGTCCAACCGGTAGGACACCACACTGTTAATGTGGATGGTGAAGGTTCGAATCCTTCCGCCCCAGCCAAATTTTCCCAGAATTCCAGGCTCGACGGTACCGATGATGCTGCTGACTTTATTTTCGTTGTGGAACTACATTGCTAAGGCACAATGATCGAGCCATGAACAAAAGGACCTTTGTGAAGCTCCTCGCGATGATGGTTTCAAACCGCGCCTTCTCGCCGATGTTTGCCTGGGCGTCAGGGAACAGGCTTAAGAATTGGGCGGGGAATTTCGAATACAGTACGGAACGCTTGTACTCCGCAAATTCACTTCAACAGGTTCGGGATTACGTTAAGAGAGAAAGCAATCTGAAGGTGCTTGGTACGCGGCACTGCTTCAACAAAATAGCAGATAGCGCGCACAATCTCTTGTCCTTGAAGAGCATGGACCAGGTAGTGGAGTTGGACCCGCGTGCCTCGACCGTGGCGGTTGATGCGGGCATCACGTACGGTCAATTGTCACCTTATCTTCACAGCAAGGGCTTTGCGCTGCACAACCTGGCCTCATTGCCCCATATTTCCGTAGCGGGGGCCTGCAGCACCGCGACGCATGGGTCAGGCGAGAAGAATAGAAACCTTGCAACGGCGGTTTCTGGACTTGAATTCGTCACCGCGAACGGCGAGTTGGTTAAGCTGTCGAGGCAACAAGACGGCGAGGCGTTTCAGGGAGCAGTTGTCGGGCTTGGCGCGATTGGTGTCATCACAAAGCTCACATTGGATATTCTGCCGACCTTCATGATGCGACAGTACGTGTATGAAAACCTGCCGCTTGATGAGGTAAAAGAGCACTTTGACGCCATCGAGTCAAGCGCCTACAGCGTTAGTCTTTTTACCGACTGGCAGAAGCAGCGCATCAATGAAGTTTGGATAAAGAGTCGCGTTGAAGACGGACGGTCGTTTGATGCGGGACCGACCTTCTTCGGGGCAAAGCTTGCTACCAAGAATTTGCACCCGATCGCTGAACTCTCCGCTGAAAACTGCACCGAGCAGATGGGTGTCCCCGGCCCGTGGTTTGAGAGGCTGCCGCACTTTCGCATGGGTTTCACGCCTAGCGCCGGCAAGGAGTTGCAATCGGAATACTTCGTGCCGCGTCAACATGCCGTCGAAGCAATCCTGGCTGTTGAACGACTCCGCAACCAGATTGGTCCGACTTTGATGATTTCAGAAATCCGCACGGTTGCCGCCGATAATCTGTGGTTAAGTCCTTGCTACAAACAGCCCTGCGTAACGATCCACTTTACCTGGAAGCAGGACTGGCCCGCCGTCAGCAAGCTGCTACCGGTGATCGAAAAAGAACTCGCCGCATTTAACGCCCGGCCTCACTGGGGAAAACTGTTTAGCACATCTCCAGTAACACTAAAATCCATCTACGAGAAATTGCCTGACTTTATTGAATTGAGCGCGAAGTACGATCCTCACAGAAAATTCCGCAATGAATTCCTGAACAAGAACATCTTTAGCAGCTAGCTGCGGGCGTTGCAGGCTTCTTGTAAGAGCCGAAGCGGGCAGAAGCAACTAAGCTCAATTCTGCGAACGCGATGAACTACGCCAAAAAAACTGATTAATCCTTGGCTGTGGGCAGGCCGGCGTCGAGCCAGCCTTTCCAGCCGCCATCCATCGATTCCACGTTGGTATAGCCCATCTTTTGCAGATTCTCCGCCACGAGCGCGGACCGAAAACCGCCGCCGCAATACAAAACCAGCTTGGCGCCGGTATCCGGAATGCGCTGCTCGATGTCACGCTCGATAACGCCTCGGCCCAGGTGCACGGCATTGGGAAGATGTCCCTTGGCCCATTCGTTGTCTTCGCGCACATCGATCAGCAAAAATCTCTCGCCTGCGTCCATGCGGCGCTTCACGTCTGGGACGTTGGTTTCCTTCACCCGTTTCTTTGCGTCCTGCACAAGCTTCAAAAATTGTGGTGAATGCGCCATCCGGCGCCTCCTTTGCCAAAAATGTTCAGGAAAAGCGTAGCACAGCGGCCCGCCGCGCGGAGACTGCACGCAAGCTATCGACTCGGGGTCGCCGCCGCGGATTTTTGCTCGCCACCCTTTGCCGCCAGAGACCGCACCAAGTTCACCAAATTCCATCGCAGCTTTTCAGGCACGCGCTCGCCTTCGGCCATCATTTTCCCTTTGCCCTTGGTGATGATGTAGAAAATTTCGCCGTCGGTCATGTTGGCCAGCGCCACCGGGTCGCGCCAGTCATGCATGGTCAGCTTCATAGACTCCACCACGTCGCCTTTGCCGTCGCCTTTGGCTCCGTGGCACATCTCGCAGTCATACCCAAACACCTTGCGCGCCTCGCCAAGGCCTTCCGGACTGGGCTTCACCGGATTTACGCGCGCCACATCTTGCGGGGAAATTTTGTAGTCATCCGCCGTCGCTTTGGATTTGTCGGAGTTTTCTTGCACGGTCTGTCCCGCCCAGCTAGCACCGAGGCCCGCAAGCAGGACCGCACCTAGCAGAAGGAGAGGACGTCTCATACCGCCTCCTTAGAGGGGGATCGGCCGAAGGAGAGGTTCGGCTGCATTTGTGACGGATTTTACGCCCGCAAGAGGTGCTGCGCCAGTGGGAACCCGTATTAGTTATTGTCGGACACCTTCCGCGGGAGGGCCTTGCTCGCCGGCATTGTGCAAGCGCCATGTGGACCGGCGCCGCTCGATCCGGCGCGGAAACGGCTGGACTCGCGCACGCGCGTGCGCAATCCATCGATCACCGGCGGAATGGGATTGTGCGCCGCACCGCGCACGAAAAAAATCATCAACGCCGCTTCCCCTGGAGCATCCAGGCTCGAGCTGATGCCCACCCCCTGTACTCCGGGTTGGTCCATCTGCTCCTGCGCGCGGGCCTCGTGCACTCCCTTCGCGCGCGCCAGCTCCGCTTCGGAGATCGGATACACCTCCTGCGCCGCGGCAACCGATTGCTCGAGCTGCGCGGTCTCCTCTGCGGACAGCGCCCCGCGCCGCGCGAATAACTGGCCTTCCACAACGCGGGTACGCACACCCTCCACCTGCGCGGGAATGTTGGTTCGCGGCTGCCCGGCAGTCACAAAAAACAAAATCGCCGGCTCGCGCGGGTTGTCGCGGCTCGCACCCACGCCAACGGCCTGCACCTCCGGGTGCGCCATCAACTCCGGTGCATGCGCATCGCGTACGGCCGCGGCCTTCTGCGCGGCTTCCGGAGCGACCGTCGCGGCGGCCTGCGTGCTGCTTGCCGAGGCGGGTTTGTTCGGCAAACTGCACCCAATTACTGCATGAGCCCCGCCGCCGACAAACGTCACATTGTTCCCGCCGCTTGCAAAAAAGTTCAGTACAGCCCCAACGGGACTGCCAACCGTATCGGTATCGGAGCCGGCATACAGCAAGGCCACGGGATCGGCGGAATTTTGCGAAACGATCAGCGAGCCGGAATCGCCTTCCGCGCTGAAGAGACCCCCCGAAATATCCACCTGATTTGTGTAATTCACGGTGAAGGTGGCGCCCGTTCCGCATCCTTTTTGATACTGCACCGCGTTGACGTTTACTGCCACGGCCAGCACCGTCGAACACGTCAACCCCGTCGAGCGCCCGCTCTTCGCCACCGGCATGCTCAGCGAAGCCGCCACTCCGGAGCCGGCGTGCGGCGCTCCCGGCACCGGAACGCCGCTGGCATCGGCAGTGGCGCCCAAAAAGAGGATGTTTCCGCCGGGATCAACATTGCCGGGGACCACTTGCGCGATTGCCGCGTCGATCTTGGGCTGCGGTCCATTCTCCAGGTTGTAGAACGCGCTGAGGTTTGCCACCGTCCGCGCGCCTGAAGGAGTGCACGTCGCGGTATCAATCAAACCGGGCTGAATAATGGGATCGCCAAGCTGCGCGATATCGCTGCGCGCAAGTATGTGCGTGTTGCTGAGGATGTATTGCGTGCCGCCGCGCGTGACCAACGAACCCAGCGTTCCGCCGCAACAGGTAATCGTGTGCGTGGATGTATTGGTGCTGGAATCATTGGCGTTCCCGCCTGAAGTTCCCAGCTCGATTGCGCCGGACTGTGCGTTTTCGTTTCCTGGCTGGATGGTCACCGTTGCCGTTCCGGACCCTGAACTTGCTTGCGAAACCGCGCTCACCGTCACAGTCGTGGTGATGCTGTTGCCCTTTCCATTGGGTTTTGTCGGAACTCCGCTGGGCGCAACATACAACCCGCTCGTGGAGATGAATCCGAAGGTCTGGTTGCCGCCAGCGATGCCGTTGACCTGCCAGGTGACCGCCGTGCTCGGCGTGCCGTCCACAGACGCCGTGAATTGCTGCGTGCCGAAATTTGGGACGGTGGCTGCGCTCGGGGACACGCTCACCGAACTAGAGGAAGCGGTGGTCACCGTAACCGTTGCGGACGTAGATTTCGTGGAATCCGCCTGTGAAGTAGCGGTGACGGTCACCTGCGGGGGATTCGGCACGGTTGCCGGCGCGGTGTAGAGACCTGTGCTCGTGATGGTTCCATTGGAAGCTCCGCCGGCCACGCTCCAGGTGACAGCAGTGTTCGACGTGCCCGTCACCGTGGCCGTCAACTGCTGTTTGTTGTTGACCGCCACGCTGGCAGAAGCGGGACTTACAGTGATGGTGATCGCAGGGGTCTTCGATACACTGCCACTGCCGCACCCGGCCAGCGCCAGCACATAGAAAGAAACCAGACCACTAAGCAAGCTTGCGCGACGCATGGAAGTCCTAACTGGAGGGGCAGGGTCCCCACTCAAAAACAGGGATCAGAAAGGGACAACACCGACAGTATTTACCCATGAAGTTGGACTACGTTGCAGGGAAAAAAGATGCTTGGCGCTCTCTTCCAAAACGTGACCGGTTCAGCACATTGCGGAAATTCCGCCAGCTCACTCCATGTCGCGCCAGTTAGGTCCGACGCAGATTTCCACTTCCAGCGGAACGGCCAGCTTGTGCGCGTTTTCCATCTCTTCGCGCACCAATTTCGCGAGTTCCTTGCTTTCGCTCGAAGGCAATTCGAACAGAAGTTCGTCATGCACCTGCAGAATCATCTTGGCTTCGAATTTTTCAGCGGCTAGACGCCGGTCGATAGCAATCATTGCCAACTTGATGAGGTCCGCCGCGGTTCCCTGCAGCGGAGAATTGAGCGCCGTGCGCTCCGCGAAGTTGCGAATCTGCACTTGCGGCGAAGTGATGTCTGGGATGGGACGAATACGGCCAAAAAGTGTTTTCGCCATTCCGGTCTGCCGCGTTTCCTCCAATACGTTGTCGAGATATTTTTTGACGCCGCGATAGCGCTCGAAGTAGGCGTTGATGAATTGCGCCGCCTCCTTCTGCGGGACGCCTATCTGCTGCGCCAGGCCGAACGGCGACAACCCGTAAATGATTCCGTAGTTGATCGCTTTCGAGGCCCGGCGATGCTCCGCGGTCTGCGCCATTGGCCCCACGCCGAAGACTTCCTGTGCCGTGCGCTCGTGAATGTCCTGCCCCGTGCGAAATGCCTCGAGCAGCACCGGGTCTTGCGAGAAATGCGCCATCACGCGCAATTCGATTTGCGAGTAATCCGCCGCAAGCAGAATTTTCCCCGGCTCGGCCACAAATGCCGCGCGGATCTGCCTCCCCAACTCCGTCCGAATCGGAATATTTTGCAAATTGGGATCGGACGAGCTAAGCCGCCCCGTCGCCGTGCCCGTCTGCGAAAAGCTGGTGTGCAGCCGGCCCGTTTCGCGATTGATCAGTTTTGGCAGGGAATCAACGTACGTCGATTTCAATTTGGCGATTTCGCGATACTCGATGATTTTCGCGGGCAGCGGGTGCTGCGCCGACAGATCTTCAAGGATGTCCGCAGCCGTCGAGCGCACGCGGCCACGGCCGCGGCGTACCGGAGGAAGCAAGTTCAGCTTGTCAAAAAGAATTTCCGCGAGCTGCGTCGGTGAATTGACGTTGAATTCCGTTCCGGCGATCTCCCAGATTTCCTTCTCCAGCCGCCGCACTTCCTTTTCCATCGCCAATGACATCGCATCCAGCGCTTTTGGGTCCACGCGCACGCCGTTGCGCTCGATGTCTGCGAGCACGGTGGCCACCGGCAGATCGATCTTTTCATAAACGCTTTGTAGTTCCTGCGCATCGATTTGCGCACGCAGCGCGGGCGCCAGCCGGTGCAGGTAATCCGCGCGCTCGCCAGGGCCGCCGCCAAGCATAGCGTTGAACTGCCTCATCACGACGTCGGCGAAGTTGTGGTTTGCCGTTGTCGGCCGTAGTAAATACGAATAAATCTGTGTGGCATGCTGGATGTTTGCCGCGTTGCCGGCAAGAATCTGCAGCAATTTCGGATCGTGCACAATCTTCGGTCGCTTGGCATCCGCTAAGAATGCGGACAAGATTGGCAGCGCTTCACGCTTTTCATCCAACCAGACGGAACGGCCCTCGCCTGCTTTCGACGAAACTTCGATCGACGCGATGCGCGTGCCGAAGCCCTCCGCCTCGCGCTCGCCGCTCTCGAGGTTCAGCCATACGGACAACGCTTGCCTAGCTGGCAGCTTTTTCAGATAGTCGCGAAATTCCGCCGACGAACCGAACTGCGCATAATCCGTTTGCAGAACCGGCTCCGCGTTCGCCACCGCCGAAGCGGCCACTGCCTCGGATCCCAGCTCGCGCAGCAATGAATTAAATCCCAGCTCGCGGTAAAGCGCTGACAGCACCGCCACATCCGGCTCCCGCCGCTCGAGACTCGCCAAATCCAATTCGACCGGCACCTGCGTGGCCAGCGTGGCAAGCTGCTTTGACATCAGTACCTGCTCGCGCTGCTGCTGCAGTGCCTCGCGATAACGCTTGTTCGAAACTTCCGCGGCATGCTCCAACGCGTCTTCCACGCTACCGTATTTTTGGATCAGCTCCCTCGCGCCTTTTTCGCCGATTCCTTTCGCGCCGGGAATGTTGTCGATCGTATCGCCCATAAGCGACATCACGTCCACAACTTTCTCCGGCGGCACGCCCAGAATCTCCAGAACTCGCGCGGCGTCCACAATCACGTCGCTCTTCGCTCCGCCGGGCCCGGTGCGCAGCACGCGCACGTTTCCGTCGACCAACTGCATCATGTCCTTGTCGTTGGTGATCAGCAGCACGTCCAGGTTTTGCTTCGCGGCTTTCTGCGCCAGGCACCCGATGATGTCGTCCGCTTCGTAGCCGTCCAGTTCCAAAATCGGCAGCCGCATCGCTTCGCAGAGTCGCCGTACATACGGCAGCTGCAGTGACAGTTCGTCGGGCATCGGCTGGCGCTTCGCCTTGTATTTCTCGAAGAGTTTGTCGCGAAACGTCGGTTGACGCGTGTCAAACACGATCCCGACATAATCCGGCTGATAGTCTTTGAGTAGCCGCCGCAGAATGTTGTTGAACAGAAATGGAACTTTCGTGGGAACGCCGGAGGGCGCGTTCATGCGATTCATCGGCGCAAAAAACGCCCGGTACACGTGCGCCATGGCATCCACAAGAAACAGTTTCTTGCGAGGCGCTGCCCCGGGCAGCGTAGGAGTCGCGTGCGATGAAGCCATCCTGCCGAGTATAGCAAAGCGTCGCGGCAAGGCCTTCGCGGCCAAAAAAAGAGAGGGGCGCAGGACGCGCCCCTCGAAACGACCGGCTGTCGGTTGACGTTTACCTGCCACTCGGCGCGGCCGTTGCGCTTTGCGGCTGAACCGCCAGCAGCAAAGCGCGTGCCTCGGTCTAGATGCACAGGCTAAAAGTCGGGAGGGATGTCGCTCAGATCGATCGTCGGCGATGCGTCAAGTTCCGCATTCGGCGGAGGCTGCACAACAAGCAGCAAGCGCGTGCCGCTGTCCAGATGCATGTTCTTTTTCGCCGAGAGCAAGACTGTGCCGTGCGAACCTTCCGACGTCGGCGTGTACACCTTCACGTCCGGCCGCCCGAACGCGCCTTTGCTGTCCGGCGTGAACATCCCGTCCGAATTCAGCTCGCCCTCCGCAGCAGGCGCGGCAAACAATGGCGGGCGCAATCCGCGTCGCGGAGTGTCATAAATTGTGGAAACAATCAGCGCGTCATTTGTCGACGCGGTCAATGCCGGCTCGGCTCCCTCCGCTCCCTGTTCAGCCGGCGGATTCAGCGCCGCGGACGTTGCCGCATCTCTGCTGCCCCTGCCGTCCGTATCGGACAGCGGAGCTACCGCGCCCACCGCCAGCGCCTGAATTCCTGCATTCAAAATGACTTCCTGCCCATCCTTCAGCAGCGCTTTATCGAATTGCACAAACAGCGCCGACCCTGCGCGTCCGTGCCCGCCAGAGGTCGCGCGCACAATGTGTCCAATCACCTTGGTGCCCTTCGGGAAGATCACTGTCCGCTGGTAGCTAACGTCTTCCGCCACTTCAGCCGTAACCACGTCCCCTGGCCGCGCCCTTCTTGTGTCGATTCCATCGCTAAGAATCGCGTTGAATGCCGTGCCGACGCACAGCGGCGCGGTGACTGGAGCCGGGGGCGTTCGGCCCTTCGCTTCCTTCTTCACCGTTAATTCGGGTCCCTGTGCCGCGCCCGCTATCGGAACCAGGAGTGCGCCCGCCATCACAAAAACCGCTGCAAACATCTTCATGACGCGTCCTCCTCTCTACGTATGCCGAATGTCCAAAAGAAGCAGGCAGGACTGGTGTCTAACGAAGCTGCAAGACGCCAGCCAAACCTAAGTACAAGCGTTTGCGGCCTTTAGCGTCGAAAGGCGCGCGCAGCAACTGTCCAAAATGAGGTCATAGTACTTCAAATCTGCAAACGAACGCAGGCGCTTTGCTGGAGCGCGACGGCTCGCCTGCGTTGGCTCTCAATGGTTGCGAGTATCGACCCTTAGCCGGTGTGCTCAGACGATGCCCAGCGGCTTCCCAACTTCGGCAAGCGTGTCGGCTGCTTTCAAGAGCTGTTCGCGTTTGTGCGTCGCGCTGACAATCGCGCGCAGCCGCGCCTTGCCCTCCGCCACCGTAGGGTACCCAACTGCCGGCGCGTACACACCCGCATCAAAAAGCTTCTTCGAAAATTCGAACGCTTTCGCCGCATCCCCAACATGGATCGGAATGATCGGCGTCTCGCTGACCTTGAATTGAAATCCCCACTTCTTCAGCTCGCGCTTGAAGAACTTCGTGTTTGCCCACAATTTCTTCACCAGCCGCTCGCCTTCCGGAGAATCCAGCAGCGTAAACGCCGCCTGGCAAGCTGCCGCGGTAGCCGGTGGGTGCGAAGTCGAAAACAAAAACGGACGCGCCCGCAAGTACAAAAAGTCAATCAAATCGCGCGAGCCGCAGACGTATCCTCCCATTGCGCCGATCGCTTTGCTCAGCGTGCCCACCTGAATGTGCACGCGTCCGTGGCAGTTCAAATGGTCGATCGTGCCGCGCCCGTTCCGTCCCAGCACCCCCGACGCATGCGCGTCATCCACCATCATGATGCAGTTGTATTTTTCCGCCAGGTCGCACAGCGCCGGCAGCGGCGCGATGTCGCCGTCCATCGAAAAAACACCGTCCGTGATAATCAGCTTGTGCCCAGTCCAATTCGCATTCTCTTGCAGAATGCGTTCGCAATCCGCCACGTCCTTGTGCTTGAAGACTTTGATCGTCGCCTTCGAAAGCCGCGCGCCATCAATGATGGACGCATGATTCAGCTCATCGGAGACAATCAAGTCTTCTTTGCCCAAAACCGCGGAAACCGTCCCGGCATTCGCCGTAAATCCCGACTGAAACACCACGCACGCTTCCACATTCTTGAACCGCGCAATCTGCTCTTCCAGTTCCATGTGCAGCTTCATCGTGCCGGCAATCGTTCGAACCGCGCCTGCCCCCACCCCATACTTTCGAACCGCCTCGATTGCCGCCTTGCGCAACGCCTTATGCGTGGTCAGCCCCAGATAATTGTTCGAAGCCAGATTGATTACTTCGCGTCCATCAATGATGCAAACCGGCTTTTGCTCCCCCTCCAGCACACGCAGCTTTGGCGCAGTTCCCGCGGCGCGAAGTTCGCTAAGCTGATCGCTAACGTACTGCAACGGATTCCCCCGACTCACCTGCGTAGCCATCTCTGCCATTTCTTTTTCTCCTATGTAAGCGGGCCTTCGCCGTCACCACCACGCTGTCTTGCTGAGCGCAGCGAAGCACCTCAACGTGAAATCAGGCTGGGGAAAACTCAATCGCCTCTTACGCTCGCACTCTTGCACTCCTAGACTCTTCAACTCTTAATCCCATCCGGATACATCAAAATCTTGCCTGCTAGCCCGCCCTGCAGCAGCGCAAACGCATTCTCAAACTTCTCCATCGGCGTGCGCTCCCCAAACAGCGGCTCCAGATTCAGCCGACCGGCCTTCAGCAGCGCCGTCATCTGCACCCAGGTCCCATACATCCGCCGCCCATAAATTCCTTGCACCGTCGCGCCCTTGAAAATCACATCGTTTACCAAGTCCAGCGGCACCGATTCCGTCGGAATCCCCAGCAGCGACGCGCGTCCTCCCGCCCGCAGCGCGCGAAATCCCTGCTGAATCGCCGCCGGATTGCCAGACATCTCCAGCAACACATCTACTCCCGTCCCGCTCGTCTCCGCCTTAATCCACGCCACAGAATCCGTCTCCGCTGGATTCACTACCACGTCCGCGCCCATCTTCTTCGCCATCGCCCGCCGTTGCTCGTTAGTCTCGGTCGCAAACACCGTCGAGCTCCCGCAAGCCTTCGCCACCGCAATTGCCATCAACCCAATCGGCCCGCAACCGGTGACCAGCACCGTCTGCCCCGCAATCGCGCCCGCCAGCACCGTATGCACGGCATTTCCCAGCGGATCGAGTATCGCCCCGTAATGTTCCGGGATCGCCGGATCCAGCTTCCAAATATTCGACGCCGGAATCTTCACGAACTCCGCAAACGCTCCGTCCTGATCAATCCCGATGATCCGCAAATTCTGGCAGATGTGCGCTTCGCCCAGCCGGCACTGATGGCAGTGCCCGCAATTGACATGCATCTCCGCGCTGACAAAATCGCCCGCCTTCACCGCCGTGACTTCGTCGCCCGCGCGCTCCACCACGCCGCAAAACTCATGCCCCAGCGTCACTGGTGGCTTGATGCGCCCCTGCGACCAGCGGTCCCACCCATAAATGTGCAGATCCGTTCCGCAAATCGAAGCCGTGCGCACGCGCACCAACACGTCCGTAGTTCCGATCGAAGGCACCGGCGCATTTTCAAACGAAAGCCCCCGCGCAGGCTGCATCTTGCGCAAAGCTTTCATCGTGGCGGGCATTAAAAGCGGCTCCTGGTAGACCAATCGCGATGTTAGCATACCGCCCCACGGGGGTAGGGGCGCAGCATGCTGCGCCCCATCTCGCCAAGATGTAATCCAGAAGCCGCAAGCGTGTGTTTCGGCGAAAGCAGCTAAAGCGAAGCAAGATTCTTCAGATCCGTCATTGTTTATTTCACGCGTTCCACAACCCCAATTTTCTCCAAAGCTTGCAAATATTCAGCCACCATCTCGAACGAGACGGGCCCATACTCCGCCGAAACGACATCGCGAATCTCCTGCGCCTTCCGCTTTCCATCCGCGAAATTCAGCACTTCATACGCGTACTCTTCTCCGCTGCCCCACAATCCCTCATAACTCAGCACCTTCGGCGTCGCGATGCCCGCAGCCTTCGCATGCTCCGCCAAATAGTCGTAGCCAAACACCGCCAGCGGTCCCTTCGGCTCCGCTTGCCGTTTGTAAACCGCCGCGCGTTCCGGCGCTCGGCCCGGCGGCTCCTCGCAGCCAACTCCCATGTCCGTAATCACGCTCGCCAGCGATTGACCCGTGAACTTCTTGGTCGACTCCGCCGCAGCCTTTTCGTATGCAAGGCGCTCGTCATGACCGAGACAAATATCGTCCAACCCCAACTTCCACACCCGCGGATCCGCTTGCGCCTTCCGCAGCTCATATCCCTGCAAAATCGCCGTTCTCAGCCACACTTCCTCCGGCCCAAGCCGCGCCAGAAAATATCCGCTCGCCGCTCCGATAAACGCCGCCCTCTTCAGCTTCGTCGGATCGATGTTCGCCGCCGAATCAAAATTCGTATGAATGTACCGGTCCGGCCAATCATTCAGATAGATCGCCGGTATCCCGAACGAAGAATCCTGATAAACATCGTGATCGCTTCCCATGGTGGAAGCGCTGAATTGCGCCTGCAGCGGCTCTTTACCGCCCTCTGGCGCAACTAACGGATACTCCGCGCTCCCTGTAGCGGCGAACTTGTAGGACTGCTCGTTCACAAACTCGGCAAACGCCCAGGCCACGTCATGCACAAAGCTCGGCAAGCTCCTCGGCCCTTGTGTCACGTGGAACACCGCCTTCGTCGCCGGGCCTCCGCCCACCATATCCATATGCACCACGGCCTTGATTCGTCGCGCAAAGTCCGGTTTCCCGTTCAGCAGCGCCAGCGTACCCTCGATCTCGGGCGGCCAGATAAACCGTATCGTCCGCGCCGGCCGTGCCAGCTTCCCCTCGCTAATCAGCTTTTGCAGGGTCCGTGCCACCTCCAGAATCGTCACGCATCCGCTCGCGTTGTCGTTCGCGCCCGGCCGCTGGTGATCCAGGTGACAGCTAAACGCGATCTCCTCGTCTTTCAATTTCGGGTCGGCGCCGGGAATGGTTGCCGTCACCACTTCGTAGTTGCTCGCATGCTGCCCCGCCTTCACCAAGGCGTGCAATCGGATCGTCTCCCCGCGCTCCAGTCGTTCGCGCAATGCTCGCGCCGTCTTAAGCGACACCATGAACGCAAACGTCTTATTCGGCGAAAACGTCTCCAGGTGCCCCCACCGAATCAAATTCTCGTCCTCGCCCCACCAGGCCGTCTTCTGGTTCTGCGCATAACTAACAATTCCCACGGCACCAAATTTCCCGATCGCCAAATCCTGCACCGCTCCAGGCTGCGCCACCACTAAGACGATCTTCCCTTTCACGCTCTTCCCGGCGTAGTCGGCCTCGTTCGTCCCATTGCCAACATCCACGAACTCCGCAACGACGTCCGCCGTCTCGCTGTCCTCTGCCAAGACAATCGGCATCGCCGCATAGCTCGCCAAAAGTGCTCCGTTGAGGAGCTTAGGATCGCAATCTTCTCTCAGCAAGGTGGCAATCTGTTTCCGCGCTTCCTCGTCCCCTCCGGGTTTCGTATGCGCAGCTTCATAGCAACTCGCCGCAACCGCACCGACTTCCCACAGCTGCCCCACTTCCGCGTCCCATCCCGGTCGCGACCTCTGTGTCCCGTAAAAAATCTTCCCGTCCGCCGGAAATTGCAAAATCGCCACATCGCTCAACCCATAAGCCCGCGCCCGCTCCGCCACTAATTCCGCCGCTGCATGAAATCCCGCCGACCCACGCTGCCGGTGCAATCGCGCCAACCCTTCCAGATTCCGCTTAGCAGTCTCCCCGCTAAGCTCATTCGCCAGCCCCGCCACATCCTTCTGCTGCAGCAACGGCGTCCCTTGCTGCGCCACCGCAGGTGCCCCGCCGACGACCAACGCCATCAAAACAATCGCCCCGACTCTCATCGCTCCTCCTCTATGGAGTGCGGCGGTCTTGCCGCCGCTTTAACACCGTAGCCCACCCAACCCGCGGAACACTACCACACGCGGCTTCTTCTCTCCTTCCTTTCCCGTCTTGTTTCTGTTCGGTCCTCTGCGCCGTGTGGTTGATATTCCAGTTTTGTATCCGCGCCCTCTGTTATCATCCCCGCGCATGGCCCTCCCCCAACGCCTACAGGAAATCCGCGATGGTTTTGAGCGCCCCTTCTGGGTCGCCAACATCAGCGAAATTTTCGAGCGCCTCTCCTACTACGGAGCATTTTCGTCGCTCGCGTTGTATCTCCATGAGAAGCTCAATTTCTCCACCCAGCAAACCGGCACCCTAGCCGGCATTTTTGGCGGAGCCGTCTGGTTTCTCGCCATCTTCGGCGGCACCGTGGCGGACTGGCTCGGCTTTCGTCGCGCCCTTTCCCTCGCTTACCTCATCCTGAGCGGCGCGTATTTCCTTCTCGGCTCCATCGGCGCGCCCTGGCTCAGTCCGATCCGCAACGCCATGCCTTTGGGTTTGTTCGTTGGCATCGTGCTACTTCTGCCAGCGCTCGGAATTTCTCTAGTCAAGCCCAGCGTGGTGGGTACCACCGCGCGCGCTTCCAAAGAAAACGTCCGCTCCATCGGATATTCCATCTACTACACCATGGTCAATATCGGCGGCACTATCGGCCCAGTGATCGCCGATTGGGCACACGCCAAACTTGGCGTGGAAAATGTATTTCGCATTGCTGCCCTCAGCGTCTTCGCCATGGTCTTTTTCGTCCTCTTTTTTTTTCGAGAGCCAAAAACGCAAACTGGCGCGCCGCCTCCCCCCTCCCTGTCAGTCACCGCGAAAAACTTCATCACCGTGCTTTCCAATCCCAAGTTCATGCTTTTTCTGTTGATCTTCTCGGGCTATTGGATCGTTTTCTGGCAGCAGTTCACCTTGTTGCCCGGCTACATCCATAACTTCATTGACCCGAATGCTCGTGTTGAACGCGTCCTGAGCATTGACGCTGCGGTTGTGATTTGTTTCACTCTGGCCTGGAATCACCTTATTCGAAAGGTCCCGCCGTTTCGGGCCGTGATTCTCGGCACTCTCGTTTCCGCTCTGTCCTGGCTGATCCTTGCTTTGTGGTCCAGCTACTGGGGAGCCGTGCTCTCCATTTTTATTCTCGCCCTCGGCGAAATCACCCAAGCGCCGAAGTACTACGAATACATCTCGAAGCTTGCGCCCGCTGAACAGCAAGGCACCTACATGGGATTTGCCTTTCTCCCCATCGGCATCGGCTCGATCCTCGGTGGATGGTTCGGCGGAACAATGCTGCATCACTTCGGCGAAGTGCAGCACCAGCCGCAGCGCACCTGGTACGCCATCACCGCCGTGGGCGTCTTCACCGCAATTCTATTGTGGATTTATGACCGCGTTGTAAAACCTGAGGCGCAAGACGCGGGCCGGTAGCTGCTAATTTATTGGCGCACAAGTACGCAAACCCAACTCCGTTTCGAACCGATTCCCGTTATTTTTTAGACTTAGAACTAAACTGTGGTGTGTCGAGGTTGTCGTCGCCTCGCGTAGCGAAATTCTCGTTGCTAATTGACCATCCGCCGCAGCGATTCCAGCGCCTGGCGCGCTGCCGAATAGCGCGGTTCCACCTGCAGAGCTTCCTGGAAGCAGCGCATTGCCTGCGCATACATTTCCTTCCCCAGATAAGCGCGGCCCAAATTGTAGTGAGGAAAATGGCGAGGCTCGTAGCGGCGCGCTTCCGTAGCCCGCTCCAGCCAGGGAATCGCCTCCTCGAAGCGCCCCAACTCAATCAGGTAAGCGCCAATGTCGTTGTATGGATTTCCGAACTCCGGATCGATCTCAATCGCGCGCTTGCATTCCGCAATCGCTTCGTCCAGTTTGCCCTGAAAATGATACGTCCATCCCAGAAACGTGTGCGCCTCCGCGGTCGGATACAGCTCCAAGGACGATTGGTACAGGTCCACCGCGCGGTCATAATCGCCTTCCATCTGGGCTTGGTACGCATCCTGCAGAACTTCCCACGCGCGCGTCAGGGTTTCCCGGCTCATGTCCGCGATTTTTAGCACACGCTCTGGCGCGCGTCAAAAGTACGAAGGTCTCGGCCGTGCTAGGAGAGAACCTGTCCTTTGTGCCGGGTCACAGTGGAATTCCAACCGCTAAACATGGAGAATGGACAGGAGTCATCCAGGCGAACGGCTTTCATATTCGAAAGGCCAGGGGGAATTGTGAATCGCAATTTTTTAATTCTTGGGACAGCAGCGCTGGCAGTTGCGGGAGCGGTTTTTGCGCAGGATCCGCCGCCCGCGAAGACGCCGGCAAAAAAATCGGGCAACGGCAACGCCGCCGCAGTCGCGCGCGGCAAGGAGATTTTCGATAAAAAATGCGGCATCTGCCACTATGCCGACAATGACCAAAAGAAGATCGGGCCGGGCCTGAAAGGCCTTTCCAAACGCGGCACTTTCACGGTGAACAACAACAAAGTCACCGACGAAACGCTAAGGACCTGGATCGAAAATGGCGACACGCTGATGCCGCCCTTTAAAGACGTGCTCGAGCCCGCGCAAATCAAAGACGTCATCGCCTACGTAAAAACTCTGTAGACCACGCGAGAACTTTTTAGGTCTGCGCGAAAATTCCTCTCGCCTCGTCGCGATCTGGTCTTTCCATCACGCGTATCCCGCGAATCGTGTTTTTAATCGCTCTAAAAAAGTTCTTGGTTGCGCAGCCTGGATGCCGCGCAACCAAGAGACAAACTCAACTGAGACACCTACCCGGAACCTGGCGCCACCGAACCTTCGCTGCGTCGTATCCCTTGCGGCACGATTCGATTGCGGCGCTGTTTTTGGACCCTACACTCCCTGCCGCGAAAACTACTTCAGAATGGCGTCTTTGAACGCCTTCGCCGCGCGCAAGCGCACGACCGTCTTGGCCTTGATCTTGATGGCCTCGCCGGTTTGCGGGTTGCGGCCCATGCGTGCCTTGCGGTGCGCTTTCACGGCGCGGCCGATGTTCGGAATCACGAACTTTCCTGCGGGGCCCTTGCACTCTTTCACCGCGAGCTTGAATAGCTCATCAAAAAAGAGCACTGCGGTTTTCTTTGGAGTGGCGCACTTCTCCGCGATATGCGACACGACTTTCGTCTTGCTCATTGGCTTGGCTGCCATCTAGTCTTATCCTCCTGATTTTTCATGAGCCTCGAGGTGCTCGAGGCCAGCCGCGGACTCTCCCCCTTGCTTGCACCGAAAAATCCGGGCCGCTGGGCACTATAGCCAAGGCTTTTTGAGAACGCAAGCAAAAAACCGCGAAAAATGCGGCTTTTTCGCTCCTGGGTGCCAAAACCCCGCTAAAATCAAGGTTTTCCTCAGCCTGCAATCGTATTTTAACGTCCACGTCTTTTCTGCGGTGCATTCTCCGCCTTTGCGGGCAGGCTAATTTGTGCCCTCTACGGCGTGGCCAGATCTGAGTAAAAGTTGGCGATGGCTTTGATTCCGCCAAAATAATTTTCCAGGGCGATGTGCTCGTCCGGCGCGTGGGCGTTCTCGTCGGGGAGACCGAAGCCGAGGAGCACGCAGGGCACCTTGAAAGTGTCGTACATCTGGGTGACGAAAGGAATGGAGCCGCCTTCACGGATAAATACTGCTTTTTTGCCAAAGCCTTTCTGCAGCGCGGCTTGCGCCTTGGCGAAGATGGGATCGTGAAATGGCGCAGCCCAGGGTTTGCCGCTGCTGAGAAGCTCGAATTTGCAGGTCACCGTGCTGGGCAACAGCTTGCGAATGTGTTTCTCAACTAGCTTGGCGATTTTTTGCGGATCCTGATTGGGCACGAGCCGGGTGGAAAATTTAGCGGAGGCCTTGGAGGGAATCACAGTCTTGGCGCCCTCGCCAATGTAGCCGCCCCAAATTCCATTTAATTCGAGCGTTGGGCGAGTCCAGAGCTGTTCGACAATGGAAAAACCTTTTTCGCCAACATAGCCCGGTGCTCCCACTGCTTTCTCAAAATCTTTTTTCTTCCAGGGCAGTGAATTGAGGGCTTTTCGCTCCGCGTTGCTGACTTTCGCCACGTCATCGTAGAAGCCGGGCACGGTGATGCGGAAATTCTTGTCGTGCAGTTTGGCAAAGAGCTCAGACAGAACTGTGAGGGGATTCGGCACTGCGCCGCCGTACACGCCCGAATGCAAGTCGCGGGCGGGGCCGGTCAATTCAATTTGATAGTAATTCAGCCCGCGCAAACCGTACGTGATGGACGGCACGCCTTTGGCGAGCATGGAAGTGTCCGAGACGACTAGCGCATCGGCTTTGAGCTTTTCCTTGTTTTTCTGGACGTAGTCCCAGAGGCTGACGCTGCCGACTTCTTCTTCGCCCTCGATCAAAACTTTCACGTTGATGGGAAATTTGCCGTTCACGTTTTGCAGGGATTCCAGCGCCTTCAAATGAATGTGTACTTGGCCCTTGTCGTCGGCGGTGCCGCGGCCGAAGAGATTGCCTTCACGCACCGTGGGCTCGAACGCCGGCGAGGTCCACAGATCGAGCGGCTCGGCGGGCTGCACGTCGTAGTGTCCGTAAAAAAGAATGGTGGGCTTGCCGGGCGCTTCGAGAGATTCGGCGTAGACCAGCGGATGCATAGCGGTGGGAACGATTTCGACTTTCTTGAATCCGGCGGCGCGCAGTTTGTCGGACACCCAGCGGGCGGCGCGTTCGATGTCCGGCTTGTGCTCGCTCTTGGCGCTGACGCTAGGGATGCGAAGAAATTCGCAGAGCTCGGCGAGGTGCTGTTCGTGATGATCTTCGATGAATTCAGCAAGTTTCATGGGTGCACGCCCTCAGAACTGAGCATGATAGCAAAGCAGGAGTGGGTAGTGAGTAGCGGGTAGTGAGCACAAAAACGTGAACCGAGCCAATTGGGTTTGCCACAAACGCAGAGAAATCTGACGGGCGTGGGAGGTACACTCCCGTGGCGACGGGAAGTATGCGCAATGGACTGAGGCCACAGGGGATAGAGGCGCCACGTGGTGCATATGACGGCGGAAGCGAAGCGTGGCGGATGTGTGGAGGCGTCCCCCACCCCCCCCCGGTATTTTTGTAAGTGCGGATTCTAAAGGAGTTACAGGAGGGGCGTCTGTAAGTGCGGAATCTAAAGGACTTATTTGCACCAAATTCGTGCAAAATGCGTGGTTTCGCGGAAGTGCGGATTCTAAAGGGGTTACGGGCGCTACATGGCGGGTCTGTACGAGATAACACGGGCAAGGATACCACAGATCTGGACGTTTGTCAATAGTAAACTTAAGTTCAATGGTATGAATGGCGTGGAAGGAAAATTCAAGAACCGCACCCTTTGCAAATCGCAAAGAGTGCGGCACCCTACAAAGCACAGGCCTGGCAGGAGCCTAACCTGCGAAGGCGGTGCCACCCGCCCCTCGCGCCCCTTTCACCGCTGGGGCGCGCCAGTTATTCTCTGGAGTTGAATGCTGAACTCCTTTATGGATTCTGGTTCTGCTATGATTATGCCGCCATTATCACCCGATCTCCAAGTCTTGTAGCCGCTTGCAGTCACTTCGAGTCTGAAGGGCTTTGATGGCACCACGAACTCAAAATGAGCCTGCTCGTCCGGACCAGTTGAGATGTACAGGCACGGATCGTCTCCTCGGGTCAGGCGAATTCGTGAGTCTTTCACGGGATGACCGCTCAGGGCGTCGAGGATTGACCCTGTGAGTTTTCCGCCTTTGATCAGCCGAACCGTGATGCTTGGCGTTAACTTGCTTTCCTCGACGTGAACTCGAGGCAAGGCACTAAGGTCGGTTGCCAGGGCGGCGGTTCCAGTGTCAGGATAGAACGCTTCCTCTTTGGACGCACATATAACGTTTTCGCCGGTGACCAGGTGCTCCAGGGTGAAATCTCCGTTCTCGTCGGTGGTGACAAAGAGTAGCTTCCCAGTAGGAGCGTCCTCTGTCTTGACAGGCTCAGCGTACACTTTTGCTCCCGGCAAGGGCTTCCCTAGTTCATCCACCACCTTTCCTTGAACGGCTCCATAGCCTGAACGTCCCTGGGCTAAGAAGCGTGTTTCAGAGGGAAGTTGCCCCGGTTGTGTCAGGGGGGAAAGCAAGAGTAAAATGATTGAATTCCGGAGATGTTGGGTCAACATATTCCCTCCTTACGGGTATATGTACGTTCCCGCACTAAAACCTGCTGTGTTGCCGCCAACTGAAATCGAGTCATTATGAACAATTACATCGCCTGGTGTCGCGATTACAACTGCTGTCCCTCCGCCAGGAGGACACCATAGCCATTGCTGCTTCGTGTATGTAACACCGCAAGAGCCGCCTACCGAATTGCAGCCAATCCATAGTTGGTCCGTGAAGATTCCATTCGTATCGGTTGAGCAGGTTTCGTTCGTTCCGGGGTTTCCGTTGTTACAGGTATTGGTCGACTTGTTGGCGAACTGCTCCTTCGATTGAATCGTTCCCACGGCCCGGTTATTGACATCAACCTCTTGATACCTAATTAGCCTCCGTGAGGTGGTTGGGCAGCCACTGCTTGGGGAATATGTATCGGAAAGCACTTTGAGGTGGTGTGGCGGACCGACGTTGGCGCCGCCGCTGGGGTTGAAGGACTGTAGAGGGCAAGCAGGTGGACGTAGGACGCCTTGCAACGTGCCGGTGGTACTGGATGTTGTTGAGCCGACGGAGACACCGGAATGCGTTCCATAGTAGTTAACGGTGG
>DATNMD010000034.1:0-73033 GCA_035602505.1 Candidatus Acidiferrum sp.
GCTGGTCAGCTTTATGGATTACGATCTCGGCTACGTTGACCTGGAGGAAAAAACCCTGCAGCCTCTCGACAATCCGTTTGGCCCCAAAGTGTTACCCATGTAGCCGGTACGTTCTGTTACCTATGTGTCCGGGCCGGACCGCGAAGGAAGTGGTCGGGGCGAAAGGATTTGAACCTTCGACCTCCTGGTCCCGAACCAGGCGCGCTAGCCAGGCTGCGCTACGCCCCGACGACGCACTCAGACTGTTCAGTCTGAGCGTGACCTACAGCTTAACACAGGCGACTGTGGCCGCGGAACGGGGATTCACGCCCAAGAAACCATACGCCAAAGAAAGATACCGCCGGGAAACTCGTTGTTTCCCGGCAGCCAGGTTGTAAGGGGTTGTCGGCTTAGAACTCGTAGCGCAATGCGAACTGCATCACGCGCGGGTTGGTGGAAAGCCGCTGATATTGACCAAAGGTTGAACCCGAAAAATCCATCGTGGCGTTGACGCTAAGCGGATCGAAGCGCACGGCGTTCAGCACGTTGAAGACTTCCCAGCGCAATTGCAAGCTGTGTCCCTCAGCAAAGGGCATCTTCCAACGCTTACCGAGTCCCATGTCGAGGCTGAAGTAGCCGGGACCGCGCAGGAAATTGCGCTGCCCGGCTTCACCGGGGAACGGCTCGCGGAAGGAGCTTTGGGCGGTGTCAAAGTTGGAGAATGCGCTGACTATGCTGGGATCACTGGGATTGTGGAACGTGCCGGTCTTGACCGGCCCGGTCTGGTAAGCATTTCCAGAGAGATCCCAGTCCGTCGGCCACTGATACCCGTTCGTTACGCCGAAGGGGAATCCACTAGTTAAACGGAACAATCCGGAAAGCTGCCATCCGCCGATGAAGGCGTCTAGCAGCTTGTTAGAGTTGTGGCCGATCCACCGGTTTCTACCGAACGGCAGATCGGCAACCCAGTTGGCATTGAACTGGTGCGTGGCGTCAAAGTCGGAGACGGAGCGGAATTGGAACGGGCTCCAGGCGTTTTGGATCTGGGCGCCGGTGCCGTTGATGATGCCGGCGCGTTCGGCGTCCGAAGACAGGTCGATGGATTTGGAGAATGTGTAGTTGAAGTCGAACTGGATGCCATGCGACATCTTGTGCTTCACCGAAACCTGTAAGGCGTTGTAGTTGGCAGTTCCCATCGACTTCCACATATAGAGAGTTGCGAACTGCGGATTATAGAAAGCGAATGGTTGTCCACTGGACGAGTAGCAGGCGCCTCCGGGGCAGTCGCCTGGGATTCCGAAGTAGTCCCATTCCAGGAGCGCCGTGGTCTCGTTCAGTGAATTGCTGCAGAACAGGTCAAAGGCAGCCAGAACTGGATTGCTGGTAGAGGCGGGCCCACTGCCGCAGCCTCCACCGCTACCCAGTTGGTAGACGCCTCCGGCAGTCACGGGTTGCACCATATTCTGCCAGTACTGAACGATGTTGGAGGACAGCATGGAATTGGAGAAGGTCGAATCGTCCACCCCAGAGCGATACAATTTTGCAAGCGCGGTTGCCGCAGTGAAGTAATCCACGCCGGATGTCTTGTCTTTGAGGTTGAGCGGGGTCGCCACATCCAACTGCGTCAGCAACCGATGCGATGCGCGACCCACATAGGCAAGCTCCAATGTGAATCCGCCGCGCAGCTCGCGGGCGATCGATAGATCGAAAGTGTACGCATAGGGAGTCTTCAGTCCTTTGTCGATCGAAGAGCCAATGTAAAACGTCCCGGTCGGGAATGTTTGCGGGAATACCGCCGGCGGCGGTTGCAGGAAAATGGTCGTGCCGTTGTTGTCGGTTGTGGGGACAGAGTGAATGTCGGTCAAACGCGGAGCGGAGCTGACCGTTTCAAATCCGGCAGGGTTGGAAAGTTCCGTGGAAAGTCCGAACGATCCGTACTGGTTGAAATCGTTCACAAGACCCTGTCCGAAGCGATCGTAGACCATGCCAAATCCGCCACGAACGGAGGTTTTGCCGTCGCCAAAGACACTGCCGAGAAGTCCGCTATTGAACTTTGGCGCCCAAGCGAACGCCGCGCGCGGACCGAAATTTTTCTTATCCCAGTTGTAATAGCCTGACCGTCCATTCGCTGGACCAGACCAGTCAAACGAGACCAGCGGATCGGTGCTGGATGGAACTCCGTTAGCGCCTTCTGCGCCGCGATTCTCGTAGAAGGTGTTCAGATTCGTCGTTGGAGATACTTGCAGTTTGTTGGTTTCCCACGGCGGTGAGAAGAGCGACCAGCGCAAACCCAGCGTCACAGTAAGAGTTGGTTTGATCTTCCAGGTATCTTGTCCGTAGAACTCATAGCTGTTAATGGCGAAGCGGCGCTTCAATGCGCTCCCATCCGGCAGGGCGCTGCCATCGCGCTGGAAGTTGTAGCGTGCGTCAACTTCCGTCACCATCCCCAGCAGCGCAGTGATCGGAAAATCGTAGGAGTTGGCGAAGCTAGCACCCACCTTCGGGAAGCCCCCGTTGAGAGGATTCAGAGGCGAGCCCGATTTCTGTGCGTAACCGGAAGTATTTGTCCACGAAGCGTTGGCGCTGCCGTCGCTGAAGGATGACAGATAGCTGACGCTTGGGGTCCGAATGAACGCAATCTGCGTCCCAAACTGCCAGGTGTGCTTCCCGTGGATCCAGGAAATATCATCGGCCAAGGTGTGCGTTGGCCGCTGGAAGCTATGCGTGCGCGTGACTGCTCCCGGAGGCCCAGTCTGGTCGTTCAAGCCGCGGAAATAAATCCAATCCTGGCTCGAGTTCCCAATAATCCCCACACTTTCGCGTACAAAGCCGTAGCGGAAGCTGTTCACGAGCGTAGAGGTGAGCACGCCGCTGTAATTGGCCACCAACCCCTTGTTGTAATTCACGATGGATTGCGACGCGGGCAGCCCCTGATAAAACGGCGACCCCGGATTGTTTTGATTTCGCAAGGCACCCATAAGGGAAACTCGGTGCTTGGCATCGCGAGTAATGTTGTAGTCGACCTTGGCGATGTACTCGTTTTTCTTGTCGGAAATCGGGCCGCTGAAATTGAAGCAGGTGTAATTGAAGCCGTCTCCGCAACTGCTGCTGTTCGACGTCGGCCAGGTGTTAAGGTATTTCATAACGACACTGTTCGGACCCAGGTGTAGCGGGTCCAACTGGGTGAGCTGAGCCGGCGACAGCGCGAAATATCCGGACGGCACGGTATAGGACGCCCCGCTCACTCCTTGTACTGCCCCGCCTGGGCATGCGGCTGCGCTCGCGCAGAGGTATTGGATTACCCCATCCTTCATCGCTTGCGACGGCACGACGTCGGTCACGCTTTGCGCTTCCGCGCGGCGTGTGCCTTCGTAGTTCATGAACATGAACAACCGGTCTTTTTTGATCGGCCCACCGAGGGAGGCGCCGAAAATGTTACGGATCAGCTTGGGTGCTTTGTTGCAGCTCGAATCGCTGAGAGGCGTGCTGTTAGCCAGGCAATTATCAATCTGCCCAGCTTTCACAAAGTAGTCGTTGGCGCTGGTGTAGGTGTTGCGGTGATATTCGTAGGCAGAGCCGTGAATGTCGTTGGAACCGCTCTTGGTGACGAGCGAGACCTGGGCACCGGAAGAAGTGCCCTGATCGGCGTTGTAGTTGGAAGTGGTGACGCGAAATTCCTGCACAGAGTCCAGAGTCACGGGAAGCACGGAGGTGAACGCGTGGCCGCTCTCGTCATTGGAGGCGATGCCGTCGACGCTGACATTGCTTTGGTCGCTGCGTGCGCCGTTGACTGCTCCATTGCGGGTGTCCCAGGTGGGCACGTCGGTGCGATTGCCGGTGTAGGCAACGCCGGGTTGCAAGCTCAAGAGGTCAGGGACGTTGCGTCCCTCGAGTGGAAGCTGCTTTACCTGGTTCTCGTTGAAGGCGTTTCCTAGTGAAGCATCCGTGGTGTTCAGCATTTCCATCTGCGCCGAGACTTCGACGGTTTGCGCCGTGGTGCCTACTTCCAGGACCACGTTAGTCGTCGCCGGCAGGTTTACAAGCAACTGCAGATTTCTCTGTTCATATTTTCGAAAACCGGCCATCTGGATGGTCAGCACATAAGTTCCGGGTTGCAGGGCCTGAAACTCGTACTCGCCTCCCGATCCGGTAACCACCTCGCGGTGTAGCCCTTGCTGCGTGTTATCCAGACTGACCTTCGCGCCGGCAACAGTGGCGCCGCTCTTGTCGCTGACCGTTCCGTGCAGCGAGGTCGTGCCTGTCTGCGCTGAGGTAAGGTATGCGGCAACAAGAACGATTAGGAATCCGAAGAAAATATTCCGCCTTATACGAGAAGACCAGTCCATGAATGCTCCTTCCTCCATCAAATTGGACGAGCAAAGAAAATTGGGGAGACGCGCCTTGGAGGCACGGAGAAATTGCGGCGGCAGATACCGCCGCGAACTTCAGCGGATGGTACTGAAACTCGGGCAACCGCTTTACACCCCGCTCGGAACCAAAACTGCTAAAGCTTTGTCATAGCTTTTAGGTCAATTGGGGTAGGTATGTCAAGCGGGGTATCAAGTCATATGTCAACTACGTTGGTAAGATCTCGTTGATGAGGAATGTGCAACCGGGAGGGTCTGTTTAGGTAGAATTGAGAACCTATTTATGCACACTCCCGTGTAGCCCGTGGTATCAGAACCCGCGAAACGTACTGAACTTCCCCGCGGAAATTAGAAGCTCTGGCTTTCAGACCGCCGCATCCTCCGGCGCTTAGCGAGATGAAGGTCGACATCAAAGCTAACACCGCCGGGAAGCTGGAGCTTCCCGGCGGGAGGATACCGCTCAGTCTAAAGGGTCGGTCAAAATTCGTAGCGCAATGCGAACTGCATCACGCGTGGATTTGTGAGCAGGCCCGTATAGTTGCCAAAGCTACTGGAGCGCGTGAGCGATAGGCTCATGCTCTGCACGTCAAACCGAGTGAGGTTCAAAGCGTTAAAGACCTCCCAGCGGAACTGAACGGAGTGACCCTCCGAGTACGGCATCTTCCAGCGCTTACTGAGACCCAGGTCCAGCCCAGCGAAGCCGTCTCCGCGGAGGTTGTTGCGGTTTCCGGTTTGGCCTGGGAAATCGGGAGCGAAGGCGGCATGTGCCGCGTCCCTGGCAGCCTGATCTCCAAACAGGTTGACTTTGCCGTCTGGCGTCTTTACGGCCCCGTGTGTGGTAACCGCGGCGATTTGTGTAGCGTAGCCGGACAGTTCCCAGTTCGTTGGCCATTGCGCGCCGTTGCCCACACCCACGGCGAAGCCGCTCGTCCAACGGGCCAGCCCTGTGAGTTGCCAGCCGCCAATGACCGCATCGAGTGCTCCGCGTGAGTCTCGTCCAATCCATCGGCCTTTGCCAAACGGCAGGTCAATGATCCAGTTGGCGTTAAGCTGGTGGGTCAGGTCGAAGTCGGAAACCGCGCGCAGCAGATTGGGTGCCCAGGAATTGATGACCTGCCCCCCCAGACCGCCGTATGCGTTGATGCGGTTGGCATCGGAAGAAATATCAATCGATTTTGAGTACGTGTAGTTCAGGTCGAATTGGACGCCGTGCGAGACATGCTTGCGCAAGCTTACTTGCAAAGCGTGGTATGTGGCACTTGCCATCGAGCGCCAACCGTCTAACGCTGCGAATTGCGGGTCAACGAACGTATTCTGGCCGGTTGCCGGGAAGTATGGGATTCGATTTCCGTTTGCGTCTCTCATGCTGAAATCACGGAAACCGAAGGCTTGATCAATTCCCTGCAGGGCCGTGGTCTCGTTGTTTTTGAAGCCGCAGAACAGGTCGTAAGCGGCAATGGCCGCATCCTTGGTGGGGAAAGCACTTGAAGCACACCGGCTTGCACGGAACCCCTGGCTGCCGGGCACAAACACGGTGCCTGCCATCAAGTCGGTCCAATAGGAAGCTGTCGGTCCGATCATGGCGTCGGTGACGTTCTCTGATTTGACGCCTGTGCGATAGATATTCGCCAAGGCCTTCACTGCCGTGAAATAGTCGACACCGGTTTTCGGATCGACCAAGTTAATTGGCATGGCCAAATCGGACTGTGTCAAAAGTCTGCGCGAGAGTCGTCCCACATACGAGACTTCTAGCGAGAAGTCGTGCCCTAGCTCGCGGCCCACGGACAAGTCCAAAGTATAGGAGCTCGGCGTTCTGATCTTATTATCCATGCCCCAGTACACGGCGTAAGCGCCCACTGCACTGCCGCTCGGGAATGTCTGTGGGAACGTGGACGTAGGCGCGGGAGCGAATATGGGCGTGCCCGTATTGTCCGTGGTAGGAATGGCGTTCAAGCCGGTGATTCTCGGCGCCGAAGCCGGAGTCTGGACGCCGCCCGTGTTGGTAAGCGCTGTGGATAGACCAAACGAGCCGTTCGAGTCAAAGGTCGCGAGCAATGAAGGACCCAGGCGGTCATACACGATGCCCGCACCAGCTCGTATGCTGGTCTTACCTGGACCACCGAAAATGCTGCCGAGCAAGCCGCTCTTGAAATTCGGGGACCAAGCCACGGCAAGGCGCGGACCAAAATCCTTCTTGTCCCAATTGTAAAAGCCGGGTTTTCCGTTTGCTGGGCCGGCCAAATTGAAGCTCAGGGGCGGGGTTTGATTGGAGCCAAGACCCTTCATAGCGTTTTGGCCGCGCAGATTGAACCAATCGCTCAAACTGATGTTCGGGGCGACCTGGATACCGTTGGTTTCCCACGGTGGGGAGAACAGCGAGTAGCGCAGGCCCGCAGTGACCGTCAGGTTTGGCTTGACCTTCCAGGAATCCTGGGCATACATCTCCCAGGCATCCGCGCCAAAGCGGCGCGAAACCGGTGCACCCTGAGGCAGAGCCGAGCCGTTCTTGTTGAAGTTATACTGAGCATTGACCTGCGAGACCATTCCCACGAGCGCAATCATGGGGTAGTCATAGGCGTTGTCAAAACCGGAGTCGATGGCTGGAAGGCCCTCGAAATTAGGATCAAAATGGCCAGGCTGCCCAGATTCCGCTAGGGCCGCAGTATCGAACCATGACGCGTTTGTGGTAGCTGAGCTGAACGAATTGAGGTTGTTGGATTGCGGGTTGCGCAGGTAATTGAAATTTGCGCCGAATTGCCAAGTGTGCTTTCCACGGACCCAGGATACGTCGTCCACGATGTTATTGACCGGGACCTGATAGTTGGAGTTGTTAGTAACCGCGAAGCTCGAGTTGTTAGAGGTTTGGTTGTCGTTCAGGCCGCGGAAAAAGACGATCGGTGCAACCTGGTTGCCGATCTGGCCGAAGCTCTGGCGCGTATAACCATACCGAAAGTTGTTGACGAGCGTGGGCTTCAGCACTGCGGTATAGCCAATCGAGAATCCTTTGCTGTAGTCCACGAGCGTCAGCTCAGGGCTCCCGCCGAGAAGATATGGAACGCCTGCGTTCTTATCGTTTCTCAAGGCGCCGCGCCAATACAGGGTGTGATTGCCGTTGCCGCTGATCTTGTAATCCGCGCGCGCGATGTACCAGTTTGTGCTGATTGCAACAGGTCCCTTGAACCGGAAACCCTCAAAGTTCACGCCGTCTTCGACGGAGGGATCGTTGGGTAGCGGGAACGAGTTCAGATACGGGACCATGACGCCGGTGCTTACTCCGATCCCTAGCGGGTCCATGGCTTTAATCTGGGATGGGCTTACTCCGAAATTACCGGCTGCGATTGTGTGCGGCCCAGTGAGTCCCTGAACCGTTCCGCCGCGGCACTGTGTTGGATCCGCGCACTGATACGTAATCACACCGTCGCGCATTGCCGCGCTGGGGACAACGCGCACCACGCTCTGCGCCTCCCGCTGCCGGCCACCCTGATAGTTCGCAAAGAAGAACAGGCGATCCTTCTTGATGGGGCCGCCGATAGAGCCGCCGAAAATATTGCGAATCAGCTTCGGCGCTTCGTTGGGCTGTCCACTGCCCAACTGGGCAAGCTTCACGAAATAGTCGTTGGCGCTGGTGAGCGTGTTGCGGTGAATCTCAAAGAGCGACCCGTGAAAATCGTTCGTGCCACCCTTGGTTACCAGCGAAACCTGCGCGCCCGAAGAGCGGCCCTCATCCGCGTTGTAGTTGGTCGTGGTAACCCGGAACTCCTGCACGGAATCCACAGTAATTGGCAGCACCGACTGAAATGCGTAGCCTTTGGTGTCGGTGTTGACATCAATGCCGTCGAGAGTGATGTTGCTCTGATCGCTTCTCGCGCCGTTAACCGCGCCACTCCGGGTATCGGTGTTGAGATTGACATCTGTACGATTCCCGGTATACGCGACGCCTGCTTGCAGCGAAAGCAGGTCAGGGACGTTGCCACCTTCCAATGGAAGAGATTTCACTTGAGTCTCGCTGAAGGCTACGCCGAGTGAGGCGTCGGTAGTATTCAGCTTTTCCGTTTGGGCCACCACTTCCACGGTCTGCAGCGCCGTTCCGATTTCGAGCTTTACGTTTAACGTGGCCGGCGAGTTAACGAGCAATTGCAGCTTATTCTGCTCGAACTTGCGGAAGCCTGACGCTTCCACTGTTAGCGTGTAGGTTCCGGGCGGCAATGCAATAAACTCATACTCGCCCTCGGAGCCTGAAGTCGCCTGCCGATTTAGCGCCTGATCGGGGTTAGAGAGCGTAATCTTTGCCCCGGATACCGCCGCGCCGCTCTTATCGGTGACCGTCCCGCGCAGAGATGTTGTGCCCGACTGCGCCCACGCGCCTGCCGCAGTTATAGCGATAACCCAAAAAGCAAAGAGAGCCAAAAAGGTATATTTCTTGCCTGAAGACCAGTCCATGGACTGCTCCTTTCGCGCGCACGTGCATGTGTTGGTCGTAACTTCAGTAGGAGGAAAACGCCAAGCTGGCAACGCTCTGACGGAAAAAAGAACCTTCCGCAGCCTCGGAACGCGCTGAAACCGATTGCCGGGCAACCCCCATTCCCACTTCTGATCAAAATCTTGTCACCGGATGTAGTACAGACAGGCAGACACTGTCAAGTTGGCTTCTCCTAATTTTTTTGTAAGCTCCTTGTAAACGCTGGATTTATGTGGATAACCATATTGTTTGGTGGGCTGAAGGTGCTTATGAAGAGCTGATTAGTCTTGGACTGACCTGGCGTAGCGTTGGCGGTGACCTACCTAAGCTCCGAGGTGGAGGAGGCGGGCCTCGGTAATGGCGCGGATTTGCCTTATAGGTTCAAGGATCGATGGTGATACGGTTCCGTCCAGGCGGACCAAGGCAACAGCCTCGGCACCTACCGCGGCTTGCCGGCGGCCGAGGGCAAAGGTCGCAATGTTGACCCCAAGTTGGCCCAGGGTCGAGCCTACTTGGCCGATAACGCCGGGTTCATCTCGATTGCGCAGATACAGGATTGTGCCTTCGAGCTGCGATTCCACCGGTATCCCGTTTATTTGCAATACGCGTGGTGAACCGTCGTGCAAAACCGTGCCTTCCACGGTGAACTCCGCGGCTGGGTCGGAGGTCGCCTTATCCGACAACACCGATACTTCCAACGTGTTAGGAAAACCGTGCTCGCGACGGCGGGTCTCCTCTTCCACAGTAAGCCGCCGTGCCGCAGCCACTTGCGGGGCATTGACCACATTCACTTTTTCGTCGAGCACCGCATTTAGCAGCCCCGTAAGCACTGCGCTGCGAAGAAGATGCGTGCCAACCTCGGCAACTTCGCCAGCGTAGCGGATGCGAATGCGAGCCGGGCGCGAGTGCGCGGCCTGGGCGACGAAGGAGCCAAGACGCTCCGCTAACGCCACGTAGGGTCGTCCCCGACGGTACTGGTCGGCGGATAGCGCGGGCAAATTAACCGCATTGCGAATCACGCCTTCGGCGAGATAATCACGAACTTGCACGGCGACCTGCGTGCCGACTTCTTCCTGCGCCTCTGTGGTGGACCCTGCGACGTGAGGAGTCGCGATGACGTTGGGCAAACCCACCAGCGGAGAATTCTTGGGAGGCTCTTCGACGAAGACGTCTAAGGCGGCGCCCGCGAGTTTGCCGCTCTTCAGGGCCTGGGCCAGGGCGGCTTCGTCGATCAGTTCGCCGCGAGCGGCGTTGATCAAGCGCGCGCCCGTTTTCATTTGCGCCAAGGTGTCCGCATTGATCAGATTTTGCGTGGCCGGGCTCAACGCCGTGTGCAGGGAGACGAAATCGCTCTCGGCGAGTAACCTCTCCAACGGAACCAGCTCGACTTGCACTTCGCGCGCGGCGGCTTCGCTGATGTACGGGTCATAGCCAATCACGCGCATGTCGAAAGCTTCAGCGCGCACGGCAACTTCGCTGCCGATACGCCCCAGCCCGATCAGCCCCAGCGTCTTGCCCCGTACTTCGGTCCCTGCAGCGCTGGATTTCTCCCAGCGGCCTTCGTGGATGGCTTTGTCGTGCCGCGGCACCTGCCGTGCCAGCGCGAGCAGGAGCGCAAAGGTGTGCTCGGCAACGCTGACGGCGTTTCCACCGGGCGTGCTCATGACCAGGACGCCCCGGCGCGTCGCCTCCTCGAGGTCGATGTTGTCGACGCCGACCCCCGCCCGGCCAACTACGCGCAGGCGCAGGGCTCTTTCCAGCAGTTCCGGCGTTACCTTGGTTGCGCTGCGCACGATGAGCGCATCGGCGTCGGCGATCTCCGTATTGAGCGTGTCCTTTGTGGTCAAGACAATGTTCCAGCCGGCACTGCGCAGGAGCTTCACGCCGCGTTCGCTGATTTTGTCTGCAACGATGACTTTCATCGGGCCTCGTCTGGTTTGCTTGCTGCTGCCGCGCTGCTAACGCGCAAAAAGCCGCTGCAAGCAAGTGAACAACGGTAACGGCGTCATTGCACGGTGTCAAATCATCCGTTTCCTCTGCTGCTCGAGTGATTGGCGATGTTTCTGCAGAGAGCAGAGGCGGAAGCCTGCGCTACCGAGATGATTGCTCAATGGGTATGGCCCAGTGCGAGAGATGATTCAGGGACTTAGTGTCGGTGGGGTCGAGGTGGAGCGGAGTGATGGAGACCGCGCCGGAAAAAATTGCCGCGTAGTCGGTGTCCGGTGCGACGTCTTTGTCAATGCGCTGCTCGAAGAGCCAATAGTAGGTGCGGCCTCGCGGATCTTTTCCTTCGCTCAGTTGATTGCGGGTGATTTTCTTGGATTGGCGAGTGAATTTTACGCCGCCGGTCCAGGGCTCGGGCACGTTCACGTTCAGCAAAACCTGATCCGGCAATCCTTCTTTCAGAATTAGCTCCGCGGTGGAACGCGCAACGCGCGCTGCCGTATCGAATTTTACGCTGGCGCCTTTTGAACACAAAGAAATTGCCAGCGCGGGGATATGATGCAGCGCGGCCTCGCGCGCAGCGCCAACCGTTCCAGAGTAGTAGACGTTCTCACCGAGATTCGCGCCAAAATTAATTCCGGAAATCACCAGGTCCGGCGGTTCGGGCAAAAGCCGGTGCAAAGCGACGATTACAGCGTCCGCGGGCGTGCCTTCGACCGCCCACTGCCGCTCGCCCACATTGTGGCAAATAATCGGCTGGCGTAGTGTCAGCGATTGCGCCGCTCCGCTCTGCTCGCGATTCGGCGCTACAATACTGATCGTCGCAAATCCCTCAAGCCCAGCAGCCAGGGCCTTCAGCCCGGCGGCGTGAATCCCATCATCATTCGTCAACAAAATGTGCGGCATTCGTAAAGCGCAGTCTCAAAATGCGAGAGCGCGGGTGCTCCATCGAAAACTAAGTCCATCATCGCGAGGAGGAAAGAAGTGGTCGGGACGACTGGATTTGAACCAGCGACCTCACGCACCCCAAGCGTGCGCGCTACCAGGCTGCGCTACGTCCCGACCGCGGCGGCCCGACAAGGGCCGCATCCGAAACCGACCCGGTGAGGGTCAGGTTCGACAATAGCGAGCGTATCACCGGCGTTCGAGAAGCGTCAAGAAAGCGCGCAGCGTGTCGCGCAGATCGAGCAGCATTTTGCGGCTCAATAGCTCCCCGGCATTTTCATTGTGCGGCCCCGAAGAAATCGTTTCGGAGCCAGCGGCGCCATTTTCGCGAAGATGGCGGCGAGCGCCGGCGATGGTAAAACCCTCGTCATACAGCAAGCGCTTGATTTTGAAAACCAAGTCGACGTCTTCCTGCCGATATATGCGGTGGCCGCTCGGACTCTTTACCGGCTCGAGCATGGGGAATTCGCTTTCCCAGTAGCGCAGCACGAAAGGTTTCAGTTCGGTGAGGCGGCTGACTTCGCCGATGCGATAGAGCCGCTGCTCGGTGGCGGTTTGCGTTGCGGTGCCGTTGTGCGCCATGCGTGATCCGGCCTGCTTGTCACAATCCTAGCAGTTTGCCGCGCATCGCAGTAGAGGCTACTTTAGTTCAATCCTCATTCCTGCTCCGGTCGCCGCGTTTGCGGAGGCGCTGGATGAAGCGCACCGGCGTCCCGGTGAAGTCGAATTTGGCGCGTAGTTGGTTTTCGAGGAAGCGCTCGAAGCTGAAATGCAGCGGCACCTTTTGATTCGTGAAAATCAGAAATGTCGGTGGCGACGTCTTTGCTTGAGTGATGTAGTAGATGCGCACGGGGCGCGCTTTTGGCGTGCTGCCGCGCTGCAGATCGACATCTTCCTTCAGCCACCGATTCAAATCAGGCGTGGAGATGCGGCGCTTGCGGGCAGTGGCCACCAGATCGATCAGTGGATAAAGTTTTTGCGCGCGCTCGCCGGTTTTGGCGGATAGAAAGACGATTGGCGCGTAGCTGAGGAATTTCAGCTTTCCGCGGACCATTTTCTCATAGTCAAAAAGCAGCTTGCCCTTATCCACGTCATCAAATTTGTGTTTTTCGTCCGCGCCGCGCCTCGCTCTCCCCTTCGTGGTGTCTGCGTCGCGCGCGGCAGCTTGGCGCGCAGCTTGGGCAGCGAGGTCCCATTTGTTCATTACGATGACCACCGAGCGGCCGGATTCTTCAGCGTAGCTGGCGATTTGCGCGTCGCCCTGCGTAACGCCTTGCTCGCTGTCGACCACCAGCAGCGCCACGTCCGCGCGCTCGAGTCCCCGGCGCGCCATCACCACGCTGAGTTTTTCCGCCACCAGGTTCGTTTTGCCTTTGCGGCGAATACCTGCGGTGTCGACGAATCGATAAACGCGGCCATCGCGAGTCACTTCCGTATCCACGGTATCCATGGTTGTTCCGGGGACCGGAGACACAATCGATCGCTCTTCTCCAACCATGCGATTCAGGAGAGTGGACTTGCCAACATTCGGCCGCCCGATGATTGCGATTTCGGTGGGTTCACTCTCGTCCGGCGAAATCGGGCCGGGCTCGGGCGCGGCATTCTGCGCCACTGCACTCGATGGATACGCCTGCGCAATCGCGGCGTCGAGGAGATCGTCTACACCGGTGCCGTGTTCAGCCGTTATCGGGAATACGGCCACGCCCAAGCGGTGGAAAGTGGCAGCGTTGGATTCTTGCAGCGGTGAATCGACTTTGTTTACCGCGACAAAAAAAGGCTTGCCTGTGCTGCGCAAAAGGCGAGCCAATTCTTCGTCCAGCGGCGTGATCCCGGCCTGGCTGTCGACAACAAGCAAAAGCAATGCAGCTTTCTCGATGGCCACGTGGGCTTGCCGCAGGATTTCCTGCGGGATCAAGGCCTTGTCATCCGGGACGATTCCCCCTGTGTCGACAATTTCAAACAAGTGGCCGCGCCACTCCGCTTTTCCATAAATGCGATCCCGCGTAATACCCGGCTCGTTGGTCACAATCGAGCGGCGCGTTCCCGTCAGCCGGTTGAAAAGCGTTGATTTGCCGACATTGGGCCGACCCACAATTACCAGTGATGGCAGCTTTTTAGTCATGGAATGCGAGCCGCGGGCAACGTGCAAGAATTCGGGCAGCAATGCAACGCTCCACTGTAACGCATTAGAGAAGAAGTCGGAAACAGCACCGCTGGCGGGACCTAGGCTTTCGAATTGACTTTGGGCTTAGGGGTTTGCATAGGCTTCTTGGTAGCGCGTTTGCTGGTGTACAAAGCTTCGTCGGCTCGGGCTAGCAATTCCTCCGGCCGATCTCCCATCTCGTAATCTTTCCAACCAGCGGAGAAAGTGACTGGGATCTTCTGACCCTGCCAGTCGAGCTCAAAGGAGTTAAGGCGTTTCAAGACAAGTTTGAGTTGGTCCAGAGTGCACTCGGGAAGCACGACAAGAAACTCGTCGCCCCCCAAACGGACAGCCAAGTCTGATCCGCGGATGACCTTATTCAGACGCGACGCAAACTCCTGCAAGACCTGGTCGCCTGCGGGGTGGCCGTACGTGTCATTGATCTCCTTAAAATTGTTTAGGTCCAGGGCAAGCACGGTTAGGGGGTGACCGCGACGCTCGGAGCGAGCGACCTCAGCGGCGAGGCGCTGCTCGGCAAAACGGCGATTGTAGAGGCCGGTCAGAGGATCAATCATGGCCAGGTTGCGGAGGATATAGTAATGATCCTGTTTCTCGAGGAGCTGTCGACGCAGACGTTTGATGAGAATTTCCTGGTAAATCGTATAGATGTTGAAAAGCACGATCAGAGTGATCAGGCCGAAGAGAGCTTCGGTCACCTTGATCTTGAAGAATGTTTCCGCGCCGGTCAGAAGCGCCGGGAGGGCAAGGGAAATTACAGCAAAAGTAAGAAGGAGAATGACGAAGACTGAGTAACCGCGCACCCACCAGTCGCGTTTTTCAATGCGTCGGCGCTCCTCCGCCAGTTCCTTGGCGCTGGTTTCCGTGGAAGAAGGCAGCGGCTGGAGGTGAGTCGCGTCGTTCATCGCGTCAGCACGGATAAATGGCCAAACTCAATCTATCCAACTTAGGGCCTGAGTGTCTGGGGGTCAACACGGATTGCAGGCGACATAGCACGATAGTTACTGCCCGAATGCGAAACGAGCCATCCGTCGACTGCGTGGAGGTCGAAGGAATAAAGCCTGTGTTTATAGTGGCTTAGAATATCGGCCAGCTGTACGGAAGTTCAGGCTGGACGGTACCGTTGGACCATTGGCCGGAGCATTGTATGGCTGCAAAATGCCGGAGTTGCGAAAGGCAAGAAATGCTCTCACTCTTCATCCTCGTGTTCTCAGGTTTTGCGCTGATAAGGTTCGCCGTATCCCAATGGCGCGCCATTTGGATAAGCGCAGCGAACCAGCCGGTGTCTGATTCACTGCAGTTGACTGCTGGAATTGACGCTGCAGCTATCGGCGCTGGGGATTTTGGCCGCCTGATGAATCTGTGCGACCGGTTGTCGCCAGAGTTGAAAAAGAGCAGCCCGTGGCTCAGCGAAGTTTCAATGTACTATCGCGCGATAGCGAGGCTTGAGCAGGTCAGCAAGGCCAAGGTTCCCAGCATCTCGACTTGGGCCTCGCGCGAGATGCAGACCTGCGCACGTTACGTCGCGGTCCTTCTGGATCAAAACTTGGCCATGAGTCTCGACCGGCGGCTGGCTGCTCGAGCGAATTAGCCCCGATACTCTTTGCGTCGTCAAAAACCGCACGTTGGAAACTCGGCCACCACTTAAATGATGGAGCCGACCACGAGCAGCAGCACACAAAGCAGAATCCCCTTTACGATCCACATGAGTCCATCCGCCCGAGCCTGCGTCCGAACCTGAATTCGTTCACCGCGTCTTCCTCTGCGGCATCTAGCTCTCGTGCGGTGCCGCTCTCGACCGCAAAAACATACCATCCGGCACCATGCGGCGTAGCACATTTGGCCGCGTCGATCAGAGTCCGGTGTTCGTGTTGACAGCGGCGGTGACTCCAACTCTCTGTCCAAGCCGCTTCGTAATGAAGATTGAGGAACCTGAAACGGCCACGCAGTGACGCGAGAATTTCGGAGAGCACAAGAGGTACTTGCTGAGTCATCCCGGTCAGCCTATAGCCTAGCTATACTAGGTCCGGAGCGCCCAAATGTCTACTTAACCGCAAACATCTCATTACGGGCGGATTGCAGCGTCCCAATCTCCGCAGGTTCAGGCGACTCAAGCGTCGTTACGCTAAAAAGACCGCCATTCGTCACCTTCTGCTGCTACCCATCACCGTACCTGCGTGCGACCATTGGATCCGGAGCCCGCATCGCATATGAGCCAATCGAGGCCCAGCCGGGTCGGAACGTTCCCCGTAATCCACTCCAAATCTTGAACTTACAAGTTTACTATTGACATACGTCCAAATCTGTGGTACTCTTTCGCGTGTTAATTGAAACAATTCCCGCCTGCAGTCTGCCCCAACCCTTTTGTTTTCATATTCTTGCGGCCTCTTGGCTCTCTTTTTTCGATGCTCTTCCTTTGTTTTTAGTGGCTTGCAGCCTCTTTTTGCAAAACACCCGGGGTGGGGGTATCTCGTCACACCTCGCTTTTGGAATCAGCAACATACAGTCTCTTTCTACGCCCGACTTCTGCTACAGTGCGGGGGCATTGCAATGTGTAATTTTTGCGGGGTTTCCCGCGTACTAGTCTATGGATGCGCCGAGACCAGAGCGGATGAGCGCGCCGGGAAAGACCGAGCCTACTGAGGCGATTACACGGGCGCGGACAGGGGATGCCGATGCCTGGGGAGTGCTTTACCGGGAGTACGCATCCGCGATTTTCCGCTTTTGCCGGAGGGCGCTGCCGACTCGGGAAGATGCCGAAGACGCCACGATGGATATTTTTGCGAAGTTGATGCGCGATAACAAGCTGCTCCAATACGACCAGAGCCGGTCGTTTTCAGCGTGGCTTTACAAAGTGGCGGCCAACCATTGCTGGGACGTGCTGCGGCGCCGCAAGACACGCCAAGATAAAGAGACCGAGGATTTGGAGAATGTGCCGCTGGAGCACCCGGATCCAAATCAATTGGACAAGCTGATTGAACAGAGAACCAGCGAAGAGGTGCGGCGCGCGCTGGACAAACTGGGAGCGCGCGCACGCATGGCGCTCGTGATGCGCTACTACTCGGATATGAGCTACGACGAAATTGCTGATGCGCTGGGGGTGCGGCGCGCCTTTGTGGGCGTCGTACTGCTGCGCGCGCGGCATGAACTGCGGCAGGCGCTGGGACAAGGCGGCGCGCTGGCCGCGGGAGGGACCTCGTGAGGGCAGCCGATAATTTATCGGGCGACGCAGAGCAGCATCTCGACGAAATGACCTGTTTGTTGTATATCGAGCGGCAACTGGACCGCGCGCGTGCGCAAGAAGTTTCCACGCACACGCAGGAATGCGCCGCATGCCGTACTTTGCTGCGCGCCCTTGAGCGCGAATCGCGTTTGTTGACGCGAGCCATGCTGGAGGAAGAGGACGCGCTGCCCGCCAGGCTGGCGAGGTTTCAGGAACGTGCGGGCCGGTCGATGCAATGGATTTGGACGGTAGCGTTTGGGCTGGCCGCAACGGGAGTGTACGCGCTGTATACCACTTACATTGGGCCCCTCCAGCAGCAATTGGAAGAAGCGGGACTTGGAGGCTCGAGCCTTTTGAGCTTACTGATTTTTCAAGGCGCCTTCTGGAAAGGATGGCAATCGATGATCGCATTGTTGGAGGTGGTGGCGCTGGTGACGCTGGCGGGATTCGCCGTGGCGTTCTTCCGCAAGCGAGTGCGCCGGGGTTCGGCGCTGGCGCTGGTGCTGGCGGGGTTCTGCGCGGCGCTGTTGCTGCAGCCTGTGTCGGCCTTGGCGTCAGAGATGCGCAAGGGTGAATCTGTCGGCGTAGCTTCAGACGAAACGATAAAGGGAGACATTTTTCTGTTTGGCGATCGTGTGCGAATCGAGGGAACAGTAGATGGTGACGTGTTTCTTTTCGGGCATGACGCTACTGTAAATGGGCATGTGAAGGGCGATGTCTTCGCCTTCGCGCAACTACTGCAAGTGAACGGACAGGTGGACGGAAATATCCGCGCATTTACCAACACCATGACTATCCGTGGAACCGTGGGAAAAAACGTTTTGACCTTCGATGACGTGGTGAATCTCGAATCGTCGGGCAAGATCGGCGGAAGCTTGACCATATTTGTGGAGAACCTGAACCTTGAAGGGAGCGTCGGTCGCGACTTGCTGATTTATGGGAAGCATCTGACGTTGTCGGGCAAGGTCGACGGCGCAATCCAAATGAAGGGAGAGCTTCTGACTATCAACTCGTCCGCGCAAGTTGCCGGTCCTATTCATTATCAGGGACACAAGGAAGCGGAAGTTTCGCCCCAAGCCAAACTAGCTTCGCCGGTCGAGTACCGCAAGCTGGAGCGCAAGCCGAAGTATATGGAAGGCCATTATTATGTCTGGCAGGTGATCTGGCTGGCGGCGTTCGTGCTCTTTGGCTTGGTGCTGTTCCAGCTAATGCCGCAATTTACGAGGGAAGCGGTGGCGAATGCGGAGCGCTATGGTGCGTCGTTTGGTTTGGGCGTGCTGGTATTTTTTGGCATACCCATCGCCGCCGTGATTGCTTGCGTCACAGTAGTGGGATTGTTTGTGGGCATCTCGACATTCTTCATCTGGTACGCGTCCTTGTATTACGCGCAGTTAGTCGTCGGAGCCTTGGTTGGTCAATGGTTGATGGGCCGCACCAGCGAAACCTGGCCGCTGATCGGCCGGATGGTGGTGGGTATCGTGATTGTGCGCCTGGCTACTGTCATTCCCGCAGTCGGCGGATGGATTAAGTTTGCGGTGATCGTGTGGGGACTGGGCGCAACTTCGCTAGCGCTCTATAACCGTTTCCAGCCGACGATAGCGAACACGCCATCCACACCCTACACCCCGCCGCCGCTGCCGCCGAATACGACAGTGGGTGGCATGCAGCCCGCTTAAGAAAAATCTAAACACAAAGAAAAGCGCAGAGGTCACAGAGAAAAATTCGAAAAAGGAACGGGCCAGCCCGATTTAACTCGGGTCGGCCCGTTTCGCCTTTGCGGAGGCGGTGAAAATCGCTAAGGGACACGGACCTTGGCGGCGCTGAAGGGCATCGCCGTTCCCTGGCCAAAGTAAAGCGCCCTGATGGAAACAGTCTGGGGATTGCTGAGAGCGGTCCCGGAACTGACACCATCGAAGATGGTCGCTGGGGTTGACGGAGGTGCCCCCAGCGTGAGTTCCACCAAGGGCTGAGTCGAGAGGCCAAAAAATGACGGCAGGTTTTGGATGTTGAAACTGGCTTGCGTTCCCGTCGCGGCCACCGTGCCGGAGACGCGCGCAAAGCGCAGGTACACCGTGTCGACGTTGGCAGTTGCGGGAGTGCTGCCGGAAGCGGCGGTGAAGGCGGTTACGTGTACGGAAAGAGTTTGCCCGGGCAGAAGTATGGATGCATCGGTTCCGGTGAAATTGTTTACAGGCGCTGTGAGCCCTTTCGTGTCCACCAGAAATGGCTTCGGACTCGCCAAGGTGACTTTCACTTGCGAACCGAGAGATGCACTCGAGCCGATCAAACTACCCGAACTCACAAGCACCAGATCGTTAGCCACCAGAGTAAATTGCGTGGGAGAGGAAGCCGTGGCGGTGACGATGCCTTCGATCCAATCTCCTGTCGTGGTCGACAACGGATCGTATTCGAGCAGGGTGAAGGTGCCGTCCGAATTGAGAACGGTGTCCAGGCTGGCGACTTGGCCCTGCACAATGCAGGAGGAAAACGAGAGACTCAGGTTAAAGGCGGTGCAGTTGGGCGAAAATACGGTAGAGGAGTTCGCGACGGCGGTGAGCGAGCCGCGCGTGGCCGTATGCACCGTGACGGACTGCGTCGTGGCGTTGACGGCGGTGACTACTCCGGTGACATCTTCCACAAAGTCGAGCTGTCCCGCGGCAATGCTGCTGGGACTTGGCGGCAGGGCGTGAGCGCTCAGCACGTTAGTGGCGCCGAGATTCACGGCGGTGACCACTTGCGAGGCGTTTACGGTCAGCGCGTTTGCCAGATTGAAATTGATCGCCAGTCCGGTTTTTTGGCTTGCGGATAACGTCAGAGGGAATGGCGCGGAGGTGATTTTTGGCGTCGCCGCCGCTCCACCGGAAATAGTGGTGACGCTGCCGGCGGCGCAACCCGTGTTGCCCTGCGTTTGCGTGCAAAAGCTGACCAGTGGATTCGAAATACTGACCGTGACACTGGCATAGGGGCCGGCAGGGACCGTCGCCGATATGCCAAGAAAGACCGAGTCGCTCTGCAACTTGGTGAGATCGACGCCGAAACTAGTGGCGTTCAGCGGTACGTTTACATTGGTCCCAGTCGCTGAAGTCAGCGTAATGGTGTTGATGTCGACAATGAACGACAGAAGGTTCGTATTGGGCGGCGGGGTGAGCGGCGCTGCCGTCAAGGTCAGGCTCAGAGTGGCGGTGCCGCCTCCACAATTGACGGTGCAGGGCGGAGTTTTCGACGCGCCGCTGCACGAAACCAGCGACACAGCCGACAGCAAAAGCAGTGTAGTAAAAACCTTACGGAAGTTCATGGGCCCCCAAGCAGGATGTGCCGAGCCTAAGGCGGGCAAAGGCACCAACGTCCCAAGTACGACTTTATCGCCTGCCTGCGAAGAATAGATGCAAAAGGAGAGCAGATTGTTCAACTGCTAAATGCGGACCCCCGGAACTCGATTGCACAGAGGGCCGGAGACCGCGTCCCCAGCCCTTCGCGCTTGAGCATCCAGCGTTGTCACCGCTTGCGGACTTTGTCCGCGATGAGTTGTGGCGGATTGGCGCCATCCTTGAACAGCAGGCCCCGCACGGAAACGACGTTCTGATCGGCCAAGCCACTGACTCCAGATACTCCTTCGAAGTCCGTGGCACTGGAGGTTTGCACGCCGATGGTCATAATGCCCGCGCCGGTGAAGAGCCCCGGCAGGCTCGCGATAACAAAGTTGGGAGGCGCGGGTGCTCCGGTGACGTTTGCGGTTAGCTGCGTTTTCCGCAGACGCACACGATTGGTGGTTAGGGCGATCGGGGGAGCAGCGGTCACGGGCGCCGAGGCACGTATCTGCAGCACCTGACCTGGCAGGAGTTGCGAGGTGTCGGTTGCCGCAGTGAACGCTCCCTGTAAGGCGCTCGGTACGGAAAGTCCGTCCGATTTCACTTCAAACGTTGGATTGGTGAGCGTTACCGCAACGGGATTGCCCACGCTGACGTTGTTGACGTTTCGCAGCTCGCCGAGGACAACCATCTCGAAGTGTGTAGAGTCGTCGATCTTAAAGACCGCGCCGACCAACTCGTCGTCCACAGCGTCATCTTCAAATTCGATTTTTCTGGCCACCATCGCGCCGCCGGCCATCACCTCGATGTCCACTTTGATGACGATGCCGTTTTGCAAGCATGTAAAATTGTTGGCGGCACAGTTTTCGAATTCAAACTCGGTGTTCATGCCAGCCTGAATCGAAAAGTCGCCGTTGGCGGTGTGCAACGTGAAAGTCTTGTTGGTAGCGTCGAGATTCTGGACCACTCCCATCAGATCATCCACATCGTCGAGATGATCCGCGGGGCGCCCCGGAAGCGGAAGCTGTGTAAGGCTCACGGCGCCAGAGGCATTGAAGTCCAGGCTCAACGCATTGGTCACCAGTTTGGCAACGTTGACATCTACCTCAAATCCGACCGGGGCGCCGCTTTGGATCGTGATGGGAAACGGCGGCCCGGAGAAGTTGATATTGCCCGTGGCTGTCGGCTTCAGTTCGCACACCGAATTGTTCGCGCAACTCCCGATGGCGGCGCCGCTCTGGTTCAGAATCGTGAGCTCCGGATTCGTCAAGTTCACGGTAATGCTCTGATAAGTTCCCGGCGGAACGTTCACCGTGGAGAGAAAGGCAGCGTCCGTTTCGAGCTGTTTTACCTCAATCTTCAGTGGATTGGTGACCAACGCATAGTTGCCGGGATTCAGCACGGCGCTGTTCACCGTGAGCTCCAGAGACAGCACTGTCACGCCCGCGGGCGGAGTATCCTTCACGGTCAGCGTCACCGCAGCTCCTTGCGCGCCGGGACCGGGAGGAGGCTGCATTGATGAATATGAATTGCCGCATCCGTTTAGTAAGAGAGCGAGGAAGCCGATAGCGAGCGAAGCGAATTTATGAGCGTCCATAGTGGGCACCCCAATTTAGCTTTTAGATTAAAAACGGGAACTCGAGCACTGGGCTTGGTTTCTACGATGCCAAGCGGCTCCCGTGGGTTGTCACGGTCGTGTCATGCCCGTGTCATTCTGTGTGCTATCTTTGGCGGGATGAGAACTGTCCTTTGGGACAGTGAGATGGGAACGATTTGGCGAAACGCGAAACAACCGCAGTCACCAGTGATGGCTCTGCAGTCCAGCGACAGAAGCGCTCGAACGAGCGGCGATATGTCCCGCTTGACGGGGAAGGCCCACAGCGCCCCGACGATTCGGCCGTAGAGAACGCAGCCATCGAGGAAAAATCGCAGCCGAGCATGCAGGAAGTTTTCGGCCCAGGTGGATTGCTCGAACGATGCATGATCGGCGGCTACGAGCATCGCCGCGCGCAGCTCTTAATGGCGGAGTTGGTGCAGGACGCCTTTGAATCCCGTCATCACGTCGTAGTAGAGGCCGGGACGGGCACCGGGAAGACGCTAGCGTATTTGCTACCGGCGATCTGCAGCGGGCGTCGCGTCGTCATTTCCACCGCCACTAAGTCCTTGCAAGAGCAGCTCTATCAAAAAGATATTCCATTTCTGCAAAAGCACTTCGCCCCGGAGTTAAAAGTCGCGGTGATGAAGGGGCGGTCCAACTTTTTGTGCCGCGCGAAACTGCATCAGATTGCCGAGCAGCCCATCCTCAAGGGCATGGAAGAGATGGATGCCTTTCGGCAAATTCAGGAGTGGTCCAAGCTGACCGAAACGGGAGACCGCGCCGAGCTCACGTTTTTGCCCGACGATTCGGAGTTGTGGACGCGAATCGACGCGCGGCGCGATACCTGCACGGGGCAGAAATGTCCGGAATTTAAGCAATGTTTCATCACCGCTATGCAGCAGCGCGCCAAAGAAGCGGATCTGATCATCGTAAATCATCATTTGTTTTTTGCGGACCTCGCCCTCAAGCAAGACGACTTCGGCAGCATCCTGCCGGAGTATTCGGCGGTGGTGTTTGATGAAGCGCATGAGATGGAGGATGTAGCCAGCGATTACTTTGGCCGGCAGATTTCAAACTATCGTTTCGAGGAACTGGCGCGCGACGCGGATATCAGCATGCGGCTCCTGCACCTCGGGACACCCGCGCTGCTGCGGCGAACGCAGCGGATTCGCGAGCGCAGCCGCGCGTTTTTTGACGCGTTCCCCGCGCGCGATGGCCGCTATCCCTTTGAAAGAAACGACCGCGAGGCGTTCCTGGAGCAGCATCGCGAAACCTACGACGCTCTGGTGAGTACGCTGAAGGGACTGGAAACCGAATTTGCGGCGATGCCGCAGAAGCCGGAAGAGTTGTTGCGCATCTCGCGCAGGAGTTTCGAGATCCGCCAGGAACTGGCGTTTCTTTTTGAATCGCACGAGCGCAATTTCGTCTACTGGTACGAGCGCCGAAACAAGGGCGTGTTTCTGGCTGCCACGCCGATTGACGTGAGCCAAGTTCTCCGCGCCCGGCTGTTCGAACAATTCGATTCCATCGTTTTGACATCCGCCACACTCACGGTTGCGGGGCGCTTCGAGTATATCCGGCAACGCTTGGGACTCGATCACGCTAAGGAAGGAGCGCTGCCGCCCGAGTTTGATTGGGGAAAGCAGGCGCTGCTGTACATGCCCCGCGCCATTCCAGACGTGCGCAATCCCGCATTTTCGGAGGCCGCCGCGGACGAAATCGTGAAATTGCTCGAGCTCAGTCAGGGGCGCGCATTTTGCCTGTTCACCAGTTATTCGCAGATGAACGATTTGTTCGAGCGCGTGCGCGGGCGTGTGTCGTTTCCGTTGCTGCTGCAAGGCACGGCGCCAAGATCGGCCCTCCTCGAGCGATTCAAGAATACGCCGGGCGCGGTTTTGTTTGCCACATCTAGCTTCTGGCAGGGTGTCGACGTGCCTGGGGATCAGCTCTCTTGCGTGATTGTGGATCGTCTGCCTTTCGCGGTGCCCACCGATCCCATTGTCGCCGCGCGAGTGAAGGCCTTACAGGAAGATGGGCGCAACGCATTTTCGGAGTTCCAGGTGCCGCAAGCAGTGCTCGCGCTGAAGCAAGGGTTTGGGCGGCTGGTTCGGACGAAGACCGATCGGGGCGTGCTCGCGCTGCTCGATAGCCGGATTCAACGGATGGCGTATGGTAAAATTTTCTTGGAGTCTCTCCCGGGATACTCGACGACCCAGGAATTAGGGGACGTCGCGAAGTTTCTGGAAGGGCAATAAGAGCAAGCGTCAGCGTTGAGCCCAGAAAAGAACAAACTATGTTTCAAGTTAGTGTGGAAGAGACATTTTCGGCAGGGCACGCGCTTCGTGGTTATCGCGGCAAGTGTGAGAACGTGCATGGACATAATTATCGCGTTCGCGTGACGGTACAAGGGCCACAGCTCGATTCCATCGGCTTACTCTGCGACTTTACAGAATTGAAGAGAGTGATTCGGGACATCATCGGCGGCCTTGACCACCAGTTCATCAACGATTTGGAGCCGTTTCGCAACGTGAATCCGTCGGCGGAAAACCTTGCGAAATATTTTTACGATGAGGTCACCGGTCACGTGAAAGAATTGCCCGCCGGCGCGCGGGTTACCGATATCGTGGTGTGGGAGACGGACACCGCCAGTGCCCAATACCGTCCCGGGAAATAGCAGAGCGACGCAACAGAACGGAGCTGTGATCCAGCCGACGGCGGGCTCCCGGCCGGCAAATTTCATGTTCATCACCGAAATTTTCAAATCGATTCAAGGCGAAGGCACGCGTGCCGGGCTCCCCTGTATCTTTGTCCGGCTGACGGGATGCAATTTGCGGTGCACGTGGTGCGATACGGCCTACGCCTTTCACGGCGGCAAGAAGATGAGCGTTGACGCGGTGCTAGCGCGCGTCGATGAGCTTGCCGGGCGGCGCGACGGTGCGAACGCCTCCCGTGCAACAGTGCCGCTTGTGGAATTAACGGGCGGCGAGCCGCTGTTGCAAGAGGAAATCTATCCGTTGGCGGAGAAACTACTGGCCGCAGGCTACACCGTGCTGATCGAAACCAGCGGTGAGCGGTTTGTTGGACAGTTACCGCAAGAGGTCATCAAGATTGTGGACGTGAAGTGCCCGGACTCAGGAGAAGCGGATACCTTCGAGATGAAGAATCTCGACGCCATGAGCACAAATGATGAGGTAAAGTTTGTCCTTTCAACGCGGCGCGATTATGAGTTTGCACGCGACTTCACCCTACAACATCAGCTCACGCAGAGAGTGCGTTCCGTGCTGTTTTCCCCGGTGTTCGACGATCCGGAAGGCAAGTGGCAAGGATTGCAGCCGCGCGCTCTGGTGGAATGGATTCTTGCCGACGGATTGCCGGTGCGGCTCGGGTTGCAGCTTCACAAGTTTGTCTGGGACCCGGCCACCAAGGGTGTTTAGCAGCAAAGACGCGTACGAAGATTTTTATGGACAACAAGCAACGACAAGCCGTGGTGCTTCTGAGCGGGGGAATGGACTCCTGCGTCACGGCTGCCATCGCACGCGAACGCCACGGTGCCGGGAGCCTCGCCGCCCTCCATCTGAGCTATGGGCAGCGCACCCAGGAACGCGAGCGCCGCGCGTTCACGGATGTCGCCGACTTGTACGGAATTCGCGAGCGACTGGTCGTGCAACTGGACCATTTCCGCACCATAGGCGGCTCCGCTTTGACGGATCGGAAGATTGCCGTGCCCGAAGATGAGTTGGGCGTTCCGGGACCCCATGGGAACATTCCTGTGACCTACGTGCCATTTCGCAACGCGCATTTTCTTTCCGTGGCAGTTAGTTGGGCTGAAGCCATCGGCGCGGAGGCTGTGTACATTGGCGCGGTTGCCGAGGATAGCTCCGGCTACCCGGACTGTCGGCCCGAGTATTACTGGGCATTTCAGGAATTGGTGAAGGTTGGCACACGGCCAGAAACGAACATCGAAATCGTCACCCCGGTCATCAAATTGAAGAAGAGCGAGATCATTCGGCGAGGCGTCGAGCTCGGGGCTCCGCTGCATTTGACGTGGTCCTGCTATCAGAGCGAAGATGCAGCATGTGGCGCTTGCGACAGTTGCTTGCTGCGCTTGCGAGCGTTCGCCGAAGCTGGAATACCCGATCCGATTCCTTACCGGCGAACGGTGGCAGCGAAGCCTTGAGCTTGGCATCGGGTCAGGTTTGGAGATAATAGGCGCACGTCAGCGGAAGACGGGTAGGCTCTCGACTGGTAAAGGAGAATGGGGCATGAAGCTACGTTGGAAAAGGAATTCGTTGGCGATGTCGATGGTTCTATTCGTTGCCATCGCGTGCGCGTTCGCGCCGAAGGCCGCGGCGCAGGACGGCGTGGTCACCGGGCAGATTCTCGATGTGACCGGCAAACCCTGGGCGGACCTGGCAATCCAGGCCATAAGCGATCAAGGCGCGAAGGCTGACACCAAAACCGACAAGGACGGCAATTTTACCATTCGCGGTCTGCGAAATGGCGTCTACACCGTTGCCTTGCAACTGCCGGCCCCCAATAAGCCTTATGAAGTAAAAGTTCGCGTTTCGGGCTCAGACACTCCAAAGGTAAATCTGAATTTCAAAGACGTCGTCGCGAAGCAAGGCGCCGAATTCGCCGAGGCGCAAAAGAAGCAGGAAGAAGAGCGGCAAAAATTCCAGGGGATGAAGGCGCACTTCGACGCGGGTGTGGCTTTTCTGAATCAAGCCGGTCAAGCCAAGGCCGATCTGACAAAGGCTCCGGCGGACCAGCGTGACGCGATGAAACAGCAGGTGAAGGATCTATCCGACAAAGCCGTGACGGAGCTGGAAGCGGCAAAAGCCGCAGCCGGCGAAAAGGATGCCAACCTTAACCTGGTATGGGCGCGTCTGGGCGATGCCTACGATGCTGACGGCCGCACCGAAGACGCCGCCAACGCGTACAAGCAAGCTATCGAGCTGAAACCCTCGGCGGCTTACTACAATAATCTAGGCGGCATCTATGGTCGCGCAGGCAAGATACCTGAAGCGATGGCTGCGTTCAGCAAGAGCGCGGAACTTGATCCGCAAAATGCCGCGCAGGCCTATCGCAACGGCGGAATCACTCTCTACAACGTGGGAAAAATGAAGGAAGCCGTCGAGCCGCTGAAGAAAGCAACGGAGCTCGATCCCAAGAGCGCGCAAGCCTGGTATCTGCTGGGTGCCGCGCTGGTCGGTTCCATGGATTACAAACAGGTCGGCAGCAAGTTGGAAGTTATTGTGCAGCCCGGCACGGTGGAGGCGTACCAGAAAGCCGTGGAGCTGGACCCCAACGGTGCCTACGGTCAGCAAGCCAAGCAAGGCCTGGAAGCCCTGCAACAGATCGCCCCGGGCATCGACACGAAGCTAAAGAAAAAGAAGTCCTGACTATAAATTTAGCGGAAAACGTGGGGCCGACCAGGCATGTGCAGGTCGGCCCATATCTCTTTGTATCCCTATCTGGCACGGCGGCAAATTGCGGCGGCAAAGGTCCCGAGTCGATCTGCGTGCGTCCTTTTTGGCAACAGCCTTGCCAATACCCATTGAAAGGAAACGCTGAACTCGGCTAAAGTGTTAAGTAAGGTCCGTGCGTGATTAATTGCGTCCGGCAAGCATTTTCAGTCATCTAAGCGTCCAGCAGTCGTGTCAAAAGCAGAGAAATAGAAAACTCAGGGCGAAAGTCCCCAGCCTAGCACCAAGGTTTTCTTGAGCCACGTAACGGTAGAAGGAGTGAACGTGAGGACTCTAAGACCTTCCACTATCTGCCAGGGACTCGCGATTGTAACCATTCTGACGGCGGCAGCGTTCTGCACCTCGCATCGTGTGGTTGCCCAGTCGGGGCCAGCGAGGCTAGGGTTACCCCAAGATTGGAGTCACCGCCACGTTGTTTTCAGCAGCACTCAGGATATTCCACTGCTTATTAAGGTCAGGCAGGATCCTCGTGTCCTGCACCAATGGCTGAGGCACAATCCGTTGCTTGCAAGCCACGCGAAAGTCACGCCGATTCAACAACCCCCGGGCGAGTTTCAGACTGCTGAGCCAGCCTCCGAAATTGACGGCGCAGTTGCCTCTGAAAGAGGAGTCGATTGGAGTGTTAGTTTGGGTGGTGTAAATAGCATCCTGCCTCGGAACCAGTACCCCGCCAAGTACAGCTTCGACGTTAATGCCCCGCCGGACTGCGTGAACGACTACGTGGTGTTTCCAACGAATCGAGTCGGGGCTTTCAATCAGGCAACCATTGTTGCCTTCAACAATCTATATAGCACGCAAAACGGTGTGCTACCGGCTGGTCTATGCGGTAGCAATGGACCTTCCGTCAAATGGTCGTACAACACCGGCGGACTGATCAGGAGCTCACCTTTGTTGTCGCTTGACGGTACAAAGGTCGCGTGGGTTTCCAGGATCAACGGAATCGTCCATGTGCTTACCATTGGCACGACTGGAAGCAACGGTACTTCCGTCACCGCTCCTGCCGTTCCAGGAACGGGAAACAACGCCGTCGATAAGAGAGTGACACTCAACGGCGGGCCCCGCGTAACCCAATCTTCGTTGTTTGTGGACTATTTCAATGACGTCGGCTACGTAGGGGATGATCGCGGAGTACTACACAAAATCACTGGAGTATTTAACGGCACACCGGCTGAAGTAACCACCGGAGGCTGGCCGGTCCCTGTGTCTGCGGCTGCGGCAACGCTCAACGCACCTACCTTCGATTCCGTTTCGAAGAACATTTTTGTCACGGACGGCTCCGGACATCTCTCCTATGTCCAAGATGTAGGCAGTACGACCGGCACCTGCGTAATAAGCGGTGCGCCGCCGTGTCTAGGTTTCCCAGTCATCGCGGTCAGTTCCGGAAGTGCCATTATGGACTCCCCTGGGCTCGACCCCGTGACCGGGAGGGTCTTCACTGAAACGGCTGCTAGCGGCACGAACGCGCAGATTGTACAGACGGACACGGCGCTAGGTAACGTAGTCAGGGTGAACGTAGGCCAGCAGGATGCCGCACACCCCTTGCATAGCGGAGGTGTTGACATCAACTATCTGAATAACGTCAGCACAGGTTTTTACTATGTGTGTGGTAAGGCTCCCGGGAATATGAATCCGACCCTGTACAGAATCGGCTTCAATGCGGCGGGTGTAATGAATTCCGCTCCAGACGCTGCCAGGCTGCGGCTCGCTCGCGCCGCAGCGGAATGTTCGCCGATCACTACGATTTTCAATACCGGCTCGATCCCTCAGAAGGACTGGTTGTTCGTAGGTGTGAGCACCCGCTGTGGTAACATACCTGTCTTCCCCGGCGGCTGCGCCATGTCTTACGACATCACCAATGGAATACCAACCGTGTTGACGGCCGCTGTCGCGGAAAGGAACGGGACCAGCGGTATTATCATAGACAACGTAAGTACGGCCGCCCAGGCTTCTAACATCTACTTTACTAATGAGGGGACTGCGCCAGCGGCCCAGCCCTGCGGGGACGGGTTAGCTGGGGGTTGCGCGGTCAAGCTGACACAGTCCGGTCTGAAATGAATCGAGGACCCAATGAATTCCTTGGACCCGAAAAATGAAAAGATACGCTCGACTAGTGAGCCAGAGCAAAAAGCGAAAAAGCCCTATTCTAAGCCGGCATTCCGCTTTGAGCGTGTCTTTGAGACCTCGGCTCTATCGTGTGGAAAGGTCAATCAAACTCAGCGTTGCGGGCTTACAGGAAAGTCCTGACGCAGGCAGAGCCGCGCCGAGAGGAGTGCCAATCACAACGCGCAATGCCGTGGGTTGTCAGTTAGTCTCGGAAGTGTTGTATCTTTCCGGCACGGCACGGGTTCGGGTCTTCGGAAGCAGTATGTTTCCCTCCGTTCTGCCTGGCGACGTCCTGGTTGTTGGGCGAGAAGGACTAAACCAAGCAGTCTCCGGCGACATTGTTCTCTTTATCCGAAATAACCGCCTCTTCGCGCACCGTGTGATTGGCCAGCGCAATCGAGACGATGTCACCTGGCTCGTGACCTGTGGAGACTCACTGGCTGAAAATGATCCACCAGTATTCCGTCACGAGTTGCTGGGACGTGTAAATTCCATTGTCCGCGGAACAAGACAAATTGACCCTCGCGCAACCCTTTTTGGACGGTTGACTTCTATCCTTCTGAGGAATTCACATCTTTTGACAAAATGCTTCTTATGGCTGCTCTGCCGCGCTCGCTCGAGAGGAACGACCGAATGTCTAACGTAGCGATGGCGCGTGTTCAGGCTGTCGTCGTTGAAATTGGCGGCACGCCCATCCGCCTTTGCGCGAATAGCGCTTCCTTCCTCGGCTTGGCGCAGGACCGCTATAGCGGCTTTTTGAGTCCCGCTACCCAAGCACCCATAAACCTGACCGTGGATTTGGCTCCGCGCCCTAATTTCGCACAGGAAGACATTCGTGTTGCACGTCAAGCCGGGCGATGGTCTGCCGAGCGCGCGGACTTCAGGCTCGAGTGGGACCCTAAAACGAAGTTCGGCAAGCTTCAACTGGGACTCAATGCTTATTCTTTGGACGCCGCACTGCGTATCCTGCATACACTTCTCCTCGCCGATCAAGGGGGATTTCTCTTGCACGCCGCGAGCGCCGTGCGAAATCGCCGCGCCTTTTTGTTCTTTGGTCCGTCTGGTTCCGGCAAAACAACCTTGGCTCGGCTGGCGCCTCCCGACGCAACATTACTCACTGACGAGATTTCCTACCTACGCGAAGATGGCGAAAATTATTTGGCTTACGGGACGCCGTTCACTGGCGAACTCGCAAAGTCGGGAGAGAACATCTCCGCACCCATAGCAGCGCTCTATCACTTGGTGAAAGGGCCGGCAAACCGGTTGACGCCTATGAAACCCGGGGATGCCGCTCGGGCCCTTCTCCAGAGTGTTTTGTTTTTTGGCGAGGATCCCAATTTGGTGAAGCTGGTTTTTCAATCCGTGTGTGACCTCGTTTGCCAACTGCCGGTCTATCGGCTAGAGTTTGTGCCAGATGAAAGTGTTTGGGACCTGGTCCAATGAGAGCTTGCTACATTGCCAAGAGCCCCATGGCCGCCTCGCGTGAGCTTGGCGGTGAAATGATCATCATGTCTGCAGTCGACTCCACGCTGTTCACGCTGAACGACGTGGCTTCCTTAATCTGGAAGTCTGCCGATGGCGCGACATCGCTTCAAGAAATCGTCGAAAGCAAGGTCTGCGCCGAGTTTGATGTCGATCCTTCCGTCGCTTTCGCTGATGCCGAGCGCTTGGTAGGCGAACTGGCCAAGCGTGGCCTGCTCCTTGTCGCTGATCATCCCGTCGAGCAGTCATTACACGCGGAGCGAAATTCATGACGGCGCTGATGGAAAGACTCAACTCCAGGGCGTTGGAGCTGGGTGTGCCTCTGAATGCGCACCTAGACGTCACATATCGTTGCAATGAGCGGTGCACCCATTGTTACTTAGACCATGACGACCACGGGGAAATGACTCTTGCCGAGATCAAGGATCTCCTCGATCAACTTGCCGATGCCGGAGTTTTATTCCTTACGTTCAGCGGCGGCGAAGTGCTGATGCGCATGGACTTCTTCGACATCCTAAAGTATGCGCGCCGGCTGCAGTTCTGCGTGAAAATAAAGACAAACGGCTTCATGATCCGTGAAAAAGAAGCTAACCGCATCCGCGATTTGGGCGTCCAAGAGGTCCGGATCAGCATTTACTCTCATCGTGCTGAAATTCATGACGCCATTACGAAATTGCCGGGATCGCTGAAGCGTTCCATGGCGGCCATCCGCTTACTCAGGTCTCGTGGCGTCACCGTCGCGATAGGGAATGTGTTGATGGTCCAGAATCTCAATGACTATGCGGGCGTCAAGCGGTTGGCGAACGAACTCGGGGTGCCAGTGATTACCGACCCCACCATCACTCCGAAGATGGACGGTGATCGCTCTCTTCTCCAGCTTGGTATTCGGGGATCTCAACTCCGCGAGGTGTTCCGCGATACCGAGTTGGTTGGAAACGTAGACGAGTTCTGCGCTCTCCCTGGTGCCGTCGACGATTCCGCGATGGATAACATCGCGTGCAGCGCTGGTCATACCTACTGCTACATCTCTCCGTACGGTGATGTTTATCCCTGTGTTCAGTTTCCTCTGCCTTGCGGCAACGTTAGAAAAGACAAGTTTCTGGACATCTGGCGCAACTCGACCCAGCTGAACGAAGTCCGCTCCATTCGCGCTCGAGACCTGCCCACTTGTTCGACCTGCGCTCATGTCGGAACGTGCACGCGTTGCCCAGGATTGGCTTTCATGGAAGGAAGCATGCGAGGACCGTCTTCCCTGGATTGCGACAAATCTTTCGCACGCACCGGAATTCCGTCGGCAAACATGATTGCTAAAGCGGTGCTCTCTTCGAGCCAAGATCGAGCCAGCAATTCCACGCGACCGGTATCATTTTCCAGCCTCGTCCAAATCATGATTCGAACCTAGAGTCAGCAAAGGCCGCCGCGGGAAGTCTCTTCGCTAATCCGGTTCACGGAAGGGCGCACGCCACCCGGGTGTACTTTGGCCACATCCTAGCCATGGAGAGCCTCTGCCAAGATCATCTCGAACTCGGACCGCTTCTTTTTCACCTGAATGGCAAGTCCTAGTTGCCTGCGCATCCCTTAACTCGAGCGTCGCGCGCGTGAACGCCGCTCATTACGAGCCGCTGGATTGGCCCGTGCTGCTCGCTCAAGCGGATGAGCACTCTGTGCTTCCCTCGTTGGCCGCGCGCCTTCAGGAACTCGCACCCGGCACCTCGCCTCCAGAGATCGAAACCAAGCTCCACTCCTGGCAGCGTGCGCAGGCGGTTTTCACGCTGACTTTGAACGCGGAATTATTTCAGGTTCTGGAACGCTTTGCGGCTCTCGATATTGGAGTGCTTGTTACCAAAGGTCCCGCGCTCTCCGTCCGTTGCTACGGCGACCCGGGCATGCGTCAATACTCCGACCTCGACCTCATCCTTCGCGACAAAGATATTCGACGTGCGACGCAGGCCATGCTCGACCTCGCATACGAGCCGCGTGTCCCGCTGACGGCTATCGACGCAAACAAAATTCCAGGCGAATACGCTTTCCGAAAATCCGGCACCCATCTTCTCGTCGAATTTCACACCGAGCGCACCTTTCGCTACCATCCGCGCCAACTCGACATCGAACAGCTCTTCCAGCGGCGCGCCTGCGTCACGATCGATGGCCGCGACGTCCCAGCGCTCTCGCTTGAGGACGAGCTCGTTCTCATCTGCGTTCACGGTGCCAAGCATTTCTGGGAGCGCCTAATGTGGATTGCCGACGTAGCCGCGCTGGTTTCCTCGAGTCAACCGCCGGATCTGGACCGCGCCATGGCGGTAGCCCGCGAGGTCGGCGCCGAGCGAATCCTTCGCTTGGGGCTGCGCCTTGCCTCGGACGTCCTCGGCGCCGAACTGCCCGTCCAACTCGCGGCCCGCGTGCGGTCGGACCGGGCGGTTTCGAAGCTTGCCGCGGAAATCGAGACTCGACTCGCCTTACGCGAGCCTCGAGGCATCGGGATACTGCGGCGCGCTCTCTTTCGCGTTCGAATGTGCGGCGGCTTGCTCCCTGGCGCTGCTTACTTGCTGCGCTTGTCGCTATTTCCTACCGAAGAAGACTGGACTCCAGGAAAAGAAAATCGCTCTGCATTCGTGGACGCCATCAGTAGACTCCTTCGGCTCGCGAGAAAACACAGCCGTCGCTCCAGCAATTGAACGCGCAGGAAAAAAAGGTCCGGGCACGTACACCGGACCTTTTCTGCAAAAGAAGCAGCTAAATATTCGTGCGCTGCATGATCTTGCGCTGCGTCTTCGGTGTCCGAGCCGGCAACTCCACGGAAAGAGTCACCTCGCTCTTGTTTCGCAGCACGCCAATCTTCGCCGTCTTAGCATCGTTCTGCGATGCGAGCCTCTGCCGCAGGTCGCCAAGGCTGCGCACGCGTTCGCCATTAAAACTGGTGATCACATCTCCCGCCTTCAGCCCGGCCTTCTCCGCGGGGGACCCGCTGTTCACGCTGCGCACCAGGACTCCTTCGCCGTCCGGAGCGCCGAAGAACGCACCTAGTTGCCCGCCAATGTCCTCCGCATCAATGCCCAGCCGCGGACGACCGCCCGCCAGCATGCCCATTCCTTCGCCCAAATCAATCGACGGCATCTCCGGAATCTGCACTTCGGGCATGCGAAACGCGAAGGCGCCCGGCGTCGCACCCATCCATTTAGTGTGGCGCTCCTCAGCTTTGCCAAGCGTTGCGCTCAGCGTTTGCACGCGTCCATCGCGCCACACCGTAAGCTGCGCCGCGCGTCCCGCGGGAATTTCGTGAATCATTCTCCTGAACTGCGCCGCGCCCTCCACCCGCTGCCCATTGACTTCGGTGATGACGTCCTTCTCCTTCAGCCCGGCCTTCGCCGCGGGACTATCCTTCGTCACCCCGGCCACAAACACGCCGCGCTCCGCGGGAAGCTTCAACTCCTTCGCATTCTCCGCTGTCACTTCATGCGTCTCGACGCCCAGCCAACTCGGCCCTTCTTCACCGTCAAGAACGCTGATCTGTTCGATCTCCGGATAGGGCAGCGCCTCCACATCCGCCAAAACACCCTCAGATTGCTCCAGCGCTCGCCCAACGTCTTGCAGCACGCGGTCCCCGTCAATCTGAATTCGATTCAGTTCACGCACTTTCGGAACGCGCTCCACCCTCACCGCTGGCGAAGCGTCCTCCTGCTCTTGAAGCGGTGCCGAGCGGCTTGGCAACGCAAGCAGCGCGATGGCGAGCGTCGCCATGCCTGCACTGACCCACAAAATATTTTTCCTCATCGTTGTGATTCTCCTCTTTAGCTTGGTGACTCCTTGCTTCCTTAGACGCACGTCCCGCTAAACCGTCGACCGCAAAGCCACCAATCGTATCCCTCCGTTCACCGTGTGCAACCGGATCGGCGCCCCGCCCCGGCCCAGTTTCCCGTGCATCTCGCGCGGCTTCAGCGTGCTCTCGAAAGTCACCGGCAACTCCGAGAAAAAGTTTCCATTCATACACCGCGTCTCTAGATCGGCATGCGTGTCGGCGGGCACCGCCAGCAACACAGAGCCATTCGTCGTTTCCGCAATCGCCCCGTTCTTGTCTTGAACGTGCAAAAGCTCCAGATGTACATTGCCATTAGTGGTGTGGGCGTGCACCGAGCCGCCGGCGTCGAACACGTCAATATTTCCGTTCACCGTTCTCAAATCTTCGACCCTCTCGATGCCAGACACGCGCAGCGTCCCGTTCACCGTGCCCAGATGCTCCACGTGCGCGCAATGCGGCACGCGCACCGTGTATTCCACGGCCACTTCCACTCCCTCATTCTGCGGGTACCGCGTAGCCACGGAAACCACGCCAGGTCTGGCGTCCACGTCTATCGACACAAGCTCTAGGTCCGACTCCCTGTGTTTCGCGGTCTTCACCGCGTGAATCTCAATGGTGTCGCGGTCCCAGCCTTGCACATCCACCGTGCCGTTGACGTTCTGCAGCTCAAACGAGCCGCCGGGCTGCAGCGGATAAGTTTGGTTGAATTCTTTGGTGATGCCCAGGCAAGCCGGAGCGGAAGCCGCGGCCAGCATCAAGATGAACAGCGCGGTAAAGCTAACAGACCGGCGGTGCATAACGTTTTACCTCCTTCGAGGACCGACATTCCAGAATCGAAGAACAGAACGAAACTCGTTTGTGGCACCCGGCCGGCGCTCAAAGCCTAGTGCAGTTGAAAATTAAACGTAACCGTCGAGATCACGTCCACTGGCCTGCCCCCGGTCGAAAACGGCCTAACCCGCCACTGCTTCACGGCCGCAATCGCGGCGTCCGCCAGCGTCGGCGACCCGTTAAGGATCTTGTCGACTTCGATGCGCCCATCCTTCGTCGCGCGCACTTGCAGCCGCACAATCCCTTGCACTCCGGCCCGCCGCGCGATTTCCGGATACGCCGGGGGTGGAGCCGACACCAGATGTTTCTGCAACTCATCGGGATCTTCGCGAATCCCGCCCAGGAAAGCCGTCTCCAGCGTATTCAGCCAGCGGTCTATCCAGTCGCCTCGGTCCTCCGCCTCTCTCGCAAGCTCCGAAGCGTTCCACGATTGCGATTTCTCCAATCCCGTTGAAGTCAAGTGCACCGAGTTCAACCGATCCATCAGCCGCTCTTTTTGCTCTTGGATCAATGACTGGCGCAAAGCAATCTCCGAATCCAGGAACTGCAGCCGGATTTTTCCGGCCGTCGTGCGCAGCTTCAGCGGAGGCCCGCCGCCGTTCAACGCTCCTATCGCGCGCACCGGCCCATTTCCGCGATTCTGAATTTGCAGTGCCAGCGCTGGATCCGCTTCAATGCGCCGCTCTCCGCCGGACTCTACGACCGCATCGATGTCGGCAGCCAGGTTGCGCGGCAGAAACACAATGATGTCGCCATTTCCAGAAGTTAGTTGCGACAATCCCGGCAAGTGCACTGTGCCGCCGGACGAAGGTGCATCCGGATTGATCCACGCCGTAATCGTCCCGCCCGCCGTCGCCGCCCGTACCGTTCCCGCCACGCGCGTCAAGCAAATGCTTCCAGCGCTGGATTCAACCTCCATCGGTCCAGACACATACATAATGCGAATGCCGCCGCCGCCCGTTTGCGCTCGAACGGAACCCCGCACTTCTCCAAAATCAATCTGTCCCCCGCCGGTGCGCACGCTTACGAGGCCCCCGGCCTGACCAACCGTGATGTTCCCGCCGTCGGTCTGCAAATCCGCCCGTCCGCCAATCTGGCCTGCGCGAATGTGTCCGCCGCCGCTGCGAAGCGCTGCGTCGCCCGCGATGTTCCCGGCGTTGATGTGCCCGCCGGCGGTAAATGCCTTCAAGTCTCCGGCAACGTCCTGCACCTGGATGTGGCCGCCTTCCGTCTCCAGCCGCGCAACCAGGCGTTCAGACGCTGCGTTCCGCAAGTTGCCGATGCGTCCGGCGCGTATGTTGCCGCCCTGTGTCGCCAGGGTGGCGATGCCCCCAATGTCCTCCGTCTCGATGTCCCCTGCTTCCGTCTTTACCTCGACGCTGTAGTTGCGCGGCACCGCTATCTCGAACTGCACCCAGAATTGCGCGCCGGACAGACGCACCAGTTGCGGCGGCAAATTTCCAGTGATCTCGACTCCTGCGGGAGTGGTCTTGGCGCTCAGCGAATAATGGTCCAGTAGATGATGCGCCAGTGGCGCGCGCGCGTCCGTTTCAATATGCACCGCATACCGGACCACCGGAGCGGAGCCGCTTTCAAGCGAAACGATTTTCACGGAACCCAAGTCGGTAGTGAGCCGCAGCGTCAATCCATCCGATGTCTGAAGAAATCCCGTGCGATCCGCGGAAATGCGCGGCTGCGTTGGTTCGCCCGGCTTGGTCAGTTCTAATGCTGACGCCGTAGGTTCCCGGCTGCCTGCGGCGATGCTCGGGGCCAGCAGCATCGCGGCACATAACAGGCGCACCGTGATTCCCGCACAGACCCTCCGAAACTTCATGGGCGCAAAGTGAATTCTTGTTCTTTTCATTTCCAGCTTGACTGGTACTGCGACTTGCGTCGTGTCGCTGCGGAACACAACCTTACTGAACTTCTCGGGGACCAATCTGCCGCAACGCCGCCGCGCTGCGCAGCCGCACATAGCGGCTCGGGTCACGGTGTTGCAAACCTGCAAGTGCGCGAATCACGCGATCCACCGAAGGATCAGGAGGAATTTGGCTCCCCGCAATCTCTGGCGCAGCTCCCGGGGCTGGAGGCTCGCCAGACGCTTCGCCTTCCAGCGAGCGCACCAGCAGGTTCACCGCCTCCACGCGTACACCCGGGTTCGCGTCGTGCTGCAGCGCTTCCAGCAAAGTATCGCGAACTGCATCGTCCGCGGCAGAATCGCGTAGCGCTTCCAGCGCCTTCATGCGCACGGCAGCATTCTGGTCTCTGCGCGCCGCGGCCAGCAATGCATGGCGAACTTCCTTATCGCCCGTGCGCGTTTTCAGCACATCCAGGCAATCCAATCGCACGCCCGGATCAAATTGCTCTCCGTTCATCACCACGTAGGTAAGGACGCGCCGCACGTCCGCGTCATCCACGCTTCCGCTCAACACAATAGGCTGCTCGGTGCGCACTTGCAGGTGTACCGTGCCTGAGGGATCGGCCGCCGGCGCAAAATTCACTCCCGCCACGGCCATTTTCGACAGATCTTCATTCGTCAGCGGTGCCGCTGCTTTCACGTTCACCGCTTGGCCGACGCCGAAGTTGCCATCCCGCCCCGGAATCCACAAGGCCACCTGCGTCCCCACCGCCAGTCCCAGCAGCACCAGCCCCGCCGCGCTCCAAGCCGGCCGCAGAGCCATCCATCGCCTCGCCCACCCAAACGGGCTCCACTGCTCGCGCAAGGGTGGCGCCGACAGATCATCCAGCAATTCAGAAAGTTCACTGCGGCACTGTGCGAGGAGAGCTCCGGAGGGATCAAGCTGATCGGCGGGTTGGAACGCGCTAATCAGCGCGCTCTGCATTTCCTGTTCTTCGCGCAGCTGTGCGGCGCAAGAAGCGCAGCCCGTCAGGTGCGCATCGATCTGTTCGCGTTCCTGCGGCTCTACTTCATTGCAAGCATAAAACACCAGCAGAGGAGCGATGTCCCCGCAGCGCGTCAGCCGGTTCGCGCTCATCGGAGCCCTCCCAGCTGCGTGCGCAGCTTGCGAGTAGCCCGGAACAGCGAATTTTTCACCGTCTCTTCTGTCGTGCCCAGCGCGTCGCCGATCGCCCGCAGTTTGAGACCCTGATAATGTTTCATCTCAAAAACGACACGCTCGCGAGGCGAAAGCCGCTCCATCGCCAACGCAATCCGCGACTGAATCTCTTTCCCAAACAGCCGCCGTTCCGGGTCCAGCGTTGGCCGATGTTCCCGCTGCCGCTCGAAAAAGTCGGTAATCCCTTCATCTGCATGGCCGGCGTTCGTTTCGGGGGCCTGATCCTCAGGACGCGCTTGACGCCGGCGCAAATGATCCAGGCAAACATTTGTGACGATGCGGTACAGCCAGGTATAGAAGCTGCACTCGAAGCGGAAGCGATGGAGATTGCGATAAACCTTAAGGAAAGCTTCTTGGTAAACGTCCCTCGCGTCCTCGGGACGCTTCATCAAATTCAGCGCCAGCCGCAGCACGTCCCGGTCATACCGGCGCACCAATTCCTCGAACGCAGCGCGGTTCCCCGTCTGCGCTTCCGCGACTATGCAGCGCTCGTCAACCTGGGGCAATGAAGCCACCGTGGCCATGGCGTCCGTATCTGTAGCCCGGAATGTAACGCTTGCCAAAGCCAATCGAGGAAGCGGCATATTCGCTTTCTATTCGCAGTTTCCGGTGTTATGGCGTTAGCCTTAGCACCTTAGCCCAGGTTTATAGCACTTGAATGCAACCTTGGCCAGAGCGAACCACCCAATTTGGACGCAACTTCCCCGAATGGGTGAGCAGCTACCTCTTCCCTTCCTAACGTATGCCGCACACTATTTGTTTCTAAACTTAGACGCTAAGCGGTTGTCGCATCGGCAGTTTTTGGAGCTGCGGCGGTTTTGTTCACCCAGGCATCCCTGATCGCGGGCGCGTGGAGGTGGGCGTTAAGCACTTTCTTTGTCACGCTGACGCCAAGCTACCAAAGGCCACCCAAACAACACCATTAACGCCGCCAAAATCCCGTAGCCGTTTGCCCGGTAAAAATAGTCGGGATGCCGCAGCATTTCTCCAGCCCCCGCAAGCAGCGCGATTCCAGCAAAAATAAGAAAATATCCCAGCACGTTGAAGCGGATCACGTGCCGCACGGCAACGTCAATAACCCCGATCCACACCGCCGCGATGACCATCTTCTTGGCAACGTCTATTGGGTCATGCCAGTTTGCCGAAAATCCGCCAAGCGCAAACACGGCAAGCACGAAAACGGAAATACGCAGCCACTTTGGCCGAATCATGCTTACGATGAACCCCGCGGTTATGCACACCAGCGCCGTCAGCGTCAGTCCGCTGCGTACTCCAGACCCGAGAATCGCCGCCGCTGGGAACACAGCGTCCAGATTCGCGCCGAAAGCTGCTGCAGCCACCCCCTGCACCCCAGGCAAATGTTGGTAGACCCATTTCGAAATTGCATCCAGTCCTACGCAGCCCGCTATTCCACCCAGTCCGATAAACACCGCGTCCCGGTAGTACGCTCCCGGCATGCCTGTCCATTCCGGTATCCGCTCTTCGCCGAAGGCTTGCTTCCCGTAATACCAAGCCGCCCCGAACAGCAGCGCCAGGAATCCAAAGGAAAACAATATTCCCAGCAGCGCGCTGATCGCCGTAACGCCGATCATCACCTTGAATGGGATCGCAGTCCTATAGTTGCCCAGAGCGTTTTGTACGAAATCACCGAAAGTGATCGCCAGCACGTACCCCGCAAGCCCCCACAGCGCCCAACGCGTCAGCCGCTTCCACGGAATCGTGCGCCCCACCTCGGAACGCAAGTTCTTCAAGAAAACGATCAGCGCGGTAATCGCAAATCCAGCCACCACCAAGATCGGTATCGCGTACCCAAACACGATCTTCGCCAGCGTTAACTCTTCGTGCTTCCGCCGCCACTCATCCGGGATCTTGATGTACGTCCGAAAATTAGTGACCTCGTCCCCGAGCACCACCACTTCCATTCTCGCGAAGGCGTGGTCCGCGGTATTCGCCTTTGCAACGGCAGGAGAACTCGGCGCGCCGCCATCGAGCGGCGTATTCTGTTGCCAAGTCAAAGTGTGATCGATCCGATGCGGTCGCTTGTCCGAAGTCGACTCCACCAGCGACCACTGGCTCAAGTCAATCTTCTTCTCCTCGCGCAAAAATTTCTCCGCCCGCCCCACTGCTTCTTCTTTACTGAGTGAAGCGCCGGGCGCCTCGTCCGCCAGCGTGTGCCGCACCGCGTGCAGCGACCCATCCGGCTTCAGCACCACCGCGTATTCCTCCGGCTGCGAATCTCGAAAATACCGCACCCGCCACAGCGCTCCGGGTACCTGGGTGGCAAGAATGTCGTTCAGGCGCGCAACGCCCACGCGCTCCCGCAAAAATTCGTTCGTCACCGGATCGGTTACGTTTACCAGCAAGGTCGCATGCAAGTAGCTGTGCGGCTGCAACCCGCATTGCCGAAAAATTGCATCCGCATGCGCACGTGCCGAACGCCCGTTCACGGAAAGTCTTAAATAGTCGCCGATCGATTCCGGTTTCAGCTTCCAAGCCAACGACCCGCCCGCCACCAGGCATACTGCCAAGAACGCCAGCATCGCCGGAGACAGCGCGTCATATCTACGCGTCAAAGCCCTCGTGGCAATTTCTTCCCGCGCAGTGGCCAGACTTATCTCGGGAGCCGGCGCCGCCTGGTTCTGTAAATCTTCATCAGGCTCAAATCTTCCTCGCGACAAATACGAAATCCCCGCAAACAGCAGCGGGGCCGCCGCTGCTAATCCCACCACTATGCCCGAAATCTTGAAATACAAGCTGTTCGATCGAATCAGCAGCAACCCAACCAATGAGGCATCCACGGTGTAATGCCAAATCAGCGTCGCCAGGATTCCCCATCGCAACATCACCAGTCCCGCGATGATGCCAAAGATCCCAATTTCAATTCCGCGGATATACGGCGGCTCCTGCGGATAATTGCTGTGCAGAAAGCTCCACATGAACGCCGGCAGCACCACCGCAATCCATCGCGAACCGGTCAGCCGCTGAAAAAATGGAATGGCAAACAAACGAAACGTAAACTCTTCGTTCGTCGAGGCCAGCAAACCGATCGCTGCTCCCGCAAGCCACGGAAACAGCGTGTTCACCGAATCCTGATAATTGATCTCCTGCGGTGCCCACGCTCCGAAATAACGTTGAGCCACTACATAAAACACCACGACATATCCAATGTGCGCGGCCGCCATGGACAGTCCCACCACCGCCGCCGAAAAAAATTCTTTCGTTCGCAATCCGCGAAGTGTAAAAGCTTTCGAAAGCTGCAATCGCTGCGGTTGCGAAGCCCGGTACAGCGGTTCCGCCGCGGGCAGCACCAGAGTCACGGTGAGCGCCGTCAGCAACGAAACCAGCGCCGCGGTCCCAATCTTCGCCAGAAGGAAGCCAGTGTAGGAAGCATTCGTGTTATAGCTCGCGCTCCACAGCGGCCAGTCATTCAGGTTCTGCAAAAACAGCAATCCCGCCACGAGAAATCCCAGCACAATCGCTCCACGCCACGAGGACTGCCCGGCGCTCGTCAGCTTGAACGCCAGCCACACCGCAACTCCAAGGAGCAATATGTAGGGAACCGTGAACACCAGAGCCAGCGTGTCATTCGCCGAGCGCAACCGCTGAAAACTCCGCTCCCACGCCTCCGGCACCCGCAAATATTCCCGCGAGCCGCCGATGCGCTCCCCTTCCAGCGCCACCGTCAATCGGTAAGGCGCGTCCTTCGCCCGAAATGCGTGCTTTTCCCAAGTGAACGACCAGTCGGTGCGGTTCGGCCGCTTGATCGAGTTCACTTCCTCAGGTAGGAAATCCCATTGGTTCGGATCGACTCCAAGTTTCGATACTAGAAAATTCTGCGCACGATCCTGCGCCGTCGCGCGGTCCAGCGTCGCCCCGGGGCGTGCCTCTTCAATCTTGTGCGTATACCCGACAATGTTTCCCGCCGGGCTCACCCGCACGTAAAATTCCTCTTCCTGCAGTGGACGGAAAAATCGCACATCCCAATACCAAACGTGCAGTTGCGACGACATCAGTTGGTTCGCTTGCTGCAATCCCAACTCGCGTTCGAGATACGTTTTCGAATCGTCGTCAACGCTAAACACAATCGCCGACCGGTAGCCGCTCACGTTTTCGCCGAGCCCCGCCACAAAGCTTTGCGCCCGTTTCAGCGCCTCCCCACGTGTGACGCGAAAATCCACCGAAGCTTCCGGAAACGCCCGGAAGAAATATTTGTAACCGAAAATTGTTCCGATGATTCCGAGAGCTACCCACAGCAGCAGCGCGCGCTTCTCAGACCCGCTCAGCCGTTCACCAGCCACAGGAGCCTCCGCAATTGCATTTCATCTTGAGGTAAAGGCCGTTGCTGATCCGCACTTCGGGGACACAATTACCCACTTTATAGATACGCGTCCCGCCGACGCAAGTAACCCACATCGCAGGGGCGCAGCCCGCCTGCGGCAGGCACGCCTGCTGCGCCCCATCTCGGCGCGATTCAAATCTATTGGGCGGCCGTTCCCAAGATACCTTCGATCGACAATGGTATAAAAGACCTGTCGATGTCTCTGTCCCTAACCACGGAAGTCCGCATGATCAAAGGCGTCGGACCGCAGCGCGCCGAACTTCTCGCCAAACGCGGCATCTACACGGTCGACGATCTCCTTCACTATTTGCCGTTTCGTTACGAAGACCGCATCCACTTCTCCAACATCCGCGACATCAAGCCCGACGCCGTCTACACCATTCGCGCCCGCGTCATGAGTGGCCAGGCTGTGCGCACCATGCGCGGACGCGACGCCATCTATCATCTTCTCGTGCAGGATCCCACCGGCCAGCTCCCCTGCAAATTTTTTCACGGTGGCTACCTGGAAGGCCGCCTCAAGCAAGGACAGCTCCTCGTCCTCCACGGCAAAGCCGAGGTCGACAAAATGCGTCCAGCGCGCATCGAAATGGTCAATCCGCAAATCGAGCTCCTCAGCAGCCTCGATCATTCCGCTGCAGCGCACGAAGCCGACAAATCCGCTACTCAAGAAGAAATCGACTCCAGCGAAGTCGGCCGCATCGTTCCGATCTACGAAGCCATCGGCACGTTCGGCTCGCGCTCCATTCGTCGCACCATCTATACCGCGCTGCAAACTCTCGACCCGCGGATGCCCGACGTTTTGCCCGAAGACCTGCGCGCCCGTTTCGGCTATCCATCGTGCTTTCAAGCCCTGGCACAAACGCATTTTCCCGCCCCCGAAGAATCTGTCGAAGCTCTGAACGAATTTCGCTCCCCAGCCCAGCAGCGCCTCATCTTCGAGGAATTCTTTCTCTATCAGCTCAGTCTCGCGCTCGACCGCCGCGCCGCCCGCAAGGAAAACGCCATCGCCTTCCGCCTACGCGAAGAAAACATTCGAGAAGCGCTTAAACGCATTCTGCCCTTCAAGCCCACCGCCGCGCAGAAACGCGTCCTCGCGGAAATCGCCGCCGACCTCGAAAAGCCCGCGCCCATGAACCGCCTGCTCCAAGGCGATGTCGGCAGCGGCAAAACCATCGTTGCCCTGCAAGCCGCGGTCATCGCCATCGAAAACGGCTGCCAGGCCGCTCTGATGGCCCCCACGGAAATTCTCGCCGTGCAGCATTTTCTTTCCGCGCGGCGCATCCTCGAACGCGGCGGCTATCGCGTCGAGCTCCTCATCAGCGGCCTGAAGTCCGCCGAAAAATCTGCCGCCCTCGAACGCATCCGCTCCGGCGAGGCGCAGCTCGTCATCGGCACGCACGCCCTCATCGAAGACAATGTTCAGTTCGCACGCCTCGGCTTCGTCGCCATCGACGAACAGCACCGCTTCGGTGTTCTCCAGCGCAAACGCCTGATGGACAAAGCCGCCGCCCACGGCCACGCGCCTCACGTTCTCGTTCTCACCGCCACGCCTATCCCGCGCACGCTTTCTCTCACCCTTTACGGCGATCTCGACGTCTCCATCCTCGATGAGCTGCCCCCGGGTCGCACGCCCATCGAAACACACCTCACTTCCGAGCCGCATCTCCCCGGTGTCTGGGGCAGCATCCGCCGCGAAGTCGAAGCCGGCCACCAGGCCTACATCGTTTATCCCGTCATCGAAGAATCAAAACTCGAGCTGAAAGCCGCCATCGAAGAATACGAGCGCCTGTCCCGCGAAGTTTTTCCCAAGCTGCGCCTCGGCCTCCTGCATGGCCGCTTGTCCAGCGAAGAAAAAGACGAAGTCATGCAGCGCTTCCGCAAAAACGAAGTGCAAATTCTCGTCGCCACCACCGTCGTCGAAGTCGGCGTCGATGTCCCCAACGCCACGGTCATGGTCATCGAGCACGCCGAGCGCTTCGGCCTCTCGCAGCTTCATCAGCTTCGCGGACGCATCGGCCGCGGCGCGCAGAAATCCCACTGCGTCCTTGTCGGCCCTGTGCGCATGACCGACGAAGCCCGCGCCCGCCTCGAAACCATGGTGCGCACCTCCAACGGCTTTGAAATCGCCGAAACCGATCTCCAGCTTCGCGGCCCCGGCGAATTCTTCGGCACCCGCCAGTCCGGCGCCTTTGGTTTCCACATCGCCAACCCGCTCCGCGACCGCGAACTCCTCGAGCAAGCCCGCCGCGAAGCCTTCACCCTCGCCGACACTCCCTCGCAAGCCGCCGCTCTGCAGCGCGTTCTGCGCATGCTCCCTGGCGAGTGGCAACGGCGATATCATTTGGCGAGAGTCGGTTAACCCTTTCGCCCGCCTTGGTGGCTTTCGCCAGTCCGGCTTCCAGAGTTGTCTTCAACTCTGCTTGCATTTCCACGACGAAATCACATAATGAGGAGTACTTGGTGCGCCAGACTGCCCGCCCATGCAATGCCCTCTTTGTCAGGCGGAGAACCCGCCCACCGCCGCCAGCTGTACGAAGTGCAGCACACCCCTGCCGTTGAACGACCAAACGCTCGGCGCAACCGTCTCCGGCGGCAGCCCGGCCGCAGAAACCACGCCCCACGGCACTTCCGCATGGTCGGTCGCCGTCACTCCGCCGCCCGGCGCCCCCTACGCCCAGAGTGAAGAGCTTGTAGGAATGTTTTTGGCTGAACGTTACGAGATTCTCGAATTGCTCGGGCAGGGCGGAATGGGCGCCGTTTATAAGGCGCGCGACACAGAACTCGGACGCCTCGTTGCTCTGAAGCTGATCCGCCCTGACCTCGCCAGCAATCCGGAAATCCTCCGCCGCTTCAAACAGGAGTTGATCCTCGCTCGCGAAGTTACGCATCGCAACGTCATTCGCATCTTCGATTTGGGACAGGCCAAGGGCTTCAAGTTCATCACCATGGAGTTCGTGGAAGGCCGCGATCTTCGCGCCGTGCTCCGTGAAAGAGGAAAACTTCCGCCGGACGAGACGGTACGGGTTATCGCCCAGATTTGCCGCGCACTGGAATCTGCCCACGCTGCCGGTGTCGTTCATCGCGACCTGAAACCTCAAAACATCATGCTGGACGGGAAAGACCGCGTTTACGTGATGGACTTTGGCATTGCGCATTCCCTCGAAACACCGGGCATGACACAGACGGGCGTATTGATGGGCACGCCGGAATATATGTCGCCCGAGCAGGCCAAGGGCATCAAGGTCGACGCGCGCTCAGATCTGTTTGCTCTGGGCATAATTTTTTATGAAATGCTGACCGGCATTTCTCCGTACAAGGCGGACACATCTCTAGCTACCCTTCTGAAACGCACCCAGGAGCGGCCTCCGCCTCCGGCGGAAGTAGATGCCACGATTCCAAAGGCGATCAGCGATGTGGTTATGAAGTGCCTGGAAATCGATCGCGACCAGCGCTATTCCACAGCCAGAGAGATTCTCGAGGATCTTGGCCATGAGATGCCTACGAGCGTGCGGACCGTCGCGCCTACGCTGCCGCCGATAGCCGCGGCCGCCAAGCCCGCGGAGGTCTCACTTTTCCAGCGCTATCAAATTTGGATCGCCGGAGTTGCCGCGGTTGTTTTGTTGGCAGCACTAGGAATTGTTTTCCGCGGCAAAATTTTCTCCGGGTCCGCCGCGAAGCGGGGCCCCCCCGTAGAGCAAACTTCTCTCGCTATTCTCCCTTTCCGAAATGCGTCAGGCGATGCTTCGCTCGATTGGCTTGGCCCTAGTCTGGCGGACATGCTCAGCACCGATGTAGGCCAGTCCGCGCATCTGCGCACCATTTCTCCGGACCGCCTGCACCAGGTGCTTTCCGATCTGCGTATCACTTCCGGCACCACAATCGACCCTACGATGATCGGCCGCATCGCGGAATTTAGTAGCGCTGATACGGTGGTTTGGGGCCAATATGCCAAGTTCGGCGACCAGATTCGCATCGACGCCACCCTTCAGGATCTGAAGCACAACCGCCGCGCGCCCTTGAAAATCGAGGCCGCAAGTGAGAAGGAGATCCCCGCAACCGTGGATGGGTTTGCCGAGCTCATCCGCAAGAACCTTGCAGTTTCTCCCGATGTGCTGAAAGAGTTGAAGGCCAGTTCATTCCAGCCGTCTTCAAAATCCGTGCCCGCACTCCGCGATTACAATCAGGGTGTACAGCTTTTGCGCGAGGGGAAAAATCTCGAAGCCGTCAAGAATTTCAAGGCGGCGACAAAAGCGGATCCGCAGTTTGCCTTGGCTTTTTCCAAGCTGGCGGAGACCTACGCCAATCTGGGCTACGACAGCGAAGCGGAGCAGTCGGCGCGACGAGCCGTGGAGCTAAGCGAAAGCTTAACGCCTGCAGAGAAGTATGCTATCAGCGCTTCCCAAGCTCGCATCAGCAAGAATTATCCCAAGGCTATCGAGGCATACGAGAACCTCGCCAAAATTTCGCCTGACAATACCAATGTGCGCTCCGCCTTGGGCGCCCTGTATGAGGACACAGGCGATTTTTCTAAGGCCAGCGAACATTATCAGAAGGTCTTGGCCGCGAATCCGAAGGACATCACGTCGCTACTCGCAACTGGCCGCGTCGACATCAAGAGCGGCGACTCGCGGGCCAGTCTGGACCCCCTCAACCGGGCACTCAGCCTGGCGATTCAGGTGGATAACGACGAACAGAAAGCCTTGATCCTCCAGGCGCTCGGCATTGCCTACTCCGATCTCAACAAGCCGGAAGAGGCTCTGCAGAATTATCAGCAATCTCTCGAAATCAAGCGACGCCTGGGCCAGAGGAAGGGCATTGCGGACAGCCTCAATATGATCGCATCGGTTTATGAAGGGCTTGGCAAATCGGCTCTAGCTCTCAGCAACTTCAAGGAAGCACTGAAGATCTATCGTGAGATCGGTGACCGCCAAGATGTTGGTACGGTTCTGATCAACCTCGGCGGGTTCCAGCATAACCGCGGTAAATATGACGATGCCCTCAAGCTGTTCAAAGAGTCCCTGCAGATCCAACGCGACCTCGGGAATGAGAACGACCAAGCGTTGTGTCTGAATAACATCGGCAACAGCTACGCTTTCAAGGGCGACTATGAGGATGCCAGAACGTATTTCGAGCAGGCTTTACAACTGCGCGAGAAAATCAAGGTACCGTCGGACATCGCCGATACGCTACACAACCTGGGTGAAGTGTTGATGAAGATGGGTCAATATGATCAGGCTCTCACGCGGTATCTTCGCGCCCTGGACCTGCGCCGCGGGGCATCCGACAAGTTAGGAGCCGCTAGAGAATCCGACAGCTTGGGCATCCTGTTTGCTTATCAAGGGCGCTTTGGTGCGGCACTTAAGGCTCGCGAAGAAGCGATGAAGGGTTTCCGCGAGTTGCAGGACCGGAGTTATTGGATGGCCGAAACTCTCGGCGGCTACGGAAATGCCCTTGCGCAGGTCGGTCGGTTCGATGAGGCAGGCAAGCATCTCGACCAGGCGTTGAGCCTGGCGCGTGAGTTGAAGAATGCTCCCCTGTCTGGCGAGATCATCGCTTGGCAAGGCGACAACTTCAGTTACAAAGGCGACAGTAAGTCTGCCAAGAGTCTCTATCTGCAGGCGGAACAAATAGCGTCGAAGTCGTCTGATCGCGACCTGCAAATTGCATTGCAGTTGAAGCTTGCAGACCTGTCCGTGGCCGAGGGCGGCAGCCGAAGCTCTATTGCAGGTCTTCAGGCTCTCGCCGACCAGGCGGCCGGTGCGGGCCTAAAGTATATGTCCATTGAGGCATCACTCTCCGCGGCGGAGGCTTTGATCAAGACCAAGGGTTACGCTCAAGCCCGCCAGGTTTTAGGAAACCTTTTGGCCTCGAGCGAGAACCTGGGCGCTCAACCTCTCCTCGCCAAGGGTCACCTGCTGTTGGGCACGGTCTCACGGATGTCGGGAAACGCTGGGGATGCCACCCGCGAGTACCAGGCGGCTATCCAGGCGCTAAATGAAATGCGCAAGGATGCGGGTGATAAGTTCGTGGATCGCGCGGATGTCAAAGCCATGTGGGCAGAGGCGACACACTGGGCTGGCAAATCCAAATCCTGACAAGCCCTAAAATCGAGATAAGGGGAGGGACGAGCGCTCGTCCTCCCCTCCCACACCCTCGAAAAGAGACAACTAATTGCCCCCTAGCGCTGTGATAGTCGTTAACTGAACTGAAGATCCGTGAAGTAAGCGTTTGTTCACGCGGGAGATTTGTGAGATAGGTTCTCCTTGCCAGCTTAAGCCTAGCGCGGCCGCGCCGGCAGCACCTCTCGTAAATCCTCACAGCGGGGGCAGCGTGGGCACCACAATATAGCCGTCGATCAGTGCTCCCGACGTTTGGAACACCAAACCTGTGGCGGTAATCCAGCTAATCGCAAAGTGGTTCGCCCCAACCACCGGGGCATTGCCCAGAACAACTGCCGTGTAGTGGACGGGAGTGCCATCGCCCAGGGTGCCCGTGCCGGTGATAATGGCTTGGTTTCCGGAGAGGGTAACGGCATCCATGCTGCCTTTCATTTTTCTCCCGGTGTCACGTTCCTCAAATTTCATCTCCTTGGAACGTCGGCAAAACTCGAAGTCGCCCTCATGCCCATCATCACCTTGCTCGTGACCGTCACCTTCAACGTCATCCTGCTTCGCCGAGCAGAAGCGCCAAGCGATGACGAAGTCGTTGAACGACTTACCGATGCCGCCGATCGTGGGATCGGTTCCCACAGTGTTGGGTCTGGGATGGAAAAACGTGGTTATGTCACAGACGAACTGCTGGTCTTCCAGCTGGTCCGTCTCGTAAGGAAAGACGTTGTCGTGGCCGAGATCGATTGCGGGGCAGTTTGCGTTTACGGCATCGTGATCGTCGTCCGGGTCGTCGAACATGCGGGGACTGTGGAAATAGCCAGGCGGAGTAGCAACCACGTTGTTCCAAGCGATCTTTATTTGCACCCCGCCTGAATAGGTAAGAGGGCCGGGCTTCGGCCCACTAACGCTGTAGACGACGCACGCTGGTTGTTGGGCAAAATCTAGGGCGTAGGGGTAGCAAAACGGTACCTTCGTATTGGGATTGTTAGGCCCAACTGGCGGTTCGTTGTTATAAGCAGGGTCTCCAAAGAACCTTACAAATCGGCAGTCGACAGAAAGCAGACTCGTTCCTGGCTCGGGATCTACACCGCCGGGTATGCCGCTGTCGCAAATACCATCGCCAGTTCTTTGGTGTGGGGTCACAAGAATCGACAAACCGGGCGAAGCCATACCGACGGTGAACTTGATGGAATGTGCGCCGGGGTCGGGGCAGGGTGTCTGGGCCGAGGGGCAGTCGAAGGTTGCGATAACGGAGGAATTTGTGCCCGCGATAAACATGCAAGCTTGCGTGCTCCCATCCTCGGCTGGCACACAGTTAGAGGTGGGGGACTGTGCCCAACACTGGGTCCCGAGGGACGCAAACGACAGTACAAGGAACGCGAATATCCGCTTAAGCATGATCGAAACTCCTCTTGTGTCGCCAGCAGCGAGTTAGACGGCGACAATCCGGCGTTCAGGAAACGGAAGGGTCCGCTAAATAGGGCCAGCTGGAGGGCTATCAGAGCCCTAAAGGGATCCTAAGGTTCCATCGCCGACGTGAGCGTATCCGCGTCTTGTCAGATAGCAAGTAGGTGAATGCTCTAATTCGAGGTAGGGAAATCTAGTAAGTCCTCTACTTGGTTGCAGGCTGTCGGAAAATTGCTGAAAAGAAAGAAAAGTTTGGTTGCGGGGTCAGATTTGAACTGACGCAACATGCCGGTTCCAAACATGACTTGTGTACCCTGGAGGCATACGGTTTCCACAAAATTTACACGCCTTTGACCACCAACGCCTGCTGACAAGACCTTTTGATCAGGCCGGACTCGCACTGAGGTCATCATGAGCCACGGAATAGACACCGGAGGGATGACCATCGAGGCGAGGACAATCCAGAAAGTGCGGATTAGGATTCTCCCCTTTGTCTTCCTTCTTTTCGTCGTTTGCTTTCTCGACCGGATCAACACTGGCTTTGCGGCGTTGACGATGAACAAAGAGCTGGCCATCACCGGCCAGCAGTACGGATTGCTCTTTGGGATTTTCTTTTTCGGCTGCTCCATCTTTGAAATTCCCAGCAATCTGCTGCTGCACAAAATCGGAGCTCGCATCTGGATTTTTAATTACTTGGGGAATCGTAGCCACGTTGACTGGCTTCGTGCACACTGTCCATCAGCTCTACATTGTTCGCTTTCTTCTGGGCCTGGCTGAAGCAGGGTATTTCCCCGGAATGGCCTTGTACCTGACCTACTGGTTTCCCCAACGCGAACAGGCGCGCGCGCTTGCGCTTTTGATAGCGGCCAACCCTGTTACCAATATCCTGGGGGCCCCGGTTTCGGGTCTCATCCTGGATCATGTGCACTGGCTCGGCGTCAGCAGTTGGCGCTGGCTCCTCATCTTGGAGGGAATCCCCGCCATAGTCTTCGGCTTCCTTACCTACTTTCTGCTCCCCAACTGCTCGGGAGAAGCAAAGTTCCTCGCAACCGATGAGAAGGAATGGATTCGAGCGGAATTGGGACGCGAAGAAAAACAAAAAATTGGGCCACGCGGGCCTGGCCATTGCTGGAGTCCCGTTATTTATATCGGCTGCGCTTGTGTTGCTCCTTCCTAAGGGAGCAAGCGTCAACACTGGATGACCAGGGACAAGTGAGTTTGTGAAAAACTGCTGCTCCGTTGGTTAGCGGATCCGACGATTCTGAACGAGTGCTCGGCCATCCGGAAAATTCACCCACTACCCGCTTGCTGTCAGCGTCACGTCGTCTCAGGCCAACCCCTGAAAGCTGATTGCCGTTAGCCCCATTCCGCCGTACGATTCCTTCTCGTGCGCGTCATCGCCGGCAAATATCGCAGCCGCATCCTAAAAAGCCTCAAGGGCACGGCCCTCCGCCCCACCAGCGATCGCCTCCGCGAAACCCTCTTCAACGTCCTCGGTCCCAATGTTAGCGGTTCGCGCTTTCTCGACGTCTTCGCTGGCACCGGCGCCGTCGGCATCGAGGCCGCAAGCCGAGGCGCCGTCGAAGTCGTCTTCATCGAACACCACGCCCCCGCCGCCACCCTCATCCGCCGCAACCTCGCATCCCTCGAAATCCAAAACGGAGCACAAGTCATCTCCCTGGACGCCCTCCGCGCTCTCGAAAAACTAGCCTCCCGCCACAAGCCCACCGACGCTCCGTTCGATTTCGTATTCGTCGACCCACCTTACGCCGAGAAAGATCAATACGATCGCGTACTCGGCTTCCTCGGCTTCGCCCCATTCCTTAGCGCCGGCAGCCTCGTAATCGCCGAGCACCGCCGCACCTTCGAACTGCCTCGGCGCATGGGCAGGCTCCTCCAAACGCGAATCTTGAGGCAAGGCGACGCCGCCCTCAGCTTCTTCGAGCACCAAGCCGCCGAACCCAACGAAATCCCCGAAGCCGCCTAGACGCGCGCCATGTAATGGTCGCAGGCACTCGGGTTTTCACCCGATCCCGAATTCCGGCAATCCCCTGATTGTCCCTTCACCTTTCTGCCCGTAGAAAGTCGTCCGTGCACTCGCAAGCCATTCCGCGCGTGCCGGAAGAAATCAGCACACACCAGATCAGCCCGGCGCCAAAGACTCGAGGCACTTTGCTGCTCCTTGAGCACATTCTCGCGGAGGCTCGCATGCGACTCGCTCGTTTTCTCACTTTCCTGTCTGCCGCGTTTCTGCTCCTTGCATCGATTGCCTTATTCCTGTTCCGCAACGCGTCGACTGCCTCTGCGCAGACGACCACGCCCCCCACCAGCACCATTAGCAGCAGCTCAGGCCCGCTCGTGTGGGACTTTGCTCCGGTCGGCGGCGGCACGGTCACGAATGTCGGCATTCAGGACATCTGCCCGCCCGGTATGTGCGACGACCATGACTTGAACATTGTGCTGCCCTCTGCGTCCGCCACGTTCTACCAAACGATGACCGCCCAGGTCACATTCAAATACACGTGGACCAGCACCGTCCCCAGCGACCTGGACATCTTCGCCATCAGCCCCAATGGCGCGGACCATGGTCCCGGTTCTCCGGATGACACTTCCAGCGGCGCGGGAGAAGAAGATTTGACCCTCACCGATCCCCTTCCCGGTCTCTGGCACATTCGTTCCGTCGCAGCGTTGGTGCCGCTACCTACTGCCGCTCACGTCGTCGTTACCATGACCGTCTCGCCACGCCCGATCACTCCGCCGCCGCCTCCTCCTGCTCCAGGCGCCCCCACTTTCGTGAACTATCCCGCTCCCCCGGACTGCACCGGCTCACAACAGCCCCCAAGCTGTATCACGCCTACCGCTGGCTCTTCCACTTCCAGCGCCCACAGCGCCGGCGAGCCGTCCATCGGCGTCGACTGGAAAACCGGCATAGCCTTCATCCAGGCCGGTAACCACACTCTTCGCGTCACCTTCAACGATTCCCTCAAACCCGCCTCCGCCTTCTGGGAAGACAAGCGCTCGCTCTTCGCGCGCCTTAGCCTCGACCCCATTCTCTTCACGGACGACGCTCATTTCGGCGGCACTAATCGCACCTTTACGTCGCAACTCAACGGCGCCACCAGCGAGCTCTCCTTCACCGACGATGACGCCAACAACTGGTTTCCCACGCAAGGCTCCGGCCAGCCTGCCGGTGTCGACCACCAGACCGTCGGCGGCGGTCCGTACGCCGCTCCCCTACCCGCCACGCACACCGCGTATCCGCACGCCATCTACTACTGCTCGCAGGACATCGTCATCGCATTCTGCTCGCGGAGTGACAACGGTGGCCTCACCTTCGGTCCGGGCATCCCCATCTACACCTTCACCACCGTCCACGGCGTCGATCTCCCCGTCGCGCCCGGCACCTGCGGCGGCCTGCATGGCCACGTTCGCGTTTCGCCTGACGGCACCGCGTACGTCCCCAACGAAAAGTGCATGGACGCTAACAGTGTCAGCCGACCCGGCGTTGCTGTTTCCACCGACAATGGACTGAGCTGGGTCGTGCGCACCGTGCCCGACGCCAAGAGCATCAGTCCCGGCAGTGATCCCTCTGTTGCTGTCGGCACGAACAACACGATTTATCTTGGCTATGTGAATACCGACGGACACGCCAAAATCGCTACTTCTTCCGACCGCGGCTTGCATTGGTCAAAATCGAAAGACACTGGCACGCCGTTCGGTATCCAGAACAGTGAATTTGCCGAAGTAATCGCCGGCGACGACAACCGCGCCGCCTTCGCCTTCCTCGGTACGCAAACCGTCGGCGACACGCAGTCAGCCGACTTCCTCGGCGTCTGGCACCTCTACGTAGCGTTCACTTACAACACCGGCCGCACTTGGACCACCGTCGACGCCACGTCTTCCGATCCCGTACAACGCGGTTGCATCTGGAACGGCGGCGGCAGTAATCCTTGCCGCAATCTCCTCGACTTCAATGACATCACGGTGGACAAGACCGGCCGAGTTCTCGTGGGCTACGCCGACGGCTGCACCGATTCCTGCGTCACTGACCCGACGCAGAACGCCACCTCCGGCCCGGCCACTGCTCAGGACGCCCTCGCCACCATCGCCCGCCAAGTCGGCGGCCGCGGCCTCTTCAAAGCCATGGACGGCACGCAATTCGGCACCAATACCGGCGACTACGTAGGCGGCGGCCAGCTCTGTTACGGCGACCCCGCCACCGGAGTCACCGGTGACCAGAACTGCAATCGCCCCTAATGTCGACGGCTGATCCGCAAATCCGATCTTTCTTCGCTCGAGGAAAAATGCCATGAGCGTCCGTCCGGAGATTCTGACGTCATTTTGCATGCTGCTGTGCTCTGCGTTCTGGCTTTCCTGGCTGGCCGCCGGTTCGCCGCAAAACGCAAAATTCAGCAGTGGCCGGAACCAGGCTCAAGCGCAGTCTCAAGCACAGGGTCATGGCAAGGCCGAGGCGAACAAGGCCCTCGACGCTTGCTCGCTCCTCACCAGCAGCGACATTTCCGCTGTTCTCGGCGAGCCGCTTCAGGAGCTCAAGCCCAGCGTGCAAGCGACTGGCAACATGAACATGTCGCAGTGCCTCTTCGTCACCCGAAACTTCGCGAAATCTGTCAGCTTGGCCGTGGCCACGCCGGGCTCCGGGGATTCCGGCGCGCGCGGCCTGCGCGCTTTCTGGCGCAATCAATTCCATTCACCACACAAGCAAGAAGAGGAAAGGCAGCCCGCTCCGCGCAAAAGCCCGAAGCAATCTGCATTTAGTTCCTCGCGCGAAACCCTTCAATCCGAATCCGCCTCTGATGGCGAAGCCGAAGACGACGCCCGTAAACCGCGCCCAATCTCCGCGCTCGGCGAAGAAGCCTACTGGGTCGGCAGCCCGTTGGCGAGCGCGCTGTACGTCCTGCAGGGCGGCCTCTTCCTCCGCATCAGCGTGGGCGGCATCCCCAAAGAATCCATCCGCATCGCCAAATCCAAATCCCTCGCCAGCGCCGTCCTACCCCGCCTCCACCACCACCATCTTTAGATAACCAAAGTTTGAACCGTGCCGCAGCCGTCCGACCCCAGTCGCGCGTCTCTCGTCCCATCCAGCCTTAGGTAATCCTCCCGATTGACGCTTACGCTCTCCCCATTCGACTGTAGGTACTGTGGGCGTTCCGCCACCCGAACCTTCCGCACGGAGTCCTGCCATGACCAAAATTCTAGAACGGGGCGACATCTTCTTCCTCTATCGCCCAAAGCTAAAAGCTGCCTCCGTACGCAGTCTCGACGACGTGCAGCGCTTCTACACCATCCTCAAGCCCGACAGAAAAAATCTTTTCCGCCGCATCATCATCGGCCGCAAGCGCCTTCCCGACGTGCAAGAGCACGAGCGCACTTGGGGATTTGTCGACCTGGTCACCCGCAGCGCCGAGCAACTCGACCAGGAACTCGACCGGCAGCGTTACCAGACCAAAACTCGCGGTGAGCGCCTCGAACCTGCCGCGCGCCCCGCCGGCGAAGGCGTCTACCTCATCGCCTGCCACGAGAACCACACGCATATCGCCTACGCGCTCGAGCTCCCCAGAACGCCTGGTGAAGCGCAGCAGCAACTCAACATCCGAAAGCAAGCCAGCATCATCGTCACCGTCAAGAATCCCGACGTCGATTCTCCGCCTCGAACCGGCTTGCCGTCTTCGCGCAAGCCGCAATACCCCGCGGCGTTGAAACGCAAATTCCAGAACAAGCGCTTTGTCGACCTCGATCCGCCAGACTTCCTCAACTATCCGGGCACCGAATTCGTCCTCATCGGCGCCAGCGCAGATGCCAACGAAGAACTCGGCATCCAGCTCCACCCGAGACGCAAGCCAAAAGAATCTGCCGACACCTTCACCGAATTAAAACTCGAACCCGACCTCCACCCCGCCAAGCCTCTCACCACTGGCCGCTGGGCGTAGTCTCATTCTCAAGTGCACAAACGGATTTCGAGGATATTGAGCAGCAGATTTGATTGCGTTCCGAAGGTAGCGATCCCATCCCGGCCGGAGCGGCCAGCATTTTTTGCGCTCATTTCACAGAAACTTCACCAGCGCGTCGGTCGTTTCCTTGGGTCGTTCTTCCAGCACCCAATGCCCGGTGTCTTTCAGCACCACGACGCTCACGTCCGACGCGACCAACTTCATCTGCTGTGCAAGCGCCTCTCCCAACGACTTCTCTCCGCCGATTGACAGCACCGGCATCGTCAGTTTCGTCTGCGACAACTGCGCGAAATCTTTCGCCGCTTGCGGAAACGACGCGAAGTAAGCCCAACCCGCTTGCATGCGTCCGGGCCGCGCGTACGCCGCTGTGTACGCTGCGCGATCCCCTTCAGGCAAGGACCCATTCTTGTCCGCCGCAAACTCATTCCAGTAATAGTCGAAGTACGTGCGCTCGCGCCCTTTCACCAGCGCCGCGGGGGTCGGCCCATGAAAGCGGAAATGCCACAAACCGGGATTGTTGTATATCGCTTCCCACCCCTCAACGCCAGGCAGAAACGCATCCATCACCACCAGCTTCTCCGTTTCCGCGGGAAACTGCGCGGCATACGCGTAAGCGACCATCAGCCCGATGTCATGTCCGACCACTCGCGCTTTTTCGACGCCGAGCGACCTCGCGAGCGCATGAATGCGTATCGCGGCACTCTTCATATCCAGACCGCTCGCCGGAATCGCCGAGTCTCCAATGCCCGGCAAGTCCGGCGCGATCACCGTAAATCGCTCCGCCAGCAGTGGAATAATCGGCTTCCACATGCGCGACGTTTCCGCATAACCGTGCAACAGGACAAGCGCCGGACCCTGGCCGGCCGTCAAATACTGCAACCGCACTCCATCGACTTCCGCCGTACGCGAGGCAATCGCCTCATCTTCACCATGGGCGCCTGCGGCCGCCAAAAACGCAGCACACAGTGAGAGCAGGCTGAATACAAAAATCCTCGCGAAAACGTGAACAGTCCGTTCCATCCAAATCTCCTGGGTTACAGGTGACAGAAAGTGAGGTGGATGCTGGGCCGCGATGGTAGCGCGCCGCTGGCCATTTTCAAAGGCCAGAACGCTGCGGCTGCTCCGGATAGAGACACTGCTCCGTTAATTTAGTAGTTTCAGTCGTACCGTAATCCGGCTACTCGCAGACGACAGTCGTACGCAAGGAGGCCGTGCGTCGAATACGCGCCCTCGGTAAGAGGCCTTATCGAGCTTTACTTCTGGCAGCTTTCGCTAACCATACTCAAATTCGTTACGGTCATGTGACCATGCTCGGTGGAATGCTTAGCCACTCCGTGCTCTTTTGCCTCGGCCTTTGCGTCTTCCTTCATGCCGTGCATTTTGGCATTGGACACCACGCCGGTAACCGCGACTTTATGGCCGACATGATCGCCGAGCTTGAGGCTGTCGCTCTTGATCTCCCAAGTGGCGCCCTTCGCCGTAGTAAGCACGTACTCATTGGCGTCGTCGCCCTTTTGAAGGCAGCCCGCGAGCGTCCGCACTTTCTTATGCGTGGATTTTGTTGTGTCCTGCGCCGTAGCCAATCCGGCGGTGCCGGCAAATAGGAACAATGCAAGAATTGCCATCGCTATCTTCACTTTCATCCTTACCTCCGAACATGTGACTTTCTACCATCGGCAGACTCGTCTGTACCGCAGCCTGCTAGTTCCCGGCCAGACGCATAGTAGTGCCGGCAAAGCCAGGCGTCTGTCCAATTGTGGACACCCTCGTCTTTCGTAGCCACCGCGGTTTCTGCAAGGAGATTCCAGTGTCCTGAATCGGGCAGACAGGGTGGTGCAAGATTGGCGGAAAATGTTCCTCGCAGAAAGCGAGGTAATCCGTGATGTTTCGTCCCCTCGATATTTTCAGAACCGATCCGGATGGCCATGTGCTTTGGCTCGGTGCGGTAGAAAGCTTTGCCGCCGCCAAGGCGCGTATCGAGAAATTAGACAGGTCTTCGCCCGGTGAGTACCTCATACTCGATCAAATAACAGGGCACAAAGTTTGGGTCATCCTGGGGGGTTCCAGTCCAGCCAGCTCACTAGCCCAAGTGTTTACCACCGTCGAATGCGTAGTGATGCCCATCCACTCATAGAATCAAAGATTCCCCCAAACCGTCCCCCAGCAGATTGGCCCTTGCTATGCAGTTTCGGCGCTTGGCTTCGTCATCCTGCCCCATGGACCCAACGTAAATGTGGTGAACTTACGAGAGCGCGTGTGCCGCCTGTGAATCGTTCGCCGCGACCGGTATCGCGAGGAGAATGCCCAGGAGCAAAGGAGTCATGTGCGCCTCCGGAGGGAGCCAGCTCCTCTAGTCCAGATACTGTCTTTTATGCTGGTCTGAAAGTGTGACGTGCTTCAGCGAAGTCAAGTTTCAGTTCATGCGCCAGGTAATTTTCCAAAGCGCCATAGTGCGGCAGAATTCACAACCGAAGTGCGTACTCTCGTCACCGAAGAAAGCCTCGACTCAGCGCGCCACTGCGCAAGCCGCGCCGCACAAGATTGCCTACACATCAGGCCGCGCCGGAAGCCCCACCCGCCTTACCAGATCAATGAACCCGGGCTCGCCTCGCAGCGGCTCCAGCCACGGATACCAATTCAGCATGTAGAGCCATGGTGATTTGTCGCTGTACGCTTTTTCCAAGCATTCCAGCGCCGCCTTCGTGTCGAAGAGGCCGGCATAGATAAGCGCCTTCGTAAACTGTGCAACAGGCCGCACCTTGGCCAGCTCGTCCAGTCGGCTGAGTATTTCAAACGCTTTCTCACGTCTCCCTGTCTTCGCAAAAATGTGACCCAATACTCCGAATGGTATGGTGTGCATCATTCCTGCGGCCAGAGTCTTCTGAATTGCCTCAATCGCCTCCTCATAGCGCCCTGCCCGCTCGTGCACCACACCGAGCATATAGTGCATGTTCGAGAATGATGGAAATCGCTCCAGCGCTTGCTGTATCAATTTCAAAGCCTCGGCATTTCGACCAGCTATTGCCAGAGCAAACGCGTAGTCGCCAGTCGCTATCGGCGCGAGCGGATCGACTTCCATTGCCCAACGCCCTTCCTCAATGCCTTCCTCAGTCCGGCATAGCGCATGCAGCAGCGTAGCGTATCCCACGTGTGCCATGGGCGAACTGGGGCTCGACTCAATTGCCAGCTTGAATTCCTTCTCGACCAACTTCCAATCCCACCCGTCATATACAGACGCCATGGCCAACGCACAATGCGCTTCGCCTAGTTTCTCATCCAACGCTATGGCTTTTCGCGCCGCCGCGTCTGCCTTTGCCAACAGTTCGCGTGGTGCCGCATCACCATAACCTACTGCCAGAAAGACATAACACTGAGCCAGTTCCGCGTAAGCTTCCGCGTACTCAGGGTCGATCGCCACCGCCCTCTGCAGGCATTGCAGCGCCTGCGCAAACGTCTCCGCCGTGAACTGATTGAAGTAATATCGGCCGTGCAACAGCAGGTCGTATGCTTGAGCGTTGACCGTTCGATTGGTGGTCAGCCTTGCTGCTTCATCTTTTCCGAAGTGCACGTCCATTCCGCTGACAATGTCCCTCGCAATTTGATTCGGCAAGGTCTGAATATCCATCGCCGGCTTTGTGTATTCCTTGCCCCAAAGCTGCGCGCCATCTGTGGGATCAACCAACTCCATGTGTACCTGCCAGAACCCGTTCCGCTGCGCCACCCGGCCGGTCACAATTGCATTCAAGCTCAGTTCTCGCCCTACCTGAACCGGATCGCCGGCCGTTCCCCGGAAACCAGCAACCGTGCTCCAGGCCATCACGCGTAGGCTCGGGATTCTCGAAAGGGAGCGGATCACATTCTCGCTGATTCCGTCCGCTATATATTCCTCTTCCACTTTTATCGTATTCACCAGCGGAAGGACCCCGATTCTCGGTCGCGACGCCTCTTGCGATCCCCCATGTAGCCACGCATCTACTTCCTCGCGTTGCGCGAAGACTCCATGTCCTTTCTTTCCGGGGATCCTATGGATAGGAAGGCCGCGCTCGTTTTCCCACCGGATTACGGTGCGAACGTCACGTCCGAGGTATTCAGCAATTTGTTTCCAAGAGTCGAGCCGGCCTGTGGGCTTATCTGCCATCTCTTTTGAACTCGTCGCGTGGGACGAAGCGGTTCAAGCTCACATGTCATCTTCTGACATGTGTTGTCACTTGCCGCGAGCCTATCACATCGTTCACCATCACTGAAACTCAAGATACACAAAAGCAGGCTGCCCGCGAGCCTGCCGAAAGCTAGCACACTTTCGTGTGCCACAGGAGAGGTCTATGACCCCAGCTAATTGCTCGACCAAGTCTGTTAAGTCGCTGTTCGCGCGCTACTTAAGTCTCCTTTTCGTATTTGCTCACGTTTCTTGTCTCGCCATTTTCGTCGCCGGTTGTGGCGGCGACAGCACGCCGCCCCCGCCGCCCGCCATCACTGTCTCCGTCTCGCCCAGCGCGGCCGTCAGCATCGACCAGGCTCAAACGAAAGCCTTCACCGCGACCGTCAGCAATGACGTTGGCGCCAAGGGTGTCACCTGGACCGTTGCTGGAGGCGGCACTCTCTCCAACACAACCACCGGCGCCGCAACTTTCAACGCGCCCGCGAGCGTCGCTGCCAACCTAACAGTCACTCTCACCGCCACATCGGTCAGCGACGCAACCAAATCAGCTTCTGTCAAAATAACCGTCACTCCACTGCCCGCCATCACTTCAACTTCGCTGGTCAATGCCACTGTCGGCACGGCGTATAGCGTCACTCTGCAAATGACCGGCGGTGTCTCTCCTTTCACCTGGAGCATCGCTTCCGGCACGCTCCCCGCTGGCCTCAGCTTGAACGCCAGCACCGGAGTCATCAGCGGGACGCCCACCGCCCCCGGCACCTCAAACCTCACCTTCCAAGTGACCGACTCCGGCAGTCCGGCTATCTCCGCAACCAGTGCATTGACCATCACGGTCGACGCCGCTTCTCTCACAATCTCAACAACTTCGCTTCCAAACGGCACGATCGGCGCTGCCTATACCGGCGGCGTACAGGCCACCGGCGGTACGCAACCCTACACCTTCACCATTACCGTCGGCGCCCTGCCGGCCGGCCTCGCCATTAACAGCGCTACGGGCGCCATTACCGGCACTCCATCTGCCGCGGCCACTTCCAATTTCACCGTGCATGTCACCGACTCCTCTGGCCCGGCCCAGTCCGCCGATAAAGCGCTGAGCATCACCGTCAATCCGTCCGGCCCCAATGACAGCTTGTTGAACGGCACCTACGCTCTAAGCTTCACTGGATGGGATGCAAGCGGATACCTTGCCATGGCAGGCAGCTTCATCGCCGATGGCGCCGGTGCAGTCACTGGCGGCGTTCTTGACCTCACGCGCCACAGCGGCGTCAGCACCAACATCTCCATCACCGGCGGCAGCTTTACCATCGCTGCGGATAACCGCGGCTCTCTTACCCTCATCAGTTCGCTTGGCACTTGGACGTTCCGCATGTCCGTCGACGCCACCGGGCAAAAAGCACGCTTCATCCAATTTGACGCCAGTGCCACCCGCGGCTCCGGTCTGATCAAAAAGCAAAACACATCGCAATTCGCAACCGCGCTCGCTGGCGATTTCGCTTTCGGAATGACTGGCTATGATGACGCCGCGAACCGGACATCTGCGGATGGCGCGTTAACCGCGGCAAGCGGAAACATCAGCAGCGGTTCGCTTGACGCCAGCACCAGTGGCGCAAGCACCGGCCAGATCGCGATAAGCGGAGGCGTCATCAGCGCTGCCAGCGGTTCTGCCGGGCGCGGCACGCTGTCCGTCAACGCCACCATCACCGGGCTGCCTGCTACCACCACCTACGCCTATTACATGGTCTCTTCGACCGAACTGTTCTTCGTCAATATCAACCCGCTCGTGGACTCGGTGCCGCGCTTCACTGGATCGCTCTTGAAGCAAAACAAACCTGGCGGCGGATTTGCCCTGAGCTCGCTCAATGGCGCTGCAGTCTTCCGGTTCAGTGCGCTAGACACCAGTCACAGCCAGACGAATGTGGCCATCGGGCAAATTGTCCCCAATGGCTCGGGCACTATCACCAGCGCTTCGCTCGACCAGAACGCGGATGGCGTGATCACCACAGGAACATCGTCCGGCAGCTACACGATGACCTCATCGGGACGCGGCGTCGTCTCCATCACCGGTATCCGCCAGGAAGTCGTCTACCTCGTCGACCTCAACACCGGCTTCCTCGTGGAAGGGACCACGGTAGACCCCGGCAATGACGTCGGACTCGGTTTCTTCGAGCCGCAAACCTCTACCGTTGCGCCTTCCGGCACATACGTGCTAGGAACCATTGATCCAACCAACGCTCAAGCAAATGATCTGGCTGGCTCTCTGACTGCGGGAGCGGGAAGCCCGCCCTTAAGCGGCACGCTGGATTCCAGCGACTTCCCATCCACACTCACTCCCGACCAGGCATTCACAGCCGTCTACACGACCACTATCGATTCCAAGGGTCGCGCTGCGGCCACCATAACGCCAACCGGCGGTTCACCTATACCCGTTATCCTCTGGGTCATCTCTCCGAACAAATTCGTGGCCATCGTCGCAGACGCCACGCAAACGGAGACGTCCCTGCTCGTAATCGAAAAATAGTCCAAGCACATCAATGGGGCCGGCATCCACCCGGCCCCATTCCTTTTCCGTATAGCGGCGAGTTCACCTCGCCATCTTTCCTCCGGCGCAAAGTTTCAGTTCACGCGCCAGGTAATTTTCCAAAGCGCCGTAGGTGCGAAAGACGTTAGCCCGGCCCGTAATCAGGGTGCCTAATCAGACGCACTGCCAACCACCCGCCAAGAATCACATCAAACGCCAAACAAAAACCCGGCCACCAGCGCGGCACCTCTGGATTTTGAATAAACAAGTGATGGACGATAGGAAGCCACCACGATCAGCACTGTCGGATAGAACGCCCGCTCGCGCTCAAAGTCGATAACTGTGGCCATGCCCGCCACAGCCAAAGCCAGTATCAAGCCGATTCCATGTTCCATTCGGTGCACCCGTCGTCACGCACTTCTGCTTAGACTTACATGCAAGGACCGCAGCTTGACTCTGGACTATACTCCAGGGTGTAGATTCCCAATAGGAGACGCTCCCATGCATATTGGTGGCGTAGCAAAAAAGATCGGTCTCACCCCGGATGCGATTCGCTTTTACGAGCGAAACGCCTTGCTTCCGCGTCCTTCGCGAACCGCGGGCGGCTTCCGTCAATATGTCGATAGTGATGTGGAGACTCTGCGATTCATTCGGCTGGCGCAGGGCCTGGGATTTACGCTCAAGGAAGTTCGCGAGCTCTTGCCTCTGCGTAGCAGCCGGCTGCAACCTTGTTCGCCAGTGTGTTTTCGCCTGGAGAAAAAACTCCTTCAGGTCCGCCGAAAGCTCCGCGATCTCCAAACATTGCAACACGAGCTACAATCGGCGTTGCGCACCTGCAAGAAAGAACTCCGCCGAAGAAATGCCCGCTGCCCACTCCTAAGCGGCGCCAAGCAAAACCGTCCGGGGAGTGCCACGTGAAAATCGAGGTCCTGTACGTATTGGACTGTCCGCATTACCCTGCGGCCATGGCGCAACTGAAGAGCGTTTTGGCCGTTGAGAAGATCTCCGCTCAAATCAGCGAGGTGCTTGTAGCCAACGCTCGCATGGCCGAGGCACTGAAGTTTCGCGGCTCTCCTGTCATTCGAATCAATGGACGCGATATCGCGGGTGAGCTAGACGGGCAAAATTTTGCAGTCTCCTGTCGGTTGTATCCAGGCGAGAAACAGCCGGGCGTCCCGCCGGCGGAAATGATTCATCGCGCCGTGCGCAAAGCAATGCATGGAGAGAGACCGTGAGTCAGGGTACCGGCCTCTCGGCCTCTGTTGCCGCAATTGTCAGCTCGCTCGCCACCATGGCGTGCTGCGTACCCCTCGGCTTTGCGGCTGCCATCGGAGCCGCCGGCGCAAGCGCTTTCCTCCTGCGGTTCCGGCCGTGGTTCCTGGCGCTTTCCATCGCGCTGATTGGCTTCGGATTCTGGCAGCAGCGCCGCGCAAAGCAGTGCGCTGTGAAGGGCCGTCTCATCGGGCAAATGCTGCTCTGGATCGCCGTCGCGATTGTGCTTGCAATGATTCTATTCCCACAACAAATTGCCGGATTCTTGGCTGATCATTTTTACCGGTCATGAAATTGAAAAAACGACTTCTTATCGCGGTCGTGGTTGTGCTACTGCTACTCGTCGCGGGTGTGTATTTTTGGGGGCCGTCCAAGACACCTGCGGGGCAGCCGCCGCTCACCGTTATCTCAGCATCGAGCTTCAGCGAATTTCAAAACGCATTTGACTCCGCCACGGACGAACCCCGCATCATTCTTTTGCTCTCGCCCACTTGAGCGACATGTCTGCGGGGGGCCTCCGCAGTCGAAAAGTTTCTTGCCAGCCATTCGGACACCAGACTCCGCGTTCTGGTCGTGTGGGAGCCGATCTTGCCGACGGATTTCACCTCGCCAAGCGCCAGCGCCCTTGGAAGAGTCGCAGACCAGCGTGCCATTCAGTTTTGGGACCCGAAGCATCTTGTCGCCCAAGAGCTGAATCGCAGAGCCACCGCCAAGCCACCGGAGATAAAGCCCGCCTGCTGCGTCAACAGAGGATTCTTTTGGGATGACGTAATCCTTTACCCCCCGCATTCCCAATGGAACGACCAACCACCCTCAGCCTTTTGGAACGGCCCTGTGGTTCACGTAATTCCCGCCCTCGAAAACGCTTTGCACAGCCTAAGGTGAGCGCATCTTTCCGCGTCCAGCCCTGACGGCAAATATCCTTAGGCGGGGGGAGCTTTAAGCTCCCACACCGCTACCCGCGTCTTACCCAACGTCCACTAGCTGTCTGCGGTTTAAGACTACGGAGTACTGAAAAACTCCCACATCGCTGGGGCTCTGGCGGCGTCTCCGGGCAGCTTCGTCACGCCAAGGCCTTCGAGCGTCAGGCGAAGCGCGCTTTGATGTTGATAGAAAGCGATGGACTTGTAGCCGCGCTTCGCCAGCGGACTGACGATGACGGCGGCGACGTGGCCTCCGCCGGCAGTGAAATCCAGTGTGTCCGCTTCGTCAAAGAGGATGATGAGCAGGCCGTCCTTCTGGAACACCGGGCTCTGAATCACCGGGTCGATGTTCGTCTTCAGCCAATTGTCGGCGGTGGTCAGAGGGCAATCATGCCCGTCGTTGCATAGGTTTGGGACGATGAAGGAATAGTCGGGTAGATTTGCGGTCGGTAGGTCCGCGGAAAATTGCGTGAACGGCACGAGATTCTTTGCTTGCGCGGAGTTGTTCTGCACATCCGTCATGTACGCCAGCGGATTGTGGCGCACCGCGTAATTCCCGGTGTCTCCTCCGGTGTACCCAACGTTGGGAAGATCCTCGGCGTAGGATTTCCAGGTTTTGCCGGCAGCGATCAGCTCACGGACGACATTGTCCTCGGAAACGGGAAACGATTGCGGTGTCAAAGCGTCGATGAGCGTCAGGGTTTGTCCCGTGGTGAGCATGAAATAGTCCGGGATGGAAGGATGCCCGTTGGCGAAATAGTTTGTGGCTAGGCCGTACTGGTTGGCGAGGCTGTTCAGGTAGGGCATCGAAGGGCTAGCGACAACGTCGCCGTAATTGTGGTTTTCCTCGACGACAATGAAAACGTGGCCGAAGCGCACGCTCTGCTGACCGGGCGTCACCGGCGGCGGCGGAGTCTTGGCTACCTGTCCTACGCAACCGGCCAGGGCCAAGACGCAGAAGGCAAGCGCCAGCAATCGAAACACGGGGACAGCCGGAATGTGTAAGCGGCACATATGTAGGACGCTAGCATGTTCGCAAAACGGAAACTGTCCACAATCGCACCCACTCAAAGAAGCTACTGTTGCCGCGTGTTTCAGATGCCGCCTTTGGGCGAGTGGAGCACCCTTGCCGAGGGGATGATTCTGGGTGCCGGACCTTCAGTTCATGCGCCAGGTAATTTTCTAAAGCGCCACAGGTACGGCACCCCGATAGCCACCGTGGTGGCGCTTGCGGCAGATCCGAAGGTGAAGGAGAAGAGCGGACTTGTCTTCAGTTCCTGGGCCCCGGCCCGCGAGTACGGATTTACCGGCCTCGACGGCACCCGGCTGCACCGGGGCCATGCCAGGAATTAGTACGGAAAGTACAAAATCTGCGATGAGCGATTTTATTCCTACTGGGTTCCCGGCTCATAGAGCTGATTTTCCCGGATTGGTTTTGATCGTAAGCGGGTGGCGCAGAGAAAGTCTTCCGGGAATACCTTTTGCTAGATGGAGGCTGGCTCACCCGCGGTGAAGAGGCTAGCGAAAAGCAGCCCCACCCTTCCAAAACTCGCAAGGATGGGCCACACCAAAAGCTTCTTGCGGCTTCAAGGGTCGGCCACCCGCCCATGTGTACGGATGTGAACAGACTGTCCGCTGAGTCCGCGCTATAAGAGATTGGTCATGCACTGAAGTCGATTCCCGGCTCAGGCCAAGCCAGCCGACAGGGGCAGCCATGTCTTCAGACGATCCCATTGCACAGAACCCCACCGGTCACCTCCGAATCTTGGGAGGATGCTGGATTGTGTATGGAGTCATTCGCTTGCTCATGGCGGTCTGCCTGTTCCTCTACAGTGGTACCGCTACCTTAATGTTTGGCGCTCTGCTCAACCGCGTTCCTGACCCGTTTACGCTGATGACTGCTTTCCATGTCATATACATAGCAATGATAGCTTTGTCGGTTGTCTGCGGCATTTTGGGGATCATTGCTGGACTGGCTCTACTTGCAGGAAATCGATCAGGCCGCTTGCTCGCCCTCATTGCAGGGTTTTTGTCGCTCTCTAATCTTCCACTGGGCACAACTCTGGGGATTTACACGCTCGTAGTGTTGCTTCCAATAAGAACTGCGCAACTCCAGAGTCGCTCCGAGCGAGCGGCTTAGCCCGCTTTCCTGATGGCGCAACGCGTGAGGCGAAAACAGGATTAGACCGGCAGGATCCGGCCAAAAACGAGGGGCAAAGACATGATGGTGATGTTCGTTCTTCCGGTAATTATCCTCATAGCGCTTGTGGGTAGCCTTCCGATTTGGCCGCACAGCAAGAAGTGGGGCTTTTACCCCATCAGTGGCGTAAGCGTGATTATCCTCATTATCTTGTTCTTACTTTGGACCGGGCGCTTGTCGCCCAGGTAGAAAACACTCGGTATGCTCGGTAAACCCGAAGCTCGCCCGCGCCTTTCCCATTCAAAGCAAGAGCAGGCACCACGTCAGCTATAACTAAGGGTAGTCGGCCGATGCCCTTTTGCTACAGCAAGTGATGGCTCTCGCGCCATGCGGCATGACGATCCACCGCCAGCAGATTGGCCGTGGATTGCGTATCGTTTTCGGAGCTTGGACTTAGACGCAGCTTAGTAGTCCCTGACGCAACTCACTCTTCCAGTATTTGGGTCTGTATAGCGATGCTCTCCTGCTGGACATGGTGCGTCCTTACCTTTTCGGCCCTGCTGCCCGGGCTCTCCCGTTTCGCCCTGATCTCCGGTCTGACCCGGCTGACCCGTCGCGCCCTGTTGCCCTGACTGCCCGGGGTCCCCCTGCTGCCCGGATTGGCCGGTTTTGCCTGTCTGTCCCGCTTGGCCTGCCTGTCCCGGAGGTCCCGCTGGTCCTACCGTTGCGGCTGGCGCTGGGTTCACGTTGCACCCGGCAATCAGTAGAGCTAGCAACAACGTACCGATAACTAGCATTGTCTTCATTTTGATTCTCCTTTGTGGCCTCGCTCGACGCAAAACGGCTGCCCCACTCGCGGACCGTTGTACGCAGCATTACAACCAGCGAGGATAGTACCCACAGTGCAGACGCGAGCGCTGTTCCTATTCGCACAGCGGCCAAACAAACGTCGAGCGTTGGAGGGTTGGGAACGATCGGTCGCCCGCGGCATTGCCTGGGCACTGGCCCAGGAATACGGATTCACCGGCCTCGACGGCACCCGGCCGCACTGGGGCAACCATGCGAGGAAGAAGTACGGAAAGTACAAACCGAATAAGACGGAAGCGCGACGGACTTGGTGTCCGTCACGCTTCTCAGGGCTAAGGAGGGAGTGCATCTGATGCTGGCGAATCTCCCTGGCGTCAGCTACGAGAGCGCGCCGAGGAGATTCCGGGAGACAAGAAGCACGATCCTGGACTGGGGGATTTTCTCACAGAGTTATTGCGTTGCGCTGTCTAATACAGCACAGGAACGCCCATCGAATAGTCGCCAGAATTGATCGCGGTCTTTATCTCGTCCGATAACCACAATGTTACAAAACTTCTTGTCGCTGCATCACGCCTGGGCCACCCGTCCGCGAAGAAGTGTCTCTTGACAACAGCCTTCGCTCTTATCGAGCGGCACGCGGCAACGACAAGACGAAGTGAGCTCGTGATCCAGGGAAGGGCGACTGTCCACTTTTGCGCAGTAAGCTTCTTTGCCAGCTGCTTAGAATAAGACATCAGAAACGGTCGTCCGCCGGGACAGGAGGCCTCTAAATGAAAAGTAAGCGATTCTCCGGATTAGCGAAAATTTGGGTATCGGCAGTCCTCGTAACCTGCGGAGCTGCCTTCAACAGCAGCGGCCTGCAAACTGAAAACAGCAAGACTCCCGTCTTCGCTCCCGGTAAACATTTTGAGCGCGTACTGATTATCGTCTTGGAGAACCAAGACTACGCTTCAGCGATGAAGAATGAGTTTTTCGCGAAACTGGCAAGCAGGGGGACGAGCTTCTCTAATTTCAAAAACCTCTACCATCCGTCCTACCCGAATTACCTCGCAATGATCGCCGGCTCTTCTTTTGGCATGCACAGCGACCACCAAATTACCCTCCCCGACGACGCTGAGCATAGAACAATTGCCGATTTACTCGATTGGACGGGCTACGCAGAAAACTATCCTAATCACGTACAACCTTACCTTGCAGGTAGTGAAGGAAAATATGCCCGCAAACATGTACCGTTCTTGAGTTTTGAGAAAATTCAAAAGGAAAGCTACCGCAATGTGGTTTCCGTCGACACCAAAGATCCGCACAATTCCTTCGTGACCGCCATCGAAATGTTCAGAAAAGACCCGAAGAAATTTCCCCTGTCTCGATATATGTTTTACACCCCCAACCTCGACGACGATGGACACGATCCTTTCTATAATGCCAGGAAGGGCCTGCAAAAGGGTTCGCACTGGCTGGAAACCTTCTTCCAGACATGGTTCCCTTGGGATCAGAAAGAGATGAAGGGCACTCTGGTGGTAGTGACGTACGACGAATCCGAGGGGAACGACAAGAACGATCGCATCTATACCGTCTTCCTCGGCGATATGGTCAAAACCCGGACGGTTGACAAAGAATACAATCACTATAGCGTGCTAAAAACGATTGAGGATAACTTTGCTTTGCCGACCCTGAATTCGGGCGATGCCAGCGCCGCGCCCATCGCGGAAGCCTGGAAGTAATCTAAGTTTTGTCTTGGAGAATCACGGTCAGAATATTCCTGGCGGGTGGGTGCCCCATCGCATGAATCAGAGTCAAAAACCCCACACGCAAACCCGGCGTGATGGCACCCAAATTCGTGTCAGGGTTTAGCGTCCGGGCCACCCGTCGGTTTCTTCCCTAGCCATGGCGATCTGTTGATAGCGTGTGTGAAAATCACGACCTATAATCAACACTGCTCGGCTCCTTCTTCCGAGCCTTGGTCGTCGAACAGCTACCAAGTCTACTCGGGAGTCGGAGCCGACAACGTCATCCAATCAGGCGAGCCTCGCGATTCGTCTAGCCTGGTTTCGCAGCCTACTTAATAGTTAGACGGCCCGAACCATGCGGATAGACACAGACTTCCATGCTGCGTACCGAGAGCTTGAAATGCAGATGAAGGCTCGCGCGGAGGCCGACGGCCACGTGTTTCTCCCCGTAGCTGAACCAGAAGGTCCCGCGCATTGCGTCCTGATCGCCATGGAGCCGTCCTTGGGCAGGTGGGCTCGTTCCGCAGACGAGGCACGGTCGAAAGTCGAAGCCGGTTACCGAAACTTTCTTTTCTCGGTTGAGGTCATCATCCTTCACTTTTGCATTCGGCGCTATCTTTGCGGGCCAGGAGAGCGATACCACATCACCGATCTGTCGAAGGGAGCAATGCTCGTCGATCGTGCCGGCCTCGCGAGGGTCGAGCGCTATGACAGATGGTACGGGTTATTGCAGGAAGAAATAAACCTCGTGGCAACGCCAAATGCACGCATCGTGGCAGTCGGCAAGGTCGTGGCCGACTACCTTTACCTTAAGCGACGATCCTTCGCAAGACACTTCACTCCGGTAATCCACTACTCCAGTCAAGCCGGACGCGCACGAGGTGCAGGGATCGTTCGTCACGAAGAAAGTTTCAAGGGGTTCAACGGCTCTGTATCCCTGGATGACCTGGTCACCACGGCGAGGCACGTTCTCGAGGCAGCACGCGTGCCCGCCGAGATTCGCGACGAGGCACTATCACAATTGGAGAAGAGCCAGCTTACCCCCTCCCGTCAGAAGTTGATCTTCAATTACAAGCTAGCCTTTGAATCGATGCGAGCATGAGGTCGCGTGGTGCCAGCAGAAAAGCGCCCACGACGAGGAAGCCGTCTAACACGGCTTGCAGCCGACGGGCGCTTCCTGAGATCACGCATCGATCTCCAGCGGCGGGTGGGACAGGCTTCTCAGCGCGCGCGGCGGAGAGGCCCCTTCGCCGCGTGAATCAAGGTACGCAAGGCCGTATTGACGGATTGCTCGTCCCGGAAATACTCAGCGACGTCCGGTGAGAGGAGTACGGTTTGCTGTTGGCGACCGCTCGGCTGGCGCTTCTGCAAGCTGCCATCTGTGAGCCTCGATGTAAGCCAATGCAAAAGCTGCCGGGCTGAAGCCGTCCTCTGACTCCTCCAGCATCGTCAAACGCAATATGTGAAGCCAATCACGCGCGCTTTCGAGCCTTTGCTATGTGCTGTTTATCGGCCCCTATTCGCGCGGATTCGGCCACACGGGGCTGCGCCATTTCTTTCGCGATGCTGGCAAGTAGTGCTTTGTCAGACTCCTTTTTGTATTTCGTTTTTGCCATACCCTCATGATGTCATCAAGCTCGAAGCAGTAATGTCCACTCTAGAACAAGGAGGCTAATATTGCGGCGTTCCTTTTCGTTGCCACTTTTATAGCTGTCCACAACGGGACAGACACTCGTCCTGAGCATCGTTAGCATCGTGCTTTGATTTGATGGAACGTGTGGCGGCCATGTCCCTTGGGGAGTGACTGCACACGGCATCCCGGGCGGGCCTTTGCAGTTTGACCGCCTGGAAGCTGCCCTGGCCGCCAGGTTCCCTTGAAATGCCGCGCCAAGACGCTCCGTCGCGACCGCCTTGATCTAAGATCGAAGCCAGTCCGCGGCAGAAAGGAAATTTCTATGTCATTGATCTTGTTGATTATTGTCCTGGTGCTCGTGTTCGGGGGCGGTGGAGGCTATTACGGATATCGGAGATGGGGGACGGGCGGAGGCGTAGGGATTGTCGGGTTGATCGTGATCATCCTGTTGGTTTTGTATCTGTTCGGCGGAATGCGCATGTGACGTGACAGGGGATTTTTTCACTAGCGGCGTCGGCGGCTACCGTCGATGACAGGGGAATTCGATGAAAGGATTCATCTTCGGCATCGTGACGATGATTCTGATTCTTGCGCTAGGATTGTTCTACGCTCTCCTGGGTTTCGCCAGCATGCGCGCGGACAATCCTCCTTCGAAAATGGAGACCACCCTCGCCACGTACGCCATGGACGCCAGCGTCGCACGTGCTGCCCCCAAACTAACGAATCCGATCACAGCGGACGAGACGAATTTAGTCGCCGGAGCCCGTCTCTATAGCGCGCACTGCACGCTGTGTCACGGCGATCCCGCGCATCCCAAATCGCCGCTCGCCGACTCGCTCAATCCCCGTGCGCCGCAGTTCACCGATGACATGGCCGACATGCCGGAGAGCCAGAATTTTTACATCCTGCAGCACGGCATTCGCTGGACGGCCATGCCGGGATGGAAAAACGTGTTAAGCGAGCAGCAGACTTGGCAGTTGGTGACACTTCTCAGCCACATGCACGATCTCCCGCCTGCCGCCAAACAAGTTTTCGCGGAAGCAGGGCCGCGAACCGCACCGTCCTCCGCCTCCCACTGAACCACGGCTCCGACGACGGGTGGCAAGCAGAATTGAAAGGATCTTGGGTGGCGCTCGATAAGAGCGAAGGCGTTGTCAAGGCACAAAACTCCCGAGCAGTGTTTTGTCCACCGCGTGATTGCCAGAGTGGTGGAGGACCGAAGCTCTGAAACTCTCACGGTGAATCAGCTTTCGGCGGATCGTTCCGCCAAC